>JBHJJI010000171.1:0-8997 GCA_050042805.1 Leptolyngbyaceae cyanobacterium
TTTTTCAGACAGAAACAACACATTACCCCAGATTCCACCGGTAATATTTCACGCTTCAAACCAGCTTAACAAAAAGAACGTACCTTCAGACATTTGTCAACACCTATTTCTCGAAAAAATATGTTAAGGCTCTGTCAAAGCCGTTCTCTGAGCCGTGGGTTTATCCGTAGATCCCGCCACCGGCAAGCGGGTTGAGCCATCGAGCGGTAGTCGGAATAGGCGGATCGCATTCGCAGTTGTCTGACTGGCTAAGGTCGCTAGGGGCTCCTGTCGCAGTTCGGCCAAATAGCTCGCGACATGCAATACGTTGGCGGGTTGATTACGCCGCTCTTTGCGGCGGGGAACTGGCGTCAAAAAGGGGCAGTCGGTTTCGATCAAAAGGCGATCGCTGGGTACCAGCTGCGCCGATGCTTTGACCTGGTGAGCATTCTTAAACGTCACAATGCCGCTAAAGCTCACGTAGAACCCCAACTCCAAGAACCACTGCGTTTCTGCCGGCGTTCCGGCCCAGCAGTGCATCACCCCCGTCACGGCCCCAACCTCAGACTGAAAGGTCTTGATCTGCTGAGCGGCGGCGGCGGCGGCATCGCGGCAATGGATAATCACCGGTAGCTCCAATTGATGAGCAATCATCAATTGCTGCCAAAAGGCTTCTGCCTGCAGGCTTTGATCATCCGCCTTGTAAAAATCAAGGCCGGTTTCACCAATGGCGACCACGCGCTGATCAGAGCGAGCCGATGACTCGATGATCTGGGCGGTAGTAGACGTCCATTTATCCATATCCAGAGGATGCAGCCCGACGGCCAGCGAGACCTCTGGATAGCGATCCGCGATCGCCTGCATTGCGGCAAACTCACTCGGCTCTACACAAGAGTGCACCAAGTGAGTGACGCCCGCCGCCCGCCAAGCTGCAGCGATGGCGTCCAAATCAGGACGAAAGGTTTCAAAATTGATGTGAACGTGGGTGTCAATCAACTGCATAGCGCAGTTTCCGACCTCTTTATTAAGATGCTGTCACTTTCTGGGCTTCGACTGCTTTCCAGGCTTTCGCTAACCGCGACTTCCGACGGGCACCCGCGTTGCCATGGTAAATGCCGCGCTTGACGGCCTTGTCAACCTTGCTAAAAACCGCAGACAGTTCTGCTTGAACGGTTTCAGCAGCGGTGGGACTGGGGTCAGCCGCATAGGCATCTAAAGCTTCGAGATATCGTTTGGTCAGCGTCTTGACGGCTGACCGATAAGACTTATTGCGTACCCGGTTACGTTCTGATACTTGAATGCGCTTAATTGCAGACTTGATATTTGCCACAGCTCGCCCAAACTCACATAGAATAATCGACAGACTAAGCATCATAACATCAAATTCCGGGGACTGTTCAGGAACCTACGGATGGGCAAATGAAACCGCGCTAAGCTATAAGTCAGTAGGGATTCTTCACCGAACAGGCTCAGGGTACAGAAGGGATTGTCCTTCCGTTGCCCAGGCTTTATCGCTTATTAAGTCAGGTTTGTGCGAAATGCTGCGCATTATCAACCAGTTAGCTGATGCACAGGTAGAGTTGCAGCGAATCTGTGACCGCACCCATGACAATCAGGTTTTTCACAAAGAAGCAGCCGTTAGAGAAATTCTGCAAGCGGTACAGCGCAAGGGCGACGAGGCTTTGCTGCAGTACACTGCTGATTTTGATCGGCAGGAGCTCACCGCCGCGGGGTTGCGGGTGCGCGGGGCTGAGGTGGATGCGGCGTATCAACAGGTCTCGAAGGAGCTGATTGATGCAATTCGTCTCGCCCACCAAAACATTGAAGCCTTTCATCGCCAGCGAGTGCCCGCGAGTTGGGTCGAGTTTAAGGGCGACGTGGTCTTGGGTAAACGATATTCTGCGGTCGATCGCGCCGGCATCTACGTCCCCGGTGGCCGGGCCGCCTACCCCAGCACCGTTTTAATGAATGCCGTCCCGGCCCAAGTGGCGGGCGTCGAGCGCATCGTCATGGTGACGCCCCCCGGCGAGCAGGGGGCCATCAATCCCGCTGTTTTAGTGGCTGCTCAAGAAGCGGGCGTGACTGAAATTTATCGCGTGGGCGGTGCCCAGGCGATCGCGGCCTTAGCCTATGGCACCGAAACGATTCCCGCCGTTAACGTGATCACAGGCCCGGGCAACATTTATGTCACTCTGGCCAAAAAGCAGGTGTGTGGCACCGTGGGCATTGACTCCCTAGCCGGTCCCTCTGAAGTCTTGATCATTGCCGATCACACCGCTGACCCCGTCTATGTCGCCACTGCCCTGCTAGCCCAAGCTGAGCACGACCCGATGGCTGCCGCCATTTTGATTACCCCCGATGCCGCCCTGGCCGAAAGCGTGGTGGCGGAGGTTGATCGCCAGTTAGCCGGACATCCGCGCCAGACCTTAACCGAGAAAGCGATCGCCAACTATGGGGCCGCGATCGTCGTGGATAGCCTAGAAACGGCGATCGCCCTCTCTAACGACTTTGCCCCCGAACACCTCGAACTCGAAGTGGCAGATCCGTGGCATTGGTTGGAAAACATTCGCCATGCCGGGGCGATCTTTTTAGGCCATGCCACCCCAGAAGCCGTGGGGGATTATCTGGCTGGCCCCAACCACACACTGCCGACGTCGGGGGCAGCTCGCTATGCATCGCCCCTGAGTGCCGAAACGTTTATGAAACATTCCAGTCTGATTCAATATTCACCGAGCGCGTTGGATCAAGTTTCGTCGGCGATCGCTCGGCTGACCGAAGCCGAAGGATTGCCCTCCCACGGTGACTCCATCCAAGTGCGATCAACGCGCAATAATCGCCCGCTCAGCGATGACAACGGCGGTATTGTGGGTCGTTAGCACCGTCCCCTTGACCGCACGTAGGCGATTGAGTGCATGGCTCAAACAACCGCCATCGACAGCACTCACCCACCCAGCTCATTGCCAGCAGGCACAGGAGAGCGGTTGACAAGAGCACAGACAGCAACTCGTCAATCAGGGCTGAAGACCAACAGGGAACTCATTGCGAAGGCCCAGTACCGCCTTTAAGGCGCTGCTATAGCAGAAGTCGGAATGCGGAGGTCGGAACGTGGAATTGAGATGCTTGTCAAATCACGACTTCAGCGATCCGGCGTGTCTTGACCTAACTGCAGTTTGCTATACAGTCTGCCCGAGGGGTATTAACAGAACGCCCTCACCATCTCGCAACTCAAACGAACGCAGGTCTTTCACCCCGTCTTTGAGGTCAATGCCTGGGGCCGCTAAGGCAACTTGCCACTCGGCCATATCCAGTTGTAGCCAGTCACCGGGATTGACCACCATCGGGTCGCCGCCCATATGAGTCAGAATGACCACTTCCTTCGCGGGGCTATTTTCGGCATGGGGTTCGCTGCGATAGCCATAAAAGATCGTGCGATAGTCATCGCTGATGCGGTTGAAGCGATCGCGGCCCGTCAGATTTTCCCGCAGCCAGGGATGAGCCAGCCGGAACTGGCGGAGCGTGAGGCTGAAATGAGTGACTGCACCGTCGAGACCTTCCAGGTATCGACCCACATTGCACATATCGTGGCCATCTTCCATAAAGGCCATGGCAAATGCCTTCAGCTTTGGCACGTCAAGTGTGGCTAAGAAACTCGGCAGGTGGCCCTCCTCATTCAGCTCTTCTAAGGACGGCATTTCACAGGCATCGTGGTTGCCCCCGCCCAGACACTGCTGACAGATCAGGGCGACGGCCTGCAGGTCATAATCGGTTTCGATCATGGCGTCTCTTAAGGCGTAGGCAAAGTCACGCAATTGCTCATATTCAGAAAAGCCCAGGGCCTTGAGCTGTGGAAAAGCATCGCGATCGGCATACATTTCGGGCTCAATTTCCCAATCGAGAAAGCCGACTTCTTCAGAAACCACCTTCACGCCGTAGCGATCGTCCGTATTGCGGAAAAAGCCCCAGGGCGTCTCAACCGTGGCATTCAAAAAATCCATCGGTAAGCCCGGGGAGAAGCCATGTACCCACAACAAAGTGGCCGGATTGTTGTAGGCCCGATGCAAAACCTGGGGCAGGGTTTTACCCAAATTCCAGTTAATGTCGGCATCTGGTGCAACCTGATTACCGCGCCGCACGGTGTCGTGATTGCCACAGCCGGTGATCCAATGATCGCCTTGAAAAATCACCTCACCGACCCGTCGCCACTTGCGATCCCAAAAGCCTTTCAAGGTCGGCGTATTGTGGGCAAAGATCAGCGGCCCCCATTGAAACGAGCCGGGTTTCATGTCCACCAGTTCACGGTAGGTGGACTTTTCTTCCCAGCCATCCTCTGGCCAAGGCCGTCCGTCTTCAAAGATGGTGAACATCAGGCGACGATAGCCGTGAATGTTTTGCACCACATCGCTCATCGCCAACAGATAGGCATCATCCTGTTCGACCCGCCCCGAGAGCGGATTAAAAAATCGAAAATCCTGACCGCCATCGACCCGCACACCATCGGCCCCAGTGTTGATTTTGCGGCGCTGCATTTCTAACAAAATGGCCCGCACCTGGGGTAACTGATGGTTCAAATCCTGACCATACATGTTGGGCCCTTTAAAGAACTGTTGCGTCAACAGCTCGATGCCCTGGTTGTCAGAGTGACCGTAAACCAAGTCGTAAATCAGTCCCATCGCACCCCCGGCAAAGGTATGCAAAGCCGCGACAAAATCCACCACTTCATCCGGTCTCAGGCTGCTTAAGACGGCCGGATTCGTCGATGATGAGGCCACAATCGGGACATCGTAGCCCCAGTTTTGCGTGTCGGGTTTGCGCAGGGTCACGGTCACCGTGTCGGAGGCGGCCTCCCCATCGCTCGTTTGAGGAATTTTCGCCACCCCCAACGCAAAGAACTCATGCTCGCCGTTGGTATCTTCGCGACGATATTCGATCGTGGGCTCTACGGGCAAAAGCTGGACGGCGTCATACCCGGTATAAACTTCTTCCCCAGGCGTCAGGGGTGCAGCGGCAGCGATTTTATCGGATATGCGCTGAATGATGTGGGTCAAACCCGCCAGAGTGCCTTCTGGGGAAGCCGTCTTGACGTGAATTTGCAGAATGTTAGTCGGTGTCGGCACGCGGGGCACTTCGGCATCGGGCACCCCTTTTGGCGCTGCCGTCCGGCGAAAGTAGCTGAGATCGGCACGCCGCCGCTGGAGCCGTCTCATGTCATAGACTTCAGCGGGGCTAAACACGCCGTAGGGCGTGGAATAGGCCAGGGGATCCCGGATAATGTGAACCCGCTGCTCAGCATCCACATAGCGCAGCCAATAAAAGGAGCCAGCGGTGGTGCGGTTGCCCGCTTTGACCCCAGCAACCACGGCCCACAAAAATTCCCCTTGCTGCGCGACAGGCACTAAGTCACGCTGAAATTCCACCGTCTGACGGGGCTCTTGAAAGTCAATGGGGGCTAGGGGCGTAAAGATCTCTAGCTCTAGCGATCGCTCTGACTGAATCACATCCCCGATCAATTCCGGCGTCCAAAACCCAAATTCCGTCAGGCCATCACGGCGATAGTGGCTGCCCAACCGTTTAGCTAAGCGCTGACCGCGGCCAAAGTAGGTGTCTTCAGAGGCCATGACCGAAGCAGCCCAATTCAGTAATGTCTGGGTTTCATCGTCAACGAGGCGGAGGTTAGCAGCAGTGCGAACGCTTTTAACTTGCACAGTATCGATACTCTTGGGTAGACGGAGCGGTATTGAGAGAAAGACAGGTAGACCCACTAAGCCAGCGCTCATCCAAGTTCCGATCGCGCTAGCACTAGCGCTGCAGAGAAGCGATCGTCTCAGCAATGAAGCTCAAGGCTGCTGGTCTATCTATAGTTTGTCAGACATCGGAAAGCAGTGAGCGTAGATGTGACGGCGCTGAATAAGAATTTTATGAAGGATAAGTTTAGTCGCTTAATACTTTAGATAATTTATGCCCGCTTTGTGATGTCGCCGATCGAGGTGTAATTCACTGTATTAAGGCTACTTCAACAATCGTATTCTGTCGTGACAAACTGTACTGCTTGTGCTCTACCAGGCGTCGTCATCAGCTCCGCTGGGAAAGCCCTGCCATTCGAACAGTTTCCTGCCGCACAGGAGTTGGGCCGGTTCGGTCGTTTCAGGGGCGATCGCACCCGCGCGAGGGGCTTTCCGGGCAAAGAGGTAGCCCCCCATCAAAGGCCCACCCCCCTCTGCTCATCGGGACTGATCTTCCAGGGAGGATATCGAGTCCTGATCAGCGGTCATCAGCCGATCACGGCCCGGCCCCGAGCCTCCTGAGGCAACAACTTGCGGACAACAAAACGCGATGATCAAACGACCAATCGGGACTCGTAGGAGGCGAAAACGCCGCCGCCCGCCCCTAAAATCGTGGCAGTATGACAAACATCCGCAGTCGTTATAGATGGTTATGGCGCTGACACAAACTTGCCATACTGAATCCATTGTTATTGTTGCTATCGCCGTAAGTAGTCAGGAGAACTGAATATGAAATCTTCCCTGGTCATTCTCTATCACCGTGAACCCTACGATGAGGTTGTGGTAGACGGCAAGACAGTTTACCGCGACAAAAAAAGCCCCAACGGCATTGTGCCGACCCTCAAAACCTTTTTTGCCAACGCTGAGAGCAGCACCTGGATCGCTTGGAAACAGATATCAGCCAAAAAACAGGCCGATTTTGAAGAGCGCGTCGTGATGGAAGGCGGCAACGAGAGTTGCCAGGTACGGCGCATTCCGCTCAGTGCTCAGCAGGTCAAAGAGTTTTACTACATCACCGCCAAGGAAGCCTTTTGGCCGATTTTGCATTCCTTTCCCGAACATTTCACCTACGAGAGTTCTGATTGGGAAAACTTTCAGGCGATCAACCGGCTGTTTGCCGATGCCGCTTGTGAAGATGCCGCCGAGGATGCCCTGATCTGGATTCACGACTACAACCTGTGGTTGACGCCCTATTACATTCGGCAAAAAATGCCCAATGTCAAAATCGCCTTCTTTCACCACACGCCGTTTCCCGCTGCCGACGTATTCAATATTTTGCACTGGCGCAAGGCGATCGTCGATAGCCTGCTGTGCTGCAATCTCTGCGGTTTTCACATTCCTCGCTACGTGGAGAATTTTGTTTCGGTGGCCCGGAGTTTACGCGAAGTCAAAATTGTCGAAAAAGGCCCCGTCCGTGAGGCCTTTACGCCCTTTGGCCAAGCCTTAGCAGAGCCCGAAATGACCACCAAAATGGCATACCAGGGGCGCACCATTCATCTCGATGCCTTTCCCGTAGGCACAAACCCGCAATACATTGCCGACGTGATCAATTCACCGGAAGTGCAAGCCAGCGTGCGCAAAATCCGCGATGATATTGGCGACAACAAGCTCATCGTCTCGGCGGGGCGGGTGGACTATGTCAAAGGCGCACGGGAAATGCTGCTGTGTTATGAGCGATTGCTAGAGCGACAACCCGAGCTGCAGGGCAAGGTCAATCTGGTGATGACGGCCGTCAAGGCAGCAGCGGGCATGCGAGTTTACAAAATTGCCCAAAGCCAAATTGAGCAGCTCGTCGGCAAAATCAATGGCCGTTTCTCGCGGCTCAACTGGACGCCCATTCTGCTGTTTACGGAACCGGTGCCCTATCACGAACTGATGGCGTTTTATGGTACTGCCGATATTGCCTGGATTCCGCCTTTGCGGGACGGTCTCAATCTGGTGGCGAAGGAATATATTGCGGCCCACCAGGGACGAGATGGCGTGTTGATCTTGTCGGAGTTCACGGGCTCAGCGGTAGAACTGCCGGATGCTATTTTGACCAATCCCTACTCCGATAAGCATATGGATGAGTGCATTGACCAGGCGTTGGCCATGAGCCCAGAAGAGCAGAAAGCGCGGATGCAAAAGCTGCACCAGGTGATTCAACAATACGACGTGTCGGAATGGGCCAATCATATGTTCCGTGAAGCCAATGCTACGGCGATACCCGAGGAACCTGCGCTAGTTTAAAGCCACAGTGGGGTAGAGCGTCGTGCCGCGATCGCCCCATAACCTCACCTGCCCACTCAGGAACGATCGCCCAGGTGTGATTTCTGACGCCTGCAGGGGTTTTATGGAAATGGACTGGCTGTGCTTCTCCCTCGTCATTGATGCCAGCGCTGCCATCGACAGCGGCAGCGCGCTGTGTTCCCGAAAGCTCTCCCACCAGCCGATTTGCCGCACTTAAAGGATTTTCAGATGAGAGATCTCCAAGCGATTCAACGCCGTGACTATGACGTCGTCGTCATCGGTGGCGGGGTGAATGGAGCGGCAACCGCACGAGACTCTGCCCTCAGGGGATTGTCAGTGCTGCTGATCGAAAAGAATGACTTCGCGGGCGGTACGACGAGCTGGTCAACTCGGCTGGTGCATGGCGGCCTGCGCTACTTGGAATATTTCGAATTCCACTTGGTCAGAGAGTCGTTGCGGGAACGGGAGATTTTGCTGCGGACGGCCCCCCATCTGGTGCACCCGATTCAGATGACCATTCCCATCTATGGCAGCGGCACCCGTAGCTATTGGGAAATTCAAGCGGGCATGGTGCTCTACGACATTCTCAGCTATGACAAAACGTTGCCCAACCACCGGATGCTGTCAAAAGCCAAGCTGCGGCAGCTGTTTCGCTCAGTCGATCACGACGATGCGAAGGGCGCAGCCCAGTACTACGATGGCCAGGCAGAACACGCCGAGCGGCTGTGCTTTGAAATTTTATTAGACGCGCAGGCCGCCGGTGCCGATGTGCTGAACTACGCCACCGTCACCGGACTGAAGCGCGAGGGCGATCGCCTCACCGAGCTGACGGCCTATGACCAAATTGCCGACGCTGACTTCACGGCGACGCTATCGGCCAAGGGCGTGGTCGTCAATACCTCAGGCCCTTGGGTTGACCGCGTGCTGGGGCTGGGGCAGCGGGACGGGGCGACCGATCCGATTGGCCGCGATCGCAAAATTGGCGGCACCAAAGGCAGTCATATCATTG
>JBHJJI010000172.1:0-29213 GCA_050042805.1 Leptolyngbyaceae cyanobacterium
TGATCACCGCCACAGAACGATATGATGAAAGCCCAGAGATTGCTGAGCTTCATCAGGATTTGCCATGACTTCAGTCACCACGGTTAGCGGTTCCGGTTTGCCGCTACAGGGCAACGATATTGATACCGATCGCATCATTCCTGCTCGGTTTTTGCGCTGTGTCACCTTTGAGGGTTTGGGCGAGCAGGTGGGTGCCGACGATCGCACCCAGCTTACGGGCACCCACGCCTTTGACCAACCGCAGTATCAAGACGCTGAGATTTTGGTCGTTAACCGCAACTTTGGCTGCGGCTCATCGCGCGAGCATGCTCCCCAGGCGATCGCCCGCTGGGGCATCAAAGCGCTGATTGGCGAAAGCTTTGCCGAAATCTTTTTTGGTAACTGCGTGGCCATGGGCGTGCCCTGCGTCACCGTGAGTTCTGACGTTGCGGCCACCCTACAGGCGCAGATTGCCGCCCAGCCCCAGCAACCACTTACGCTGGATCTGAACAATCTGACTGTCACGATGGGCGAGTTTAGCGCCCCGGTAGCGATCGCGGCGGGTCCTCGACAAATGTTTGTCGGTGGCACGTGGGATGCCTGCGGTCAGCTCGTCTCCCAAGCGACGGCCATTCAAGCGACGGCCTCCAATCTGCCCTACGTTAATTGGCAGCGGCGATCGGCTTAAGCACCGAACTCAGAAATCACGTTTCTGCTCGTCAGAATTGGACACGACCAACCTCTGACAGCAGACAGTACTGTTCTGGAAATATTCTTTGAGCGATGAGATCTCAAGCGATCGGCTGCATCACCACCCACTCTCTCCAATCCACAGAGGTAACCGTCCATGCAGCTCGGCTATACCATTCTCTATGTTGAGGATGTCACCGCGACAGTGGAGTTCTACGAAGCCGCCTTTGGCCTCACTCGTAAGTTCATCCACGAAAGCCAGCTCTATGCCGAAATGGAAACGGGCACGACCGTTTTGGCGTTCGCCGGGAACCCGATGGCTGAGTTCAATGACATCGCCATCCGCCCCAACGCTCTGGGTGAACTCCCCGCCGGGTTTGAAATCGCTTTTGTCACAGACCAGCCAGAGGCGAAATTTAAGATTGCCGAAGAGGCGGGCGCGGTATCGGTCAAAGTGCCCACAGCCAAGCCCTGGGGGCAGATCGTCGGCTATGTGCGTGATCTGAACGGCTGCTTGGTAGAAATTGCCTCGCCCGTTGATCCGCAATCGGCCAATGACTGAACAGCAACCTCACAAGCATCCACACGAAATTCGTCGTCCCTATAAAGTCAAGGACGAGCTATCCGCGTTGATGAACGTCGGGCCGATGACTCGCAACGATTTTCGCATCTTAGGCATCGAGAGCGTCGAACAGCTGGCCCAGCAGAATGCCGATGAACTGTACGACCGTCTCAATCGTCTCTGTGGCATTCGTCTTGCCCCTTGCCAGCACGACGTGTTTGCAGCGACGATTCATCAGGCAAAATCAGGTGAAGCGTTAGCCTGGTGGACGTTTTCTAAAGCGAGAAAAGGGCAGTGATGTTCGGCTAATACCCATTCTCAGCAATCGGACTCCCAAGGCTATCTTGGCAACACCAGGGAGCCAAAGGGGTAGGGGGCTAGATTTGTCTTGTTTCGAAGGATTGGGATAAGACCGCTGTCGCTTGGCCGAATTCATGATCTAGAAAGTCGGTACAGAAACCCGGTTTCTGGGGCAAAAAGGGACTCATTCCATCATTGCCTGACACGAGAAACCGGGTTTCTTGCTATCCAGTACCGGTGCTATAGGCGCGATCGCAGAATCAGTCCGCAGCATTGTCACCGAGGGCGATCGCTGCAGCAAAGCGGAGCGGTGGAGCGAAACTCATTACCGGGTGTAGCAATCTCCCCGTTAATTCATCTGAGATAGCCGAATGCGCGGATCGACAAACGTCAGCGCAATGTCTGCCAGCAAATTGCCCACGATGAGAATCACCGCCCCCATCATCAGGCTGGCCATCACCAAATACAGATCTTGTGCCTGCACCGCCTGTAAAATCAGCCGTCCCAGTCCCGGCCAGTTGAAGTAGTTCTCGGTAATGAAGGCCCCCGCCAAAATGTTGGCAAACTCAAACCCCAGCAGCGTAATCATCGGATTCACCGCATTGCGCACCGCGTGAACGTAAATGACGCGATTTTCGGGCAGGCCTTTGGCGCGGGCCGTGCGAATATAGTCTTGCCGCAGCACATCTAATAGCTGACCGCGCATAATGCGCTGCAGGCCCGCATAGCTCGTCACGCTCAGGGCCAGCGTCGGCAGCACCAAGTGCCAGGCCACATCGAGCATTTTGCCAAACCAGTTGAGGTCTTCGTGATTGATGCTGGTGATGCCGCCAATGGGAAACATTGGGGCCGTAATTTGGGCGAAAAACAGCAGCAGCAGGCCGGTGATGAGCGTGGGCACACCCTGTCCCAAGTAGCTCACCACCCGCAAGAACTGATCCATAAACTGGTTTTGCTTGACGGCCCCGACAATCCCCAGGGGAATTGCGATCGCCCAGGTCAAGATAATAGACGACAGCGACAGCAGCAGCGTGTTCGGAATCCGCTCCCACAGCACTTCGGCCACCGGTCGTTGGTAAGCAAAGCTGGTGCCAAAGTTGAAGCGGCTCACCACCTGCCACAGCCAGCGAAAATATTGCTCCCACACCGGACGATTGAGGCCAAACTGTTCTTCGAGCTGTTGAATCGTTTCGGGCGACACCTGCGGATTTTGGCGGTAAAGATCCAAAAAATCGCCGGGTGACAGCTGAATGACAAAAAAGCTAAAAATCGATGCCAAAAACAACGTCAAAATCGCCTGCAAGACTCGCTTAAAGACATAAAGGCTGGTTTCACTCAGCAAAAAGTTTTGCGCGAGGTACCAGACTTCGACGGGCGATCGCTGCGGGCGAGAAGGTTGAGACGGCGTCATACGACCAAAAAGGGGATAGTGCCCTATATGTTAATACTGCACCAGGCTAATAATCGGAACTTCGGGCAACTTTTTGCGCCCACTCAAATCGGCTAGCTCCACCACAAAGCCAAAGCCCGCCAGCACCGCATCCGTTTTTTGAATCAGCTCAGCAGTTGCCAGTGCCGTGCCCCCCGTCGCGATCAGGTCATCCACGACCACGACGCGACTGCCCGGCGCAAAGGCATCTCGGTGCAGTTCAAGTTGATCAGAGCCATATTCCAGCTCATACTCAGCTGAGTGGGTGGGAGCAGGCAATTTGCCAGGTTTACGCACCGGCGCAAAGCCGACGTTCAGGCGATCGGCCAAAGGCATGCCAAAAATAAATCCTCTCGACTCAATACCGACCACATAGTCAGGGCGCATCGCCAAACACTGCGTCTCTAACAAGTCGATCGTATGTTTGAGGGCTGCTGGATTACCCAATAAGGTGGTGATGTCTTTAAAGGAAATTCCCGGTTTAGGAAAGTCGGGAATTTCGCGAATCAGCTGCTTGAGATCCATGGAGGTTGGCAGGGATAGGAAGAAGAAGGGGCAAAAGTCATCGCCATCGTATCACTGCAGCTGATGGAGCAAGCTTTGAAAACCGGATAATCGACTCGATCAACTGGCGATGCCGAGGGAGTCAAGAGCGGCGTCCCAAGAAGGGTGCCAGTTGAGAGCAGAGCCGGCGATCGCTCAGGCATCACTTTCGGAAGGCGGCGGTGCCGCAAAGTTTTCGAACCAACCCTGTCGCCAAAAAAAGACCACCAGAATGATTGAGATGGCCGCCATCACGCCCAAACAGAGCGGATACCCCCAATACCAGTCGAGTTCTGGCATGTTGAAGGGGGATGCACTGTGGTCAAAATTCATGCCATACACCCCGGCAATAAACGTCAGGGGAATAAAGATAGTGGAGATCACTGTGAGTAACTTCATCACATCGTTCATCCGGTTGCTAACCGACGACAGATACACATCCATCAGGCTCGACGACACCTCTCGGTAGGTCTCTAAAATGTCCAAGATCTGAATGATGTGGTCGTAGACATCTTGTAAGTAGATGCGATTTTCCTGCGTTAAATAGTCACTGCCATCGCGAATCAAGGTATTAATCACCGTGCGCTGGGGCCAAATGTAGCGGCGTAGCATCAGCAGTTCGCGGCGCAAATCGTGAATCTTTTCCAGCGTTTTGCGACTGGGACGCATCACGACTTCTTCTTCCAGTTCTTCAATGTATTCGCCGTACTGCTCTAACACCGGAAAATAGCCATCCACAATGTTGTCTAACAGGGTGTAGGCCAAATACCCCGCCCCCCGCTGGCGTACAAACCCCAAATTGCGCTGAATGCGATCGCGTACGGGATCAAAGCAGTCCCATAGACTTTCTTCTTGCATCGTCAGCAGCACATTATTGCGAATGATGAACCCCACCTGCTCAGGACTGAAACCATGTCCCTTTTTCGGCGGGCGCACCATATGCACAATCATTAGGAGATGATCTTCATAAAATTCCAGCTTGGGCCGCTGGGGCACATTCACCACGTCCTCTAACACCAGAGGATGCAGGCTAAAGGTGCTGCCCACCTGCTGCAAAATCGCCTCAGTGCCCAAGCCCCTAACATCCAGCCAGGCCACAATGTTTTGTTCTAGATAAGGCAAACATTCCTCGGGTGACTGCAGCTTTTTACGCACAGCTTTATCAGCATCGAAACTAATGAAGGCTAGCTCGGTGGGTTCAGCATCTTCAGGAATATTGAGTGTTCCAGGAATGCTGCCTGGTGCATCATAGTTGTAGTCCAGTAGGCTGATTTCCGCTTCGTCAGTCTCGCCCGTCTCTCCGCTCATAAAGGGTAATTTTCCCTGCACCGGGTTGCGGATCGGTTGACCCAGCCGAGTTTTGCCACGCCTGCGTTTCTTGCCCATGCCACCACCTTTGTATGTTCGTTTTGAGCATAAAAGGTGTTTGAGGAATGCGGGGCTTTTTATTTTGAGAACAGGTAAATCCTGAAAGAATGTAACGATCCAAAGGCCGGAAGGGCAAGGCATTTTGGCAATCAAGTTGCTTTGTGATCAGTGAATTAATACCCAAATGCCTTGCCCGTACAGAATGGTCGGAAAATGTGGGGCGATCGCCCAATTGCAAAATGCAGCGACTAAAGTGATGGAGACGACATTTTTATCTAGTTTGCTGCCATGCGATCGCTCCTGCTCGACCTTTTGCATAGCCTCAACAACGTTTACAGCGGTTGGATTCTGTGGAATCTGTTTTTGGCCTGTGTGCCTTTGCTGTTAAGTTTCAAACTGTTTCGGCGACGCGACGTATCGTCTCAATGGTTTGTCCCGGCTTGTTTTATCACGACGCTGATTGGCGTCATCAGCCTGCGATCGCGGTTGCCAAGAGTTAGCAAGTCCCTAGCCAGTAGCTGGCGGAGCCTGCAGTCTGGCAATACCGAGGTGATGCTGCAGTTAGCAGGGTTGGCGCTCGTGGTCGCGATCGCACTGGCAGTGAGCCTATGGCTATCGCGGCGAGCCGACACCTCAAAACTGGGGCGGTGGTGGGCGGGCCTCGCGGTGTTCATGGCCTTTTTGCCCAATGCGCCTTACGTTTTAACCGATATCATTCACCTGATTCGCGGCACCAGCTACGGCGAAACGCCGATCTGGATCATTGCCCTCGTATTTATTCCCCTCCATCTCTGTGCGATTCTGCTGGGGTTTGAGGCTTACGTCATCGCATTGTTGAACGTGAACTATTTCTTAAAGGCGCGAGGAATCAGCCAGTTAATTGTGCCGGTAGAACTCACTTTGCATGCCCTTTGCGCGTTTGGTATTTATCTCGGACGCTTTATTCGCCTCAACAGCTGGGATATCTTGATTGACCCCACCAGCGTACTAGCCATCACCCTCAATACGCTGACTTCAAAACGACCACTCGCCGTCGTTGTCGTCACCTTCATTATTGTGGCAGGGCTGTACTGGGTGATGAAGCAAATTACGCTGGGGCTCAGATTGCGATGGCACTATGCAAGACAGGGACTCGATCCGCTTTATTTAGATGAACACGAAGCCTTGAATTCGGAGTTCAGAATTCGGAATCCGGAATTGAGCGATCGGAGTCCCCTGCAGGAAGGAAACTAGGCGCACAGCGGCTGTTTGGGGAGTCGCCCGATGGAATGCGGAGTTCGGAATTTTGAATGCGGAGTTTTCCCCTTCGCCTTTTCGGCTACAGTGGTGAACAACAGGAGAAACCGATCGGTCTGTTTTATGTCTAAGGCAGCCCAAACTCGCGGGCACATCATCGAAAAAGCGGCTCAGCTGTTCAATCAGCGCGGCTATGCAGGCGCTTCGATGGCGGAGCTGATGGTCGCCACCGGCCTAAAGAAAGGAGGTATTTACAACCACTTTGTTAGTAAGGATGAGTTGGCGATCGCGGCGTTTGACTACGGCATTCAGCTCGCGAGCCGCCGTCATGTCAGGGCGCTGAAGGGCAAGCAGGGCAGCAGCGAAAAGCTACAGGCGATCGTGGCGGCGTTTGCCGACAGTTTTGAGGCAATCTCGGCCTGGGGCGGCTGTCCGCTCATGAATACGGCGATCGACAGCGATGATGCCCATCCGGCTCTGAAGGTGCGTGCCCAACAGGCGATGAATGATTGGCGATATTTGATCAGACGGATTACCCAAAGAGGCATCGAGGCGGGGGAATTGGCTCCATCAACCGATGCGGACGCCGTCGCCACGATCGTGATCGCCACGTTGGAAGGGGCACTGATGCTCGCCAAACTGTATGGCGATCGCACTCATTTAGACCGGGCCAAAACGCATCTCAACATCTATATAGATAGTCTCCGCTCCCGCTAGTGCGGGCAAGGCATTTTGGCAGTCACAGTGATCCTTAGAGCAATCGATTTATATCAAAATGCCTCGCCCCGGCGATCTCCCGATCCTTCTAACTTTCCAGCGTTTTTTATTTGCCTCAAAAAAGACCGATCGGTCTCCTGGTTACCCTCTATTGTCTTTGGAGTTCAGATGCTGAAGTTTTACTACCATCCCCTCTCGCCCATCGCTCGCCGGGTCTGGCTCGCGCTGTTAGAAAAAGCGATCGCCTTTGAGCCCGTGCTAGTGGAGCTGAAAAATCGCGAAAACCTCCAGCCCGAGTATCTGGCGCTCAATCCCTTTCACCATGTGCCTGTAGTGGTCGATGGCGACCTGCAGCTCTTAGAATCGTTCGCAATTTTGGACTACTTGGAAGTCAAATTTCCAACTCCAGCGCTATCTCCCACAACCCCAGTCGCGATCGCCCGGATGAAGATGGTGCAGCTCGTGATTGCCAACGAATTGATGCCCCAGTTGCCAGGGCTGGTGTTCTCCAACGCTAACTCGGCCCAATCCAAGGCCGACCCAACGATTCCCCCCCAGCTCGAAACCGTGCTGACTTTTTTGACGGCACAACTGGGTACGGGCCATTACTTTGGCGGCGATCGCTTGTCGCTGGCGGATATAACGGTGGGTGCGGCTCTGCCCTTGATGACACGATTGGGTGTGAACCTGCAAACCTATCCTGCGCTCGCGGCCTGGTGCGATCGCCTGACGCAGCGAGCCGCCTGGCAGCAAACTGACCCCGATGCCGCGTCTTTAGCTGCGTGGCAACGCTGGATCACTCTGATGGTGCAGCGCAAAAAGCGGCAAATGGCTAAAGGTTAACCCAATCTCGGGGTTCAGTCTCCCGAAGCAATCTGGGCAATGCTGGGGAGTCAAGGAGCCGGGGAGCTAGATTTATGGACTTGTTGCGATCGATTTTTACCTGACGAAGTCATGCGCCACCTGTCGGTGAACGGCTTCAGGGCACGACTGAGGCGGCGCGGCGCGGCGCGGCAGCAATACAGCCTCCTGCCAACAGCAAAGCCGTGACGCCAACAGCGGTTGAAATTCCCAACGGCATCGATTGTAGTGATGCCACCACAGTGCCAAAGAGCGATGAGGCCGCCGCGCCCCCACTAAAAAACATGCCGGTGCCCAGTCCCGCTTTGGGGGCCGGTACCATCGACAGCGCAAATGGAATCGTGCCGTTAGACACCAGACTGAATGCCGCCCCGAACAAAATCGCCAGGGCGATCGCGGTGCCATTGCTGCTGACGACCCCAATCGCTACGCAAACAAAAGCCAGCCCCGCTAGCCCCAAAATCATGGCGCGTCGATTGCCGAGCCGCACGGCCAACGCCCCCGCCGGAATCGCCGTCACCGCTAACGCCACAAAAACCGTCCCCAACACGAGTGCCGGGCTGCCATCAACCACTCGACTGTCGAGGACTCGGGAAAATAGCATCATCAGCGAGCGAAACCCTAGGGCAACTCCCACTCCAGCACCAAATATGGGCGGCAAGGCTGACCACACCAACGCTGAGTCTGGCGTGGGCTCCGCACTCGCCTCAGTTTCCAGTGTGGCCGCGCGGGGCTGAGCTGCTGCCCAGCGCAACACCAGCGTGGCCAGAATCAAGACTCCAGATCCTAAACTAAAGACGACGATTGGTCCCCAACTCAAAAGTTTGCTGCTGGCTAACGGCCCCATGGCTCCGGCGACGCCACCCACTAGCGTCAAGATGCTGGCTGCTTGGGGCAGCTGTGTGCCAAAGGCATAGCGGCCCAACAGCGACATCGCCGGACTGCGAAACACCGTCATGGCCAAGGCCCAAGCCACCAGCATGAGCGGCAACAACCAACGCATCGCTTGGCCCAATCCCCCCAAAGCGAGCGCGGGCAAGCCGATGAAGATACCGGCGGACAAAATCACCCCTAAACTCACCAGGGGAAAGCGCGTCCCCAATTGCTGTTGCAGGCGATCGCTGAGGCTACCCATCAGCGGTTCCATCACCATCGCCAGCAGATTTTCGACGATGAGTAGCGCCGTCGCCAGCCCTCGAGAAACCCCCACTAGGGCCAGGAGCTCGACTAGATAAAGGTTGTAGATCACCCACATCAGGGCGATCGCCCCCTGCACGAGGGCTAATCCCCCCACTTGCACCCAAAGAATCTGGCGATGAGTCTGACGAGTAGAAGAAGTGGTCATAGTTAAGGGTGGAGCCTCAAACAAGCATCAAGCGCATGGGCTAACCGGCTCTGTAGATGGCCTGGGCCCGCGTGAGCTGTTCAGTTGGCATCAAATTTTCTAGTGCTCGCCCACCCTATCAAACCCGTCTCAGCAACGGTGAGAGCGGCAACCGTTATTTACAAATGCAGCGAGCTGCAGTTTGATCCGGTTACCTCAGATAGCTGACATCAGCAACTGACAGGTTTTTCAATTCCGACGTCCCTCTGCATTCCGACTTCTGCTATAGCCGCTATTTCAGCCGTGGCAGGGCTCACCCACCAGCCCGACTTATACCAATTCTCTAAAACAAAGCTACAGATCTGGCTCCCCTGCCCCTCGGCTCCCCTGCGTTGCCAAGATTGCAGTGGAAGTCCGATCACTGAGAACTGGTATTACCCCAATTCATCAACCCTAAACAGGTCTTACAGACATCCCACAAAAAACTCAATCTCAAACAACAGACCCTAAAAAACAAACAGCGGGAGTCCCAGCTGAGCTGAGCCCTCCCGCATGATCGGCGCTACTTAAGCAGCAAAATCGAACAGCGTATCCAGGTAGATGCGATTAACCCGGCGATCGCCGCCGCCATTCTGCATCAGGAAAAGAGACAACGCGGCACAAAAAGCCCGTTGCTGATTCCAAGCCGGATGAGAATCGAGATAACACTGAAGCGATTCATGAAGTTCCTCTGGAACTTCCACTAACAAGCTAACCATAGGGCCGCCCATCCATTCCTCCTTTGACACCATAGGCATAGGCAAACAGCCAAAAGCAGTCCCTCAATGCAATCAGCAAACTCTCCCAACCTTACACACAAGGGAGTTCAGCTCACTGCCTGCACAGGCACAACGTCTTCCGGTCGCATCATTCTGCCTACCTCCCCTCAGAGCTGTCAATGCTTAACAAAAACGGTAGACGGCCTCACGCGGGGCTGAAGAACGAGGCAATCAGGCTTTCATCGGTTGTCATCAAGCGATCCCCAGATTTGTGCTCGGCGACTTCACTGTGAGGTAGCGAAAGGCGATAATCCACAGGCTCAGGGCAAAGGCCTCAAAAACCGTCCTCATCTGTGGAAAACCTGTGGAAACTACCCGAGAAATTGTGGACAAGCTGTGGAAGCCGGGAAATTCCCAATCCGAATTCTTGAACTTTTGTTAAGCCTGCTCATTCTTCTGGCCTGTCAGCTTTAAAAAAGAAGCTGAAACCCTTTAGGGAAAGCGTCTTTGATTCCAGAAACAAACTTTATTTGGACATTGCAGAGAAACGGTATCAAGGATTACTCTTAACGCCAAAACAGTTCAAATGAACTGTTTTGGCGTTAATGGCGGAGGGAATGCGATCGCCTCAGCGAAGCTATGAATGGTTAGAAAAAAGTGAATATTCAGTCCATCTAGCAACTAACGGCATTTTTTCGGTGTGGTAACTCACCCCTCATCGCCACTCACAAACCTTGACGAATCCGATGATCTGAGTCGTTTTTCCAGCGCTGGTGGATTTGAGTTCTAGGTGGACGGTGGTTCAGCTCACTACCGTTGGATGAATTGATGTCTCGGGCGAGGTGCGATCGCAGATTCCAGATCGACCCAGTCAAGCCTTCACCGCCACCTCACCTCATCTCTTAATGTCAGCGCTCTAACGCCTCTGCCGATGAGCAGTCTGGGGTCTCCCGCGCAACTGTTCGAATACGGCCTGAAACGTCGAGCAGCAGTAGCGATTTTGACGCCGGGCAACGGAGACATCGTGAAGTGTTGAGTCTCGCTGTGAAAAGGGGGGATTGGCCAGGACGAGATCGCTGTCCTTTTTGGGTGAACGATTACGGGTTCGCCCTGATACATCCTTGTCCAGTGGTATAAAGGGCAATAGTTTTGAGAAAACACGGCGGAAAATGCGTTTTCTTCTACAATTTATAAGCATTGCTAGGGATGTGCTGGAATCCGGCCATAGCGCTCAGTGCACACCGATAGCAGGCTCTGTTGATGACAGTCGCAAGAGAAAGGTATTGTCATGATCGTTTGCCCCAACTGTAATCATCAAAATCCTGATGGTGCAGTGCAGTGTGAAGCTTGTTATACGCCCTTACCGACGTTAGCAACCTGTCCAAGTTGTGGTGCCTCAGTGCAGTCTGACGCTAGCTTTTGCGGCCAATGTGGTTTTGACCTGAGAAATTCGGCGCTCTCTTCATCGTCGTCAACCGTTCCCGATCTGGAACTCACCGTACCCAGTGAAATTGAGGTGGAGATTCCTGACCTGCTGCCTCTAGACCCGCTGATCGTGACGGAGGATGTGGGCGCGGGGGAAAATCTGGTTGCCGAAGCGGCGATCGCCGAGCCACCTGAAGCTGCCCCCTCGCCGGAGGGGATTCCCGCCCCACTCAGCGAAACGCCCTCCCCGCCAGCACCGTCTAGTGAAACGCCCTCATCTCTCCCGCCGACAGCCACGCCAGTGACGACGAGCAGCAGCTCAACCCAGCTGCAAATCAACCAGGCCCAGCTCTTTCATGTGCAAACCAATACCCCCGTCGAATTGCCGCCCCAACTCAGCATTTTGCACATCGGCAAACCCAACGATCGCATTCCCCCAAACATTGATGTTGCCGGGTTTCCCAATTCTGAAATTGTGTCGCGGGTACATGCCAACATCCGCGTTGAAGGTGACATTTACTACTTAGAGGATGTCGGCAGCTCTAACGGCACCTATGTCAACGCCATGCCCTTACCGCCCGGCAATCGACACCGCCTCAGAGCGGGGGATAGAATAGCCCTCGGTAAGGGTGATAAGGTTACCTTTATTTTCCAATCTGGCTAAGTGGTTTACCCTTAAGCTAGTTTTCATGCTTTCCTAAACCTCCGCGACCTCCTACGAATCGAGTGATGTGATTACCCTATCGCTACTACATCCTCTGAACAAAGAGCCGGTTCAAAACTGGACCTTTTAAGAAGACCCCGTCATCAGGATTGGGCGCGCTACCGAATATCACGTTGTTTTGTACAGCGCGGTCGTTTCACGCCACCATGTAGAACTGCGTCAGACTGATGATGGTTGGGAAATCGTCAACTTGGGGACTAATGGTACCTATCTCGAAGGTAAGCGCGTCGCTCAGGCTCCAGCAGAGGATGGCATTGTCATTCGGTTAGCCCGGTCTGGCCCGAATATTCAAATCAATATCGAGCAAGAAGGCACTGATTCCGTCAGAGCGTTACGGAAACTCAGAGATGGCGTGGTGACTCGGGCCAAAGCGATTTCCCAATCCGTGGGGCCTGAAGATAAAACGGATATTCACTCCAGCAATTTCGACGAAAGCTAGAGAATGGGGCTGATGAGAGCAGTGCTTACTTAATCATCGTGTTTGATCGCAAACAGGCAATAGAGTGACCTTCATCGGGAAGCGCTCTCTTGGCGAGGATTCTATGAGAGGGCAGCCAAGTCACGCGTCTGGTCTGCGGGTAGAGCTTTTAAGTCAATCTGGTTGATGTTCACGTTGAGCAAGCCCCACGCTTTTGATTTAAACCTAGACCCTCATGAAAACCATAGTTCTTAAACTTTTCCTTGATAAGTAGAGGTGCCGCAGGCGGTGAGGTTCAGTCGGGCATGAAAACTCCATTTCTGAATCTGGATGGGGTCTATATCGGTTCTCTGAAACCAGACGACAAATCTGTCCCTTCACTCCCCTGCCTTGCCAAGATGGCATTGGGAGTTTGATCACAGAGAATTGTCACAAGAAGAGATCAGCAGGTTGCAGAACACGAACGAAATCAACCGGAGAGCAAGGTGATGGCGCTAGGTGACCAAGTGTATGCCATGCGAGAGGTAGCAAGCGTGCCGGGTGTTTATGAACATCACGGCATCGACTGCGGCGATGATGAAATCATCCACTACTACAAAGGGGGAGAAGTGCCCACCATCACCCGCACTCCCCGTGATTTGTTTGCCCGCGGCAGCCGCATTTTTGTGAAATCCCGCTCGCTGGCGTATTTGCCCCATGTCGTGGTGCAGCGGGCAGCAAGCCGCCTCGGAGAGCAGCAATATGACCTGCTAACCAATAACTGCGAGCACTTTGCCAACTGGTGCAAAACGGGTCGCAGCGACTGTGAGCAGCTCGCGGGGTTTGGACTTCAGATCGATCGCTACAACCAGCCTGCTTTGCGCAACTTGATTGAAGGCACTGCTCGCGATCGCACCCCAGATGAGGCGATCGGGCTCTTTCATCAGGCGTTGTCGAATATTGCAGCGGCCCATCAGACGCTCAAAACGCAGTACGACCAGGCCCGTCAGGAGATGGATAGCTGGCAGCGGGTCGCAGAAGTCGCCCTGCAGCGCGATCGCGAAGACTTGGCTCGGGCCGCCCTCCATCGCAAAGTCACGGCCAAAAAACAGGCGGAAGATTTGACTCGGCAGCTCGCAGAATTAATAGACGTGCAGCTCACCCTCGAACGCAATCGCCGTCTATCCGAGGCCCGTCAGTCCTAGAAGACTCATTCCACAGAACTCATTCCACAGGACTTATCCTCCAGCGTTAAAGCTGAATTCCTGGCCAGTCGGCTAGGGGCGTTTGCGTGGTGACCCGATGCATCCCGGCCTCAGCAAAGCGCTGGTAGGCGGCATCAGCCGCGTCAGTAAAGTCCACCACGTCGGGAACGACGACCGGAGACGTGCAATCTTCGAGCAGATAAACCTTCTGCGCTAGAGCCGGATCACGCTGGGTGATTTCTGACAGCAGATCATCCACTGACCAGGCGACACAATGGCTTTTGGCCTGTCCCGCCACCACGATCGCATCATAGGTCAACAGTTCATCGGTGAAGGCCGTATTTTTAGCCGCGATCGCGCTCCCGGTTTCATCCTCCAGCACTTCTGGACTCAGCACCGAATAGTTCTCCGTCAGGGGATTGCCACCTTTGATCTCATAGCGAGTCGGGCTGTGGCGGGCAATGGAGTGAAAAAAGCAGGCTTCTTCAATGGTGGAAGCCAGGGCATGGCCAATGCCCCCCAGCATCGAATGGTAGGGCCAAATGGTGAGGGGATACTTGCCGTCGGCGGTGAGCCGCTGGGTGTAGTGCAGCGCAAATTTCTGCAGGTCAGATGCCGCCATGTAGGGAGCCATTTCGGGATTAACACGCCACTGTCCCGCCACGACTGCGTCATGGTTAATCATGGTCATGGGGGCGGGGGGGTGGCCGTCGGCATCGACCCAAAACAAGGGGTGAAAGATCTGGGCGGCGGTGTGGGTGTCGAGCGTAGGCGCGATCACGGTGAGGCTGCCCAGATTTTCGTAAATGAACTGGCTTAGGCGCTGATTGTCTTCCACCGCCCCGAGCCCTGTACGCCCCCCGACAAACAGCTCAAACTCAGGCAGGCAAAACGTATTTTGCACATCGATCAGCAGCAGGCAAATGCGAAAGCGATCATGGCTGGCGGCCACAATCCCCTGCTGTTCTGCCCAAGTGCGGGCCTCAGCCGCACGCGATTGGTAAGGCACACGGTAGACTTGGTCAACTTTTTGGCGATCAAAAAAATCAGGGACGGAGGTGCGGATTTGGGTGGTCATGGAGGAGTGGAGAGTAGAGAGTGGGAAGTAGAGGCAGAGAGGGGACTGGTGGGTAGAGGGTGGCGGGCCAGAGAGGAGGAGATTGTCGCTAGCAGTAGCGATCGCGAAATTCGCTAGCCACTGTCTTCAGCGGCGGATCTAAGCGTGCCCAAACCTGCTCAGCAATGTCGTCGGGCACCCCGCCATAAAAGGCTTCGGCAATGCCGCCGGTAATGCAGGTCAGCGTATCCGAGTCGCCCCCCAACGACACCGCATTGCGAATGGCATCTTCAAAATCATGGGAATCGAGAAAGGCGATGATCGCCTCGGGCACCGTCGCCTGACAAGATTCGTTGAAAGAGTAGCGAGGCCGAATTTCATCGACCGTGCGGTTGAGGTCATAGCCAAACGTCTCGCTAATGTAAGCGCGAATGTCCGCTTTGGAATGCTGATGACGAGCCAGAAAGATCGCAGCGGCAGTCGCCTGCGCGCCCTTGATACCCTCAGGATGGTTGTGGGTCACGACGGCGGTTTTTTCCGCTTCTTGCAATACGGCCTCTAAGGTTTTGCCCGCAAACCCCACCGGACTGACGCGCATCGCCGAGCCGTTGCCCCAACTGTTATACGGCGTCAGACTGGGTGACGATGCCCACTGGTGAAACCGCGCGCCATAGCTACCACTCGGCTTGGGATACCGCCAGTAGTACTTTTTGAAGGTCTTGGCATAGTCGCCCCCCGTCATCCACACGTCGGCCACCGCCACCGACAAAATCGTGTCATCGGTAAACGTGGTGTCGTCGATAAATAAAGGAAAATCCTTAGTGCGGCGATTGTTGAACTCATACACCGAGCCAATCATATCGCCCGCGATCGCTCCTAGCATGACGTCCAGCTCCTTCCTCGCTCGTTCACTCTATCTTGCCACCCATGCCCTCGTCTCTGTGCTAATCCTGTAGGGGTTTCCAGGAATCTCATATTACTTAGCTTTCGGCTTCCATGATGGTGGCCGCGATCGCCCTTTCCGGTCGGCTCAAGTCCTGTAGACAACCGGTCGGGTAGGCTTCCAGCCTGCCTCCATCACCCGCTTTTTCAAGGGTTGCGGGGCGTTCAGGACGGCCAGGATGGCCATCGAACAAGAGCGCACCGAGGCAGCGATATCAGAGCGGCATTGTCAAACCCCTACAAGGTTAGGTCTCTGTGCAAGGCTGGCTATGGCTGAGTTGACGCGCTTCCTAATGACCAGACAACGCCTGTCCTCTCAGTCAGTTGAGGAGCGGGAGACCAGGGAACAGAGAAACGAGAAGGGTCGTTTTATAACGATGCTGTGAAACCAGGCGACCGATCTGGCTCCTCTGCCCCTCGGGTTCCCTGCATTTCCAAGATGGCATCGGCAGTCCAATTAGTGAGAGTTATTATGACTGTTGTCGTGGAGCTTTAGTAGAAACCGACGTGAGCTTAAGGACAGACCTCGGCGAAGGTAAGGAGCGGATCGCTCCGAGTCCGCTTCCACGATCAAATTCGTCGCCGCGAACAGCGAGAGCTGACGCCTGCAGGCGATGCGGAAGCCAGTGAACGCCTGCAGGTATGCCGTTTATTCGGCCACGCAGCCTTGCAGCACGATTTCGCCATCGACCTCGACCATGGCTTCACCGCCTTGCTCCCAAAACGTGGTGGTGCCATCGCTGTATTTAGCGCCAGAGGCCGCTTCCACGCTGGGGAGTGTCAGAGTGTCTTGATCTGGCAAGGAGACCGCCACTTCACGGCCTTCCTCCATCATAAAGATCGCTTCAATGGTCTCCCCACCGGGGCAGGTGTAGGTGGCCAACGTGCCCTCGGCTTCAGGCTCTTCGCCGCCGCCGGTGCAGCCCACCAGGGCCAGCCCCAGCAAACCGAGCAGGGTGGATGTCACTTTTAGCGTTAGTTTCATCTCTAAAAATCCTCTTAGGTGTCATTTACACCTGTAGTGCAGCTATGGATTATAGGTCGAACGGTGGAATCGGTTACACAGGTTACCAATTTTGCAACGTGCGGTTTCACCTCAGCCCTCAAAATCATGGCCTCTGTGGCCTGAGCTAATCCCAGGGGGAATCGGCATCAAGCGGCGATGTTCAGGCTGATTTAGCCTTAAGGGTCATCGATTAGCGAGAGTCAGAAGCCGACACGGTAGCATAGGAAAGCCCTTGCGATCGCAGTTTTCTATGACCTCTATTCCCCCCAGTTCTTCGACCGAACTCGATGCGGTCGCCGCATCCCTGACGGCGGAGTCCACTGAGTCCGGCCTCAGTGCCGACCAATACAAACGCAAGATGGCTCGCCGCAAAGAGGTGCAGCAGCAACGCTTGGCCGAGCGCACCGCCGAAAAAGGGCTGATCATCGTTCACACGGGCAACGGCAAAGGTAAAACCACCGCTGCCCTGGGCATGGTGCTGCGATCGCTCGGCCACGGCTACCGGGTTGCCATCATCCAGTTCATTAAAGGCGCTTGGGAACCGGCGGAAAAGGCCGTGTTTGACAAATGGGCTGACCAGCTCGACTTTCATGCCCTAGGCGAAGGCTTTACCTGGGAAACCCAAGACCGCGATCGCGACATTGCCAAAGCCACCGCCGCTTGGGACATGGCCCTCACCTATCTGCGCAACCCGGGCTACCGCACGATTTTGCTTGACGAGGTCAACATCGCCCTGAAGCATGGCTTTTTGACCGTCGATCAGATCCTGGCGGGACTGGCGGAAAAATCTCCCGATGCCCACGTTATTTTGACCGGGCGCGGTGCCCCTCCGGCCCTGATTGAGCAGGCCGATCTGGTGACCGAAATGAAGCTTATCAAGCATCCCTTTCGCGAGCAGGGGGTCAAAGCCCAGCCTGGCATCGAATTTTGATTCGATACCGGGTTGGGGGTTGCATCTTTAGGAAGTTGCTCAAAATAGCGTATCGATTGTAGGGATTTGGTACTGCCAAATCCCTACAGAAAGGTTATTTATGCTGGGAGGTTATCCCACCACGGAGTGCTTAGGAGATTTCTAGCAAAGACGATACCCGTAGGGGCGGGTTTTGTTGATTCCTGGCAGCGACGATGATGAAGGTTACTCGCTAAACCCGCCCTTACAGTGCCGGTATAAAATCTCCTTAGTGCTTCAATTCCGCTTCAGCCTGCACCAAGGAGGGCGACCAGCAAGGCTTTCTGAGCATGCATGCGATTTTCGGCCTCTTGCCAAACGCGAGATTGGGGGCCTTCGATCGCCGCCTCGGTGATTTCTTCGCCACGATGGGCAGGCAAGCAATGCAGCACGATCGCGGTTGGGTCAGCCACCGCCAGCAGGGCATCGTTCAGCTGGTAGGGCTCAAAGATGGGAATCCGTTTTTCCGCCAGATCTTCTTGGCCCATGCTGGCCCACACGTCGGTGTAGAGCACATGGGCACCCGCTGCCGCCGCTTTGGGGTCGTCGGTCAGCGTGACAGTGCAGCGATCGCCTGCTAGGGTTTGCGCCTGCTCGACAATGGCGGCCGCCGGTTCATAGCCCGCCGGAGTCGCCACCCGCACGTTGATGCCCGCTAACGCACAGCCCAACATTAAAGAATGGGCGACATTATTGCCATCACCTAAATAGGTCAGCGTCAAGTCAGTCAAGGGGGCATCAAAGGCTTCCTGCATCGTCAAAAAGTCCGCCAGGATTTGACAGGGATGTTCTAAATCGGTCAGGGCGTTGATGATGGGCATCTGGGCATAGTCAGCAAACTCCTGCAGTTCTGCTGGGTCGTAGGTGCGCACAGCCAGAATATCCAAATAGCCGTCGAGCACTCGCGCGGTGTCTTTAATCGGTTCGCCCCGGCTGACCTGAGTCAAGCTCACATTCAGATCCAACACCTGGCCCCCCAGCCGCCACATCGCGGATGAAAAGCTGACGCGCGTCCGGGTGGAAGATTTGCGAAACAGCAGGCCCAATACCTTGCCAGAGCAGTCTGCCGTCAACTCACCGGTCTTGAGCTGGGTGGCCAACGTCAGCAGATACTCGAGTTCTGCGGCGGTAATATCGGTGATGCTGAGAAAATCTCGACCCTTTAACCCTGTCATGCGCTTGTCTGCCTGCCGTTTGGAAACTACAAAGCTATCAGATTTTCGGCAGCCAGTCAGGGCAGTGTTTCGGCTCATGGGTCGGAACTGCTGTCGTTTATGGGTTTTGAACTGCAGGAGTGACTGAGAAAGGGGAGCGAGGGAGCCGGGGGAGCAAGCGGGAGCGGGGGGCTAAATTTGTCGTCTAGTTGAAGAGAATCGGGATGAGAGCTAGCGACGATCTCATGGCTACAAAAGTCTTGAACTCAGGTAGGTCGTCTTGAGACGGGCAGCTCGCTTGCTGGTCAGCGCTATAGTCTGAAGGCTAAGTCTTACGAAGGGAGAGCCGCTATGGGGTGGTATGGGCGCTGGGTATTTCCGCGTTTACTGGAATGGAGCATGGCGGGAGAGCCGCTCTCAACTTATCGGCGAGAGGCCTTGGTGGATGTCACGGGCCAAGTGTTGGAGATTGGTTTTGGCACGGGCTTAAACCTGGCCCACTATCCCGAAACGGTGTCATCCCTCACGGTGATCGATCCCAACCCTGGCATGGCCGCGATCGCCCAACCCCGCATCGACGCCTCAAACTTGCCGATCACGAGTAAACCGCTACAAGGGGAGTCGCTCGTCTTCGCGGACGAGACCTTTGATTGGGTGGTCAGCACTTGGACGTTGTGTAGTATTGCCAACCTCGACCAGGCCCTGCAGGAAATTCGCCGCGTCCTCAAGCCCGGTGGCAAATTCACCTTTATCGAGCACGGCTTGAGCGAGGACCCCAGGCTACAGCCCTGGCAACATCGCCTGACCCCCTTACAAAAACGCATCGCTGATGGTTGTCATCTCAATCGAGCGATCGCCCCACTGGTGGAAACTTATCTGCCGATTGAAAACCTCAAAACGTATTATGCGAAAGGCTTGCCCAAAGTCGGCGGCTATTTTTATCAGGGCATAGCCGTCAAACCTGTTTGAGGACTGGCTCGAATCCCCTGCCAGCGTCGGGATTTGGTATTGTTAAATCCTGACTAGCGCCCCGATAGTCGTACGAGGCCGATGCCGCCAAAATAGAGCGACAGCACCGCACCGCCCAAAAGGCTTTGAGTCACCGGATCCGTTGACGGTGTCAGCACTGCGCCCAAAATAGCCGCTCCCAAAAAGATATAGCGCCACCCTTTCAACATGGCCTCGGAGTTGACAATGCCGAGCAGGGCCAGCAAAAACTGCACCACGGGCACCTGAAACGCCAGCCCGGTGCTGAATAACAGTAGCAGCACAAATTCAAAGTAGCGATCGATCGACCATAACTGCTCAACCACATTTTCGCCGTAGCTGATAAAAAAGTTCAGGGCGGCGGGAATGAGTGCGATGTAGGCGAAAAAGAGACCGACAAAAAACAAGCCGCTGGAGCCTAACACCACCGGGCCGATGACACGGCGTTCGCGGCGAGTCAGCCCCGGCAGCACAAACATAATGACTTGGTAGAGGATGAAGGGGCTCGCCACCAAGATGCCGCAGTAGCCCGCCACCTTGAGCGAGACGAAGAAATATTCCCCCGGTGACAGCTGCAAAAACTTCGCGCCCTTGGCAGGCACCTCTAACAGCTGCACAATTCGTTCAACGAACACAAAACAGCCGATGACCCCGATAATGACCGCAATCAGCGAATAAAAAATTCGCATCCGCAACTCTTCGAGATGATCAAAAATCGACATCTCAACATCGCCCGGTGCCTCATCAAGATGATCATCAGGTTCGCGATCGCCCGATATTGGTGGCAGCGTTTCGGTGTTGGGAGATGAGGTCATAGCCTAAAGTAAGAGCGCGTCACAGTAGTCAGGTGTCCTCATTGTAAGAGGCATCTGGCTCTATGGGTTTGGCAGCGTTTCAGGATCTGTCTCGGGGGTCAAGGTCAGATTGCTCACCGTACCCGGTGCCCCCAGACGGCTTTCTTCACTGCCGTTAAAAGAATACAAAACGCCGCCTGAGTTACCCGCTGTAATCAGCAACTCATTTTGAGCTGTCCAAGACTCGCGGGTGCCCGCCCTGAGCGTGCCTTCATACACTTCTTCGCCGTCGACAGTGACCCGCATCCAGGCATCATCTTCGAGGTTCACATCAAAGGTGATCGGGGCAGCATTGGTGGCTACAGGCTCGCTCTCAGCGGTAGCCGTCGTTTCAGCAGTGTCAGCCACGTTATCAGCGGCCGATTCGGCGGACTCTTCAACCGGGTCAGAGGGATTGGCCTGCTGCGGGGTGTTGCGCGTTGTCAGGAAGGCAATCAGCGCGATCGCGGCGGCCACGACAGCAGCCCCCGTGAACCAAAGCCCTCGATTATTGCCGGTGCCGGGCTTAGTCAGCGACCCTTCTCGGATGATCGGCTCAGCTTTAGACAACACTTTGAGACCGTGTTTATCTTCCGACTTGACCACCCCTTCAACGCTGCCTAACGTGGCCAATTGCGGATCGGGCAACACGGCGACCGGCGTCGGCTCAAACTGCTTCGAAACTTCTCGACCATTCAATCCCAAATAATCGGCATACCGGAGAATAAACCCCTGCACAAATACGGGCTCGGGCAGTGATTCCCAATCACCGACTTCGATCGCCTTTACTAAAGCGGGACGAATAAAAATTTGATTCGCAACTTCATCAACCGTCTTACCTTTTTCCTGGCGCAGGTCTTTTAGGTAAGTACCGACCTTCAGAAGCTGCTCCTGCTGAGCTGAATTCACGTTGCACCTTGCCTTACTCAGAGAACACAGCGATAGACAAGTCAGTCAAGACTTTCCTCAGAAGCTAATTGTAAAGGGAAATGAACATTATGACGGGTCAGACCGCTGCAACCCCTCGACTCGCCGCGCAATTTCCGGATTGTACAGCCGCAGATAGTTCCAGTAGCCCCCAAATACGGCGCGGATATATTGCTTGGTCTCGGGAAAAGGGATTTTATCAGCAAAGTCATCTTCGCTGCTGTAATTGTTGCGCGCGATCCAGTCCGCTACATTGCCGGGGCCAGCATTGTAGCTAGCCACCGCATAGAGGGAATGGTTGCCATATTCCTCGTGGGTGTAATCCAAATACCAGGTGCCCAATTTGATATTGTCTTCCGGCTTGTCCAGCGCGGTGATTTCAATATCAGACTTGGACTGAATCCAATCGGCGGTGTCGGGCATCACCTGCATCAGGCCGGTCGCCCCCACCACCGACCGAATCTGGGGCTCAAAGCGGGACTCTTGACGAATTAGGGCCGTCACCAAAAGTGGATTGAGGTCGCGCTTGATTGACCAATTCGCAATCAGATCAGCATAGGGAAAGGGATAGAGGGTTTGCCAATAGGCCGGATGTTGCCGCAGGGTTTGGTGGGTTTTCTGCTCGTCAGGCGCATCTCGCCAATCCAGACTCGACACCATAAACATGCCGTCGAGATTGTCCCCAACGCCAACTCGAAGGACGCCGTCAGTAAACTGTTCAGTCACCGAGGGCGATTGCAACGTCTCAAATTCCACCTGCCACAAGGCCCAGGCATCGCGATCTTGACCGAGCAGATACAGTTCCTGCAGGGTGGCCGATCCGGCGGGCAGCGGCGTTCTTTGGGCAGGCAGGACAATTTCGGGCTGCTGCGATCGCACCGTGCGAAAATCGCCGACATCCCAACCCAGGACAACTGCCGACCGCCAAGCAAAATAGGACTCGGGATGGTCGCGAATCACCTGCTCAAACCGTTGAGTTGCCGCCTCGTTTTGCCCCGCCCGCAGCGCCCATTGACCTGACCAAAAGCCCATCTCAGCTGCCAAGTCATGGTCATCGTTCTCTTGAATCACTTGGTCGGCCCACTCGATCGCGCCCGGCCAGTTGCCCGCCTGGCCAGCGTTTCTCGCAAATCGCGATCGCAGTTCAGCCGCCTCCTCTGAGTCGCTGTATTCCTGCAAAATTGTCTGCCGTACCTGAGTCGCCGTATCCGGGCTGTCGAGCGCGTCAAAGATCTTGGCTTTTTCGAGCAGGGCTTCGCCGCCGCGTTCGGGGAACCGCGCCACCACCTGATCGAGCAACTCCAAAGCCTGCTCTTTTTCCACCAGATAAGAAAGCTTGATCAGTCCCAACCCAGTTTCGGACGCATCGGGGAACTGGGTGTTCAGCGCGCGGTAATGGGCGATCGCTGCTGCTGACTGGCTGCTGAGTTGGGCCCCCCGTCCCGCTCGATACAGACTCTGCGGCGTGACGGTCGCCTGGCCATAGGCGGCACCCGCCGCTTTGTATACCTGTCGCTCCCAGTAAGCAAACCCGACATCGCGCCATTCCTCGGCGGTGAGTTGGGCTCCGTACTTTTGCACCAGGCGATCGACCAGCGCCGTCACCTCATCGTGATAGATGCCGTGGCGAGCCATTACCAACAGCAGCGCCTTTTCATTGGCCGGATTCGGACTTTCCACCAACCGTTTATAGGCCACCTCGACGCTGCGCGGGTGGGCCGGTAGCCGCTGCAAGAGCTGATCTAAATATTCCGGCTGCTGCTGACCTAAATAAAACAGCGCATCGCCCGCCGCAGGCTGATCACCATGCTTTTGCAAAACGGCTTGCCAGGTTTTTTGCGCCGCCTCGGCCTGTCCACTCGCCTGCTGCGCGGTGCCCAACTTGACGCGGCTGTGGGCCTCCAGGTCGGGATATTCTTCCGCCAGGGTGGTCAATAGCGGCACAGCCTGACCGCTGCGCCCTTGGGCAATCAGATCAGTGGCGAGCAAATAGCGGGCCCGCATCTGCTCTACTGAAGGCGACTGGGTAGCGATCGCCGATAACGACTCGGCCCGCTGCTCCGGCGACTTGAGCGCCAGCGCTAACACCAAAGAGTCCGCTTCGGCTTCCAACGCGGTGCCCACGCTAACTTCTGAACCGTTGCCAACGCGCTGCCGCCCCGGCAACCAACCCGCCGCATCAACAAAGGCCACGGTCACCCCCAACCCGAGCGCCGTGACGCTGGCCAACCCTAACCAAGGCATCCAATTCTCTAGCCGTCGCCGCATCTGGGTCTCCCTTGCTGATATCAGGCTGCTGCGTTTCCTCCTGCAGTTCTAGCAAAATCTGGCGAAAGTGAAGCGGTTTGTTTTGAGCCACCCGTTAATACCAGTTCGCTGAATTTGGACGACACATCCAAAAATGGTGTAGCCCCCTTCGACAAGGGGGCAGCGACAGCGGGGGATCCCCGATCTGTAGCGCTACTTTGCAGAACTGGTATCACTCGGGGGCATCGTCAGTCGGCTTACGTTACCGCCGGATCGAGCAGAGCGTCCTGTTGGCATGCAGACAACGCTCTCAAACGCCGCCATGAAGGCGCTTTCTCAGCGGTTACAGACAGCGGTATGAACCGACGAACGGCAAAAAATTGCAGAACCCGACAAGCTGTGATCAAATGAGAAGGGTAAAACCTTCTGAAAAGTTGCTCGCGTCCCTATGGATCTTTATCTCTCAAATCAGGCTACTCTCGATTGGACTGGCGACTGTTTAGCGATCGGCGTCACCGAATCGGATCTACCGCTGTCGGGTGCTTTAGCCGATCTCGATACCAAGCTTTCGGGGTTGATCCAAGAGCTGATTGAGGAGACGGAGTTTAAAGCGGCAGCTGACTCCAGTGCGACCATCCGAGTCGGCAAAACCGGCCCCTTTCGCAAACTCGCCCTGCTCGGACTCGGTAAACCCGAAGCCCTAACACTCGAAACGCTGAGACGAGCCGGAGCGATGGCGGCGCGTCTGGGCAAAAAGGAAAAATGTAAAGTCCTGGGGATTGCCCTACCGGAGTGGAACAGCGATCGCGCCTTGTCGGCCCAGGCCATTTTGGAAGGGGCGCTGCTGGCTCTGCACGAAGATCATCGCTTCAAATCGGAAAGTGACGACAAAAGTTTTACCTTTGATCGCATTGAGCTGATCGGCTTTCCTGATGAAGCGCCCGCATTGGCCCGTGCCCAGCAAATTGCGGACGGCGTAATTTTGGCCCGAGAGCTGGTCGCAGCACCTCCCAACGTCGCCACCCCCGCCATGCTGGCTGAAACTGCTGAAACCATTGCCCAAGATCACGGCTTAGAGATCGAAATTCTCGATCGCGAGGCTTGCGAAGCCTTGGGCATGGGCGCTTTTTTAGGGGTCGCTCAAGCCTCCGATTTGCCCCCGAAGTTTATTCACCCCACCTACAAACCCGCCGCGACGCCCCGCCGCAAGGTCGCCATTATTGGCAAAGGTCTCACCTTTGACTCCGGTGGTCTCAATATCAAAGCGGGCGCTGGCAGCATGATTGAGCTGATGAAGTTCGACATGGGCGGTGCTGCTGCGACTCTGGGTGCGGCGAAGGCGATCGCCCAAATCAAACCCGACGTCGAAGTTCACTTTATTAGTGCCGCTGCTGAAAACATGATTAGCGGTAATGCATTGCACCCCGGCGATATCATCACGGCTTCCAACGGCAAGACGATTGAAGTGAACAATACCGACGCCGAGGGCCGTCTGACCCTGGCTGATGCGCTCGTGTTTGCCGAAAAGTTAGAACTAGACGCCATGGTCGATCTGGCCACGCTGACTGGGGCCAGTATCATCGCCCTGGGTGACTCGATCGCCGGACTCTGGAGCCCCGATGACACCCTTGCCGAGGACATCGCTACCGCCGCCGACCTCGCTGGTGAAAAACTATGGCGCATGCCCCTCGAAGAAAAATACTTTGAAGGGATGAAGTCCCTCGCTGCGGATATGAAAAACACCGGGCCGCGCCTGGGCGGAGCCATCACCGCAGCACTGTTTCTCAAGCAGTTTGTCAAAGAGACTGCCTGGGCTCACCTCGACATTGCCGGCCCCGTGTGGAATGAGCGCGAAAATGCCTACAACAGTCCCGGTGCCACCGGCTACGGCGTCCGTACGTTAGTACAGTGGGTGTTGTCGTAGCGCAGGTTTCCTGCATAGAAAGATATAGATGCCAACCGGGCTGTGCTGGGTCACCCGCTGTCCCTATTCTCAGGACGTTTATTCAACTCTCCTCAGCTGCCTAACAAAACACTCGGCAAAATTTAAGGCATTGCGGTGTTTTAAATCGTAGCGGGCAGGGCGATCGCGGCAGGCGCACTCTGCCTCATTTTTGGCTGACTACAAAACCCAAGGACTGCTGCGGCCACGATGGCCTTCAGTTCTGCATGGGTAGTCAGTGATGCTTGCGCCTGCAAAATTTTGTCCTCGCTTTAACGACGAGTAGAGTACGGCGCAAATACATCCATGTATTAGCGATGATTTGGGTCCAAGGTTTAGGGTTCAAGGTGCTTAACAGCCCAAGGATAGAGGGCCTTCTGCCTAGCAGTACCAGAACTGGACTGCTCTGAATTTCCTTTTCTGGTGATATATCAGCAGTACTTATTCTTGAGTCCTGAAACGTGCGACTCAGCCATTCAATTCAATAAATCTGTAGCTAATGAAAGCATATTGCTAGAGATCACAAAAAGAATACTTAGCCTGTAGCACATTCAGCTTATCGAATTGCCAGGGACTAAACGAAATATATTGTTTGCAAGCACTTTGAAATTCTTAGATGTCTACTTTTTGGAATTCTGCAACGACAGCGAGACAATTCGAGAAAGATTACCAAACTACACAGCAAAAAATAATAAAAATTCAGTAATCCTAAGGAATTTTTAGTTCACTTCAGGCAAGATTGCCCACATTTTCTGCCGTAAATAACGAAGTCGACACAGAATTTCAGATGGATTTCGTCTCATTTGAATGGATCCTGCGCATCTCAGATTTGTATCTAGCTCAGGTTTAAAATGCTACTGACATCTGAGCGATCGGTCATTAACTGCGCCACTTCCTGAAGTCATCAACCACAAAAAAACAGAAGAAATGGGTAGTCAATCAATCCTTAAAAGACTGAGTCCAGATGGGATAGAAGCGATCCTTAACTTTTACTTATTGATGGTGATTCGTTCATTTTCTCGTCTGTAAAATAAATGACCTTTCGGCCAAGAATGCTAAGTGGTCAAATCTCTAATATCTAGACAAAATTTTCTGTTTTAGTCATGCTTGTCGGCAATGTATTGACTAATACAATCACTGAAATATCGAGTCTTGACCTCAATATTTCAGTGGCTACAATTGGTGGCGTTACGAAATCAGAGGTGCCACTGATTTATCTATAAAGACCATCAAGTTCCCGCGAGTCATAAGGATTCCAGTGATCCCCAATAATTTGTTGCACGAAGAATCGATACTTCGGCCTTGTTGGGGATCAGAGCAGAAGCATTAAAAGCTACCAACGATCCAGGAGAGAATCCCCATGGAAGAGGAACTTAATTCAATGGAAGAAGAACTTAATCCAGTAGCTCCCGAAGATATGGCTACTGATGATGTCAGTGCAGCCGTTGTCGCTACTCAAGATACGGCCACTACCGATGAAAACGTCCCTGTCGTCATTGACGTGCTGGCCAACGACACTGACCCCGATGCCAACGAACTGACGGTGACGGCAGTCGGAACCGCCACCAATGGCACAGTCATCATCAATGAAGATGGCACTCTCACCTACACACCCACTGCCGGATTCAGCGGCGAAGACTCTTTCACCTACACCGTCAGCGATGGCTTAGAGGAAGTCACCGCGTCGGTTGCTGTGACCGTCAACAACGTCAACGAAGCACCAATAGCGACTGAAGATACGGCAACCACCGATGAAGATCTTCCTGTCGTCATCAACGTACTAGCCAACGACACCGATGCCGATGCGGATGCCTTGATCGTCACGGCAGTAGGAACCGCCACCAATGGCACCGCGACCATCAACGAAGATGGCACCCTCACCTATACGCCCACTGCCGGATTTAGTGGCGAAGATTCCTTTACCTACACCGTCAGTGATGGGCTTGAGGAAGTCACCGCTTCCGTTGCCGTGACTGTCAACAACGTCAACGAAGCACCGATCGCCACCGAAGACACGGCAACCACGGATGAAGATCTCCCGGTCGTCATCAATGTGCTGGCCAATGACACTGACGCTGATGCTGATGAACTAACGGTAACGGCCGTCGGCACTGCCACTAGTGGTGAAGCCGTCATCAATGATGATGGCACCGTCACCTACACCCCCACCGCCGGATTCAGCGGCGAGGATTCCTTTACCTACACCGTCAGCGATGGTCTTGAGGAAGTCACCGCGTCGGTTGCCGTGACTGTGAATAACGTCAACGAGGCTCCTGTTGCAGTAGAAGATACCGCGACCACGGATGAAGATGTCCCCATTGTCATCAATGTGTTGGCCAATGACACCGATGCGGACGCCGACGAACTCAGCGTCACAGCTGTGGGCACGGCCACTAATGGCGAAGTCATCATCAATGAAGACGGCACCGTCACCTACACCCCAACCGCTGGCTTCAGCGGCGAGGATTCCTTCACCTATACTGTCAGCGATGGTCTTGAGGAGGTAACCGCGTCGGTTGCCGTGACTGTCAACAACGTCAACGAGGCTCCTGTTGAAGTAGAAGTTAAGGCGTACACCGTTGAAGAGGTCCCGGTCGTCATCAATGTGTTGGCCAATGACACCGAGGCGGACGCCGACGAACTCAGAGTCACCGCAGTCGGTGCTGCAACGAACGGGACGGCGGTTATTAACGACGATGGCACTGTCACTTACACCCCAACCGCTGGCTTCAGCGGTGAGGATTCCTTTTCCTACACCATCAGTGACGGCTTAGAGGAAGTGACCGCTTCCGTTGCCGTGACGGTCAACAACGTCAACGAGGCTCCTGTCGCAGTGGAGGATACAGCCACTACCGATGAAGACATCTCGGTTGTTATCAACGTGTTGGCCAATGACACCGATGCTGATGCGGATGCTCTAACTGTGACGGCAGTCGGCACTGCGACCAACGGGACGGCGGTCATTAACGAAGATGGCACCGTCACCTATACCCCAACCGCTGGTTTTAGCGGCGAAGACGCCTTCACCTACACCGTCAACGATGGTTTGGAAGAAACTACTGCTTCTGTCACCGTGACCGTCAATAATGTCAACGAAGTACCAGTAGCCACAGACGACACGGCGACCACGGATGAAGATCTCCCCATTGTCATCAATGTGTTGGCCAATGACACCGATGCGGACGCCGACGAACTCAGCGTCACCGCAGTCGGTGCTGCAACGAACGGGACGGCGGTTATTAACGACGATGGCACTGTCACTTACACCCCAACCGCTGGCTTCAGTGGCGAGGATTCCTTCACCTACACCGTCAGTGATGGCTTAGAGGAAACCACTGCTTCTGTGGCCGTGACTGTCAACAACGTCAACGAAGCGCCAGTGGCAGTAGAAGACACGGCCACGACTGATGAAGAGGTGCCTATCGTCATCAATGTTCTGGCCAATGATACTGATGCTGATGCTGACGAACTCAGCGTCACAGCCGTGGGGACTGCCACCAATGGTGAAGTCATCATCAATGAAGACGGTACCGTTACTTACACACCCACCGCTGGCTTCAGTGGCGAAGATTCCTTTACCTACAACGTCAGAGAAGGCATAGAGGAAGTCACCGCTTCTGTCGCCGAGACCGTAAATAACGTCAAAGAAGC
>JBHJJI010000173.1:0-6358 GCA_050042805.1 Leptolyngbyaceae cyanobacterium
GTACCACACCGTTTTGCGGCAGCAGGCCCAAATCCTCAATCAGGCGCAGGGCGTAGAAATGGCCCGAGCGAATGCCGATTTTGTGGGGGTCGATTTGCGGCGGAATCTGATCGCTGGCCCTGCCGTCTATGGTGAAGGCGATCGTCGGCACTCGCTGGGTCGCATCCGCATCTGGTCGACCAATAATGCGCACATTAGCTTTGCTGCGCAGAAAACTCAGTAATCGTTCTGCCAGCACGGCCTCATGAGCCTGAATCAGCGCAAACGCCTGATCAAGCTGACCTGCCGTCGTGTTAGCAATGGCTTGTCCCCCATGATGCTGTGCCAGCGTTTGCAAATATTGGGGAATCGCGATCGCGCTACAGCTCAGTTCATAGCTACTGCCCCCCGGCTGAAATTTGTAGGGAATCGCCGTGGGCTCAACAAAATAATGGTTGTATCCCGGCAGGGCCAGCAGATGCTCCCGTTTGCCATACAGCATCGCCAGATGCGGCCCATACACTTTGTACAGGCTGAACACATAGAAATCGACGTCCAGCGCCTGCACATCAATGCGACGGTGGGGCGCATAGGCGACGCCATCCACACAGATCAAGGCTCCGTGGGCGTGGACGCGATCGGCAATTTGTCGAATCGGGTTGATGGTACCCAAGACGTTGGACACGTGGGTGACGGCCACTAGCCGAGTCCGTGGGGTCAACAAGGCCTCTAAGTCGGCGATCGCCAGGTCGAGCGTGTCGGGATTAACCGACCAGATCTTCACGGTGATGCCCAGCCGCTGCAGCTCCATCCAGGGGCTGATGTTGGCTTCGTGATCGCAGTTGGTCACCACGATTTCGTCTCCCGGCTGCAGGGTTTGCCCCAGGCAGTAGGCCAAAATTCTAAACAGGGCAGAGGAACTTGGCCCCAGCACCACTTCTTCGGCAGCGGCGGCATTGATCAGCGTCGCCATCGCCTCAGTGCCCTGCTCGACCCGCGCCGTGGCCGTCTGCGAGATGGCATAGGAAGCGCCCAGCTGAACGTTGGAGTCGTAGAGGAATTCGGTGATGAGATCGACAACGGGCCGCAGAATCTGCGAGCCGCCTGCATTGTCAAAAAAAGTCCAGCCTTGGGTCAGGGCCGGAAAGTGCGATCGCACGTAATCAAGATCAAGGGTGGAAGAGTCTGTCAGGGTAGAAGCAGGCATGAACCATTCATCGCAAAAACTAGCCTCATTATGTCGTCAATGCGGGACTGGAGGCGCTACAGCGGGGTTGGGAGAGCGGCTCATATCTCAGAACGGACGTGACTTGAGGGCAATGATCGCGTTTTCCGATCGGTCTGTGTTGAGGAGAATGATGATCTCAATGACGAGCGATGGATGGACTGAGATGAATGGACTGAGAATGATCACTAAAACCGATCATCGCCCCCAATCTGCACTTTCCTGAGAGCGGGCTTTGCCTTACCAACCTTATCGCTATGGACACCATTCATGCCACCACTTGTATCAGGAGATCAAGCGGAATTACTGCTAACTTAGCTCTGTGAACTTTGTTTGATCCCGCTGGAGAGTTTTCTCAGCAAAATCCCAAAAGCCTGAAAAGAGTTTGAAGAAATATTGCGCAAATCGGGGCAACGCAGCGAGAGTTCTGATACGGGTTCACCGAAACTGCTCACAAACCGGCAAGGGATCAACTTAATGACTCTGAAGCCAACCTAACGAGTACAAATACCTACTCGATCCTTCGTTACTTACTCGATGTTATCGGACGCCAACAAAGTGCCCCTCAATCTCTATAGTGGCTGCCTGACTCCTATACAATGAAATGAAAAGTATTTTTTTTAAGCTCTCTTTTACAATCCTATGTCTTTGACGACTAACGAATCGACTTTTGAAGCTGAAGTCTTGGGATCACCGGTTCCCGTTCTCGTCCATTTTTGGGCTCCTTGGTGTGGGGTTTGTCGGCTCGTCGAACCGCTGCTAATGAGTTTGCGAGATGAGTGGCTTGGCAATCTGCGGTTAGTTGACATCAACGCCGACGCCAATCTCAAGCTGGCCAATCAGTATCGCCTGACGACGTTGCCCACGCTGCTGATTTTTCAACAGGGGCAAGTCTGTCACCGGATTGAAGGCTTGAAAAGCCGAGATGATTTACGCTCGGCCCTGACCGACTATCTACAGCATTTAAATCTCGATCGCTATACGCTACAGCAACCTGTCCGCATTCAGCCCTTTCGCGAAGTTTAGAGCACAGGCTCAGGCGTGACCTCAGTCGCGTTCAAATATCCCTGGATGAGGAGGTCGGGGGCGATTGCTTCGATGGTGACATCGGTCAAAGCGATCGCCTCCGACATTTTTGTGAGTCCAAGTTCGCCAATGGGGCTGGGAGCAGCCGGGCCGCCAATGATTTTGGGGGCAACAAAAGCACAGACTTTTTGCACGCCGTGTTGCGCGATCGCGCGGGCTGAGAGCTGGCCGCCACATTCCCACAGCACTGACCGCAGTCCCCGCTGATGCAACGCCGATAAAACGTGAGCGGGTTCCAACTCAGGTAAGGCCACCACTTCCACCCCTTGCTTGAGCAAGGTGTCTTGCCGCTGGGAAACGACATCAGCCCCACAAAATACCAGCGTTTTTGCGATCTGCTGATCCCACAGATGAGCTTGCTCGGGTAGATCCAGGGTGCGACTCATGACGACCCGCAGCGGCGAGCGATCGCCCTGACCGTGGCTGGTGAGATGGGGGTTATCTTGCCGCACGGTTTGCCCACCGACAATGACGGCATCCGTTTGGCTGCGCAGCCGATGCACCCAAGCGCGGGAGGCGGGACTCGTGACCCAGGCACTGTGACCACCGGTGGCGGCAATTTTACCATCCAGGGTCATGGCATATTTCAAAATACCGAAGGGGCGCTGGTGGATCACGCTGTGGCTAAAGGCTTCGTTCAACCGCTGACTGGCGCGCTCTTCTACCCCGGTCGTGACGCGAATGCCCGCCTGCTGCAACCGCTGCACGCCCCCGCCCGACACCCGCGGGTCGGGGTCAATCATGCCGATCACCACCCGCTCAATTCCCGCCGCGATAATGGCTTCCGTGCAAGGCGGGGTGCGACCGATGTGATTGCAGGGTTCTAAATTGACGTAAAGCGTCGCCCCACGGGCGCGATCGCCTGCCGCCCTCAGTGCAAACACCTCCGCATGGGGCTGGCCCACACCGGGATGAAACCCTTCGCCCACCACTTGCCCGTCAGCCACAATAACTGACCCCACTAACGGATTGGGTGACGTTTTGCCCGCGGCCTGTTGAGCCAGTTGCAAACACCGTTGCAGATAATCGGAGTCTGCCGGGTTTGCCACATCGGTTACAGACACGCTCAGATTTCTCCGTAATAACCGTAGAGGGATTGGACTACGGAAGCTAGTGGCATCTTAGCCCGACGGCGCGATCAGGGCAGCACGAGTTGCTCTCATACAGGCGCACCGTTCGAGCACCCGCGACTAATCAAAGGCTTTAGCGGCTGAGGGACTCTTTTCTGAGGGCAAACGACAAAAGCTTTCTGGATACATCACAGACGCCCTTAGCAGTGCTTTTGCCTCAAGATCTCAGCATACCACCGTAATACCACCCAATTCTGTAATGTTCTTTTAAGGCGTTTTTAAAGGTTTGTGTTAATTTGCATGAAGCAGGGATCAGTCCCTGGCCAAGACTCTGTTGACTCTTCTCAGGAACTTGCGATGACAACGACTACTTCAGCGGTTAAAGCTTTTATCACAGCGTATGACGGTCAGAACCTGGCCGATCAGACCAATGAGAAAGCTTTAGAGCAGCTTTTAAGCAGTCTAGAATTTCGAGAATTATTGCTGTCTCTGATTGATACCAAAGCCTTCTCACAAGAGTTGGGACAAGAGTTTGCGATCGCCGGGGCCATTCAGGGCCTGTCGGCTTGTCGTCGGCTACGCAGCTGTTTGAACACATCACTGAGCAGTTTTTTTACCCTCCTGTCAGAAATGATTGCCGCCTTTGACCTGGCAGCTGGGGTGCAATGGTCAGCCTTTGCCGAACAGGTGCGGCGATCGCCGATCAGCCGCGACAAGTTACTGGCAGTTTTGGTGCATGGCGAAGCCGGGGCGTTTTATCAAGACTTAGCAGCGCGTTTGGTCAAAACGGATCCCCACGCCATCTACCCGACTTCTAGCTATCGGCAAAGTCAGGGCTTTGTTGTAAGCACCGATGACGACCAAGCCGTTGAGGCGGTGATGACCGCTAGCACCTTTACCTCAATCCGCGTGCTCGAAAACTCCCTCGACCCGGAACAAACGGTGCTGCGAGATATGTACATCGCGGCGGGCCGCTGCGTTTGCCTGGTCGATCAAAATGTTGAGCGCTTCTACGGCGAGCAAATTGAGCATTATTTCAACCATCACGGCATCACCCTCGATAAGCTGGTTTACCGAGCGATGGAAGTTGATAAAGGCATCCACACCGTCGAGCGCATGTTGGGTGACTTTAAGCGGCTCGGGGTATCGCGTAATGAACCCGTGCTGATTGTCGGCGGCGGCGTACTCACCGATACGGGCGGCTTGGCCTGTGCGCTATACCACCGCAACACGCCCTACGTCATGCTCTCGACCTCAATTGTGGCAGGCATTGATGCAGGGCCATCGCCGCGCACCTGTTGTGATGGCTTTGGCTACAAAAACCTGTTTGGCGCTTATCACGCACCAGTGCTATCCATCACCGATCGCGCCTTCTTCAAAACGTTGAGAGCCGGGTGGTTGCGCCACGGCATTGCCGAAATCATCAAAATGGCGACGGTCAAAGATGCCCAACTGTTCTCCTATCTAGAGCAGGCGGGGCCGGAGCTAATCAGCACGCGCTTCGGCACCCTAGACTGTGAACCCAACGCCGAAATTTGCGAACTGTCGCAAAAGATTTTGGGCGCGGCGATGCGCAGCTATGTCGAGGCTGAATACGACAACCTGTATGAGACGCACCAATGTCGCCCCCATGCCTACGGTCACACCTGGTCACCGGGCTTTGAGATTGCCGCTGGCCTGCTGCACGGCCATGCAGTGTCGATTGGCATGGGCTTTGGCGCGTATCTCAGCTATCGCCATAGCTGGATCAGTCAGGCCGATTTTCATCGCATTTTGCGGCTGATCAGCTCCTTTGGCCTCAGCCTCTGGGATGACGTGCTGCTCGATCGCGAGATTCTCTGGTCGGCTCAAGAAAAAATGGTGCAAAAGCGCGGCGGTAACCTGGTGGCCCCCTTGCCTCAGGGCACAGTTGGCCAATGTGGCTACCTCAACGCCTTGACGCAAGACGAGCTAATTATCTCAATTTCGGAATATCAGGCGATCTGTGCCGAGTATCCTCGGGCGGGTGTGGGCATTGACCCCCTCTGCAGCGATGTGGGTTTGGAAGATCCCTCCACGGTGGCCCACCATATTCCCACCGAGGCGGTGCCCAGCTTCCCCTCCGAAGTTGAAGAGGTATTGCCCGACGTGACGGAGGTGATTGCTTAATCATGACGATTGCACCCTTTGACTTCGTCATTCCCCTCTTTAAAGTGAGGTGGAATACCCGGGCCGTCATGGAGGGGCTGACTCAGCATTATCAGCCCCGCACCATCCACATCATTACTCCGACGACTGAGGCTGAGCCGCTCCGCGAGCAGGCCCAACGTTGGCAAACAGCCCCCATCGTTGTACATGAAGAGGAGCCGTTCTTTAACCGGGTTGGCCTCTCTAAAGACACGATTTGTGCCGAGTTAGATCTGGGGGAATCGTTGTATACCCCCGGCTGGTTTTACCAACAGTTGTTAAAACTGGGAGCCTACGAAGGCATTCCTGAGCTCAGTGAATGGTATCTGGTGTGGGACAGCGCCCTGCTGCCCGTCGCTACCTGGCCCATTTTTCAAACAGTTGGCGGCACGGGTCAGCATACGTTTGCCCTGTTGCAGAGCAATCAGACCGGCAACGCCAAGATTGTCGATACCTGGGCCAATTGGATTCGCTCAGTGTTGAAGGTGGAACCCATTACCGACCCAGCAGGAACGTTCATTCCCCATCACATGTGGTTTAAACGGTCACACTTGCAGGCGATGGCCCAGCGGGTGCAGGCGTATTACGATTCCCCGGAACACTGGCTCAAGCTGATGATGCGATCAGCCAATGACTTCGGTACCTATGGCGAATATTGGATCTACTCGTCTTGGGTAGCCGCTACTGCACCCGCTGATCTGTCGTTCCACCCTTATGAGGCCTATGGAGCGACCACAGAACGGTTTTTTGACGACGGCACAGGGCTCTTTTCGGCCACGCTGAAATCGAGCCCAGCCGTCGCTGAACGAGGCGACGAGCCCTTTTCTCCCAG
>JBHJJI010000174.1:0-8148 GCA_050042805.1 Leptolyngbyaceae cyanobacterium
CCGATAACGTTTTCGCCAAAGGCCGCTCCCGCAAAGGCTTCAGCAGACAAAGCCGAGGCACACAGCACCTGCGCATAGGGAAACAGCTGCGCCACCTTATTGGTAAAGATCTGGTCATAGGTGCGAATAATCAGGCGACTGCTGGGATTAGAGCGATAGGCCATCAACCCCAGCTCCAGGTTTTGAATCTCGTCGTCACTGACCGCTACCACGCTTTTGGCAGTTGCTAGGTTGGCCTTATCCAAAGCGTCATGAATGGCTCCAGTGATCAGGGGCATCTGCGGCAACACATCCGGTTCAATGGTTTGGCTCGTAATACCTACCACCGGCTGTTTCAGGTCTTGTAGCAGGGTCACCACCTGGCGGCCGACTCGGCCCAGCCAAATGATCACCACGTGATCGCTTTCGGGCACCGGCGGACGTTTCGCCAAAAACTCAAACCTCAGGGTCAAGAGCTTTTCGGTGAGCAGAGCGTACAGCACCCCAATGAACGCCGTCCCGGCCAGCGTCAAACCTAAACTAAAAAGCCGCAGCCACCAGGGAATCGGGTTCGGCAGGGCCACACCGCCAAAAACATCGCCATACCCCCCCAGCAGCAACAACACCGTGGCATAAAAGGCATCCGCCAGCGAGGGCGCTGTGCCCGTCAGCGTCAAGCGCAGGCTGCCCACCCCACACAGCCCCACCACGGTGAGCCCACAGATCACCGCCACTCGACGAATTTGTTGTTGCGCGCTCGCTCGCCAAAAGTCAGCGATCGCCCGGCGGGGTCGCCAGCCGCGCCAATGCCTAAGCCCATTGACCCAGCGCTGCAAAAGGCCTTGCTGCCGCTGCCGCGCGGCATAGTCCGCCAGGCTTTTGGCCATCAACACATCGGGGGATTCGGCCTCGACCGTCACGATGACATCGCCCGCCTGAATCATGGCATTGGGTAGCCAGGTATAAAACTGCGCTGAGGCACTGTCAGGATGATCGCGGGTTTCCCAGGCTTCAGGGGCGATCGCCGTCTCCGCTGCTTCGAGATAGCGCAACACCCGGCGATCGCGATGATTTAGCTCATGCACCTTGCGACTGTTACACACGGCATCGGTCGCTGCCACTGTGCGTTTCACCACCCGAAACGGCTGCTGATCAATCTTAAAAAAGCCGAGCATCTCTTCGCCCAGAGCTTCGAGGGCAAAGGCCGGTGCCGCCAGCTGTGTCGGCTCAAAAGCGATGAAGTTAGTCAGCTGCTGCTCTAGCAAATCATTGAGGTTTTGTTTTTCCGATCGCACCACAAGGCGAATGGTGGGATTAAGCACCCGAGCGCTCAGCGCCGCTTCGAGATTGACCCGTTCATTCGTCGTCACCATCAGAGCCGCCCGACAGCGATCGATTTCCGCCTGTTGCAACACCTCTGACTGGCGACAATCACCAATCACGAGCTGATCGATCAGCTCCGGCAGGTTTTCAATTTCCCAACGGTTAGTGGGCACTAGCTCGATCGCGCTCACCCGCACCCCAAACGTCTTTAAATTAGCAACACAATGTTGGCCCAAACTCCCCAGGCCACAGACCAAAATCTGGTCGCGCATCGCCAAAGTCATGGGTTGAGTCTGGGTCATGTCATTGACGCTCCTGACGGCAAAAGACCATCGCTCCCCAAAGGCCGGTAGCCATTAAAGATAACCGGGCTGGGCAGGGGGCCTGGCCACCCCGGGCCTCACCCAGCGCCGGGCCCAACGGATGATTTTGTCCGCTTTTCACCAGGCAATTAAGGGCAGCCCCGAGCGCTCCACTGGGTCATGATTGAATTGTAAGCAGGACTTTTTGATCAAACGCAAACATGAAGAAACCCAACCTCTGGGGTTACCTAGCAGCGCTCAAAGATCCGACCCTGCGGCCCATGGCGATTCAGGTCGCCTTGGTCGTCGGCACCGTCTTGTTGCTGATTAATCATGGTGCCGCCCTCATGCAAGGCAAGATGACGTTAGGACGCTGGGCCTCGGCCTTGCTCACCTATGGAGTCCCCTATACCGTTAACATTCACGGTCAGTATGTGATGCAACAGCGACAATAGCAGACCTGGGTCAGCTTGCTTGCCGTGCTGCAAACCATCGGGAAAATTTCTCCGTAGAACGACTCAATCTTCATTACTCTCAACAAAGAATTGCTACAAAACCACCGCCTGTGCGGTCACCGTTCGCCCAATTCAGCCATTCTCAAGGCAGAGTTATAGAAGTATTTATATGGGTTCAATAGTCTCGACGCCCAGGGGTGCTGAGACTATTGAACCCTGACCATGACTTGAGAGACGAGGCAGGATGAAGCGAGGTATTCAGGCAATTTCGGAGCAAATCCGTACCCACTGTGGGGTGACTTTAGCGCTGCCTTACCCGCCATCGACTCACTTTGTGCATGGTCAATCATGGTCTCAGGCGATCGCGGCCACCACGCTCCTCATCGGCTTGACGGCAATTCCCAGTTGGGCCGACGGTATCATTCCAGCCAACGATGGCACCGGCACGCAAGTCACGACCACCGGCAGCGACCATGCCATCACCGGCGGTACAACCTCTGCGGATAGTCAAAACCTGTTCCACAGTTTTACTGAGTTCAACCTGCTCACCGGCGAAAGTGCTACCTTCATCACCGACCCCACCATTCTCAACATTTTGAGTCGGGTGACAGGCGGCAATGCGTCATTGATTGATGGCTTGCTACAGGTGAGCGGATCGAATGCCAATCTGTTTTTGATCACTCCCAACGGCATTCTTTTTGGCCCCAATTCAGCGCTGAATCTGCAGGGCGGCTTTACCGCCGTCACAGCTGATCAGGTCAATTTTGCCGATAGCGCGTTTGGCACCGTGGGCACCCCTGACTATGCGGCGCTGGTGGGTGACCCCCAAAGTTTTAGCTTTAGTTTAGAAAATCCGGGCAGCGTCGTGAACGCGGGCACCCTCAGCGTTTTACCTGGCGAATCGGTGGTGCTCATCGGGGGGCAAGTACTCAATACGGGAACGATCGCGGCTCCCGGCGGCGACATCATTATTAGTGCGGTCGAAGGCGGTAGCCTCGTGCGCATTGCCCAAAGCGGCCTGCTGCTCAATCTGGAAGTCGAAACCCTCACCGCGATTCCCGACCTCCCAACCACAGTCTTTAATCCCGCTTCCCTGCCGGAACTCTTGACCGGCAACGCGATCGCCCAAGCTACGGGCGTCACGGTTAATCCCGATGGCACGATTACCCTCAACGCGTCTGACGTTGCCGTCCCGACCGATCCAGGGACAACCATCATCAGTGGCACGTTAGACACGACTAGCGGTGATCGTGGCGGCAACATCACGGTACTCGGCAGCACCCTCGGTTTACTCGGGGGCACGCTTGATGCCTCGGGCGACAGCGGCGGCGGCACCCTGCGGGTGGGAGGCGAATATACTGGGCAAGGCCCCTTACCCACGGCAGCGGTCACGTTTATTGATGACACCTCTAGCCTGGTGGCCGATGCGATCGCCAACGGCGACGGCGGCACCGTGATTGTCTGGTCGGATGAGACAACCCGCAGCTACGGTACCCTTAGCGCGCGCGGCGGCGCGAACGGTGGCAATGGCGGCCTCGTCGAAACCAGCAGTCAGGGCTTTCTGGATACTCAAGGCGTGCCTGACATCAGTGCCCCCAACGGTTTGGCAGGCACTTGGCTACTCGATCCGTTTGATGTACAAATCAGTGCCATCGCACCGACTGACACGGCGGCCTTTCCCGGTGGTAATCCCTTTATTGCTCAAGCTGGTGGCCCCGCTATCGTCAGCTGGCTCGATTTGCAGGTGGCGTTGGGCACCGGTGCTGGCGTCACCGTCACCGTCTCCACCGGCACTGGCGGCGGTGACGAGGGCAACATCACCGTCGATGACTTTAACCTATCAGAAGTCTCCGCTGGAGCCACTCTAGAGTTGTTAGCAGCGGGCGACATTGACCTTCCCCTCGGGCTCGAGAGCACCGCGGGCGTGAACTATGACTTTCAGGCCGATACCGACAACGACGGCAACGGACAGATCAACATCGACGGCAATTTCAACACCTTTGGCGGCGATGTTTTCTTGCGAGGAGCCGAGATCAACATTGCTGACTTCTTCGACACGTTTGGCGGCGATATTGCACTGGCGGCTGCCAGTGCAACGGGTAATCCGGCCATCGATATCGTGCTACCGGTATTTTCTGACGGGGGCGACATTTCTCTGACCAGCCTGCGTGGCGATATCGTCATCGGCGGTCTTGATGCCGCCGGCGGTGATATTTCGATCCGCACGACTGATTTGCTGAGAGTTGAAGGCAGTCCTAGCATTACAACAGTGGATGGTGCAGCTATTATCATCGAGCACGGGGCCGACGGCACCCTCCCCTTTGTGGTCGGCGATGCCAGCGCTAACGGCTCATTTGAAGCCATTGCGAACGGCATTGATACCGTTCCCTTTGCTAGCTATTTCGCCTCAGTCACCTTTGGCAACATTGATATTCTGACCAACGCTCCCCCGCCCCCACCGCCGGATCCGAACATGCCACCGGATCCGAATATGCCGCCAGATCCCAACGAATTTGACTGCTTTGCCGGCTGTGAAGACGTTGGCCCACCCAATGATTTCTTCGGCGATGAATTTGGCGACGAACCGGGTTTTGACGAGGGCGGCGACTTTGGCAACGGCGATGACTTTTTGGGAGACGGCGACGACTTCGGTGATGGCGATGACTTCGGTGATGGCGATGACTTCGGCGACGGCAATGACTTCGGCGATGGTGATGAGGATTTGGGACAGCAGCGGCCTCCCCGCGATCGCGGCTTTGATGAAAATGCTGAAGATCTGACCCTCGATGAATGGGCCTTTGAAGATTCCTTTTATGCCGATGACTTTGTCAGCTTTTTCGATCTGCCGGTGCTCGCCGATCCCGACTTCGAGTCTAGTCAGGGCACGCTGCAGACTCTCACCGAGCAGGTCGGCACTTCATCAGCCTTAATCTATGCCCGCTTTAATCCTGCGGGTAGCACCGTGGCCCAAACGCCATCAGCCAAACAACTGCAAAATCCTCAACCCAGTGACGTTCTCCAGCTCGTCATTGTCACCCCCACCGGTCAACCCCAGCAGATCGAGATTCCCGATGCCACGCGAGAAAAAGTGATTGCCGCGGTGCGGGCTTTGCAAATCGAACTCACCGATCGCACTCGCCGTCGCCAAAGCAACTATTTGAAATATTCGCAAGCGCTGTATGCATGGTTGATGCAGCCTTTAGAAGACACCTTGGCCGCAGAGGATATTGGCCATCTATCATTCATCATGGCCCCCGGCTTGCGATCGCTCCCCTTAGCAGCGCTGCACGACGGCGAACAGTTCATTATTGAGAACTACACCGTCGGACTGCTGCCCAGCTTGGCGCTAACCGACACCCGCTACACTGATTTACGCCAGGCTCCAGTGCTGGCCATGGGAGCCTCTGAATTTACCGATCAGCCCGCCCTACCCGCCGTCCCCTTTGAGCTCGAAACGATTGTCGACAATCTGAGAACCGGAACGCGTGACCTGAATGAACAGTTCACGCCCAACAATCTGGTCGCACTGCGATCGGCCGCTGGATATCAGATCTTGCACCTCGCGACCCACGGCGAATTTCGTTCAGGCGGGCCCAAGAACTCTTACATTCAATTTTGGGATCAACGGCTCGGCCTCGATCAGCTGCGCGAGCTGCAGCTCAATGATCCCCCTTTAGACTTGCTGGTCATGAGCGCCTGCCGCACTGCGCTGGGTGATACCTCAGCGGAACTGGGCTTTGCCGGGCTAGCCGTGCAGGCGGGCGTCAAATCCGCCCTCGCCTCTCTCTGGCAGGTGAGCGATCTCGAAACTGCTGGCCTCATGACTGAGTTTTATACCCAACTCAACCAACAACCCTATAAAGCAGAAGCGCTGCGACAAGCCCAACTCGCCATGCTGCGGGGCGAAGTCACCGTCACCGATGGCGTTCTGCAGTGGAACGGGGGCAGTCAGCCTCTACCAGAAAACTTAGTCAATCTGCGCTTTGGCGATACTCGCCATCCCTATTACTGGGCCGCATTTACGCTAGTGGGTAGTCCTTGGTAGCACTCCCAACTGGAGGCGCGGTCAAGCCTAGCCGCCTGATCTGGGGCCTCTATTGGCAGACCGACCGATCCCTTAATTGTCAGTCCGACCCTAGACTATCCCGACCGCAGAAAACCACTTGTGCTCCCGCTGACTAGAAACTGGCTCAGTCACCTAGCTGCCCGGCATTACCCGCAACATCGAAGGATCGCCTCACCACAGTGGTGATGGTCACTGTGGACTGAGAGAAAACAGCATAAAATCACAGCACAATTGCCTAGAAATGCACTTTTTATCGATACAAATTAATTGTTTTCTGAATTAGTCGCGATAATCTGAAAGACGTGTCGAGACTGGTGGACTATGAATCCGCGATTTCTGGGTTTCTCTGGCTGCACGGCGATCGCTTCGCTCGGTTTCTGGCCTGCAGTGGTTTGGGCGCTACCGGCCATGCCGGCCGGCACCGACCCCACCCCAGATCACCCGTTGCCCCTGGCCCAAGTTGACCCCAGCCAAGATCGCTTTCCCGAAGAGCCATCGCTACCAGTCCCCTTGCCCACCGACGATGACGAGACTGAACCGTCCCCCGCCATCCCGGAGCAGCCCTTGCCCCCCGGTGCCGACACGTCCTTTAGCGTGACTGAGGTTGAGGTGGTCGGCAGCACCATTTTTGATGAGGCCACGCTAGCCGCGATCGTCGCCCCCTACGAAAATCGTGAGGTCACTCTGGCAGAACTCCAGCAGGCCGCCGATGCCATCACCCAACTCTATCTGGATGGTGGCTACATCACCTCCCGAGCGATCATCAGCACCCAAACTATCGTCGAGGGGGTCGTCCAAATTGATGTGCTGGAGGGCGAGCTCGAAGAAATCATCGTAGAAGGCACCGATACGCTGGCCGACTACGTGCGGGTGCGAGTCGCTCAGGGCGGCACGCGCCCACTCAATCAAGCCAATCTAGAAGATCAGCTACGACTGTTGCGCGGGGACCCCATGTTTGACAGCGTCGAGGCCAGCCTCAGAGCCGGGAGTGCAGTCGGGCAAAGCCAACTCATCGTTCGCGTCGCCGAGGCTCCCACCGTCGGCGGATCGGTTTTCAGCGACAACTATTCGCCGCCCTCGGTGGGCACCGTCCGGCTCGGGGGCAGCCTCCAGTTTCGCAATTTGGCCGGGCGCGGTGACACACTATTCGGCTCCGCCACCTGGACCACCACAGCCGGCTCCAAAGTCTATGAACTCGGCTATCGCGTCCCCATCAGCCCCACTAACGGCACGCTGCTGGTACGACTCACACCGAATGAATTTGAAATCACTGATCCCAACCAGCCCACCTTTGCGTTTGATACAGAGGGGTCCACCGATATTTATGAAATCACTGTGCGTCAGCCCCTCATTCGCACGCCGCGAGATGAATTTGCCCTTTCCCTGGGCTATCGCTACCGCGAAGGCTCAACGCTGATTTCGGGCATCATCACAGATTCCAGCAACACTCAAGTTTTGAGCTTTGGCCAAGACTACGTGCACCGTGACACCAGCGGCGCTTGGGCGTTGCAGTCACAGTTTCGCCTGGGCGAAGAGAGCGTTGGTGATACCGCTACCAGCAATGGCAGCACGAATGGTTTCTTTTCGTGGATCGGTCAAGTGCAGCGAGTGCAGCGACTCGGGCCAGATAATCTGCTGTTTGTGCAAGGCAGCCTCCAGCTTTCACCGGATTCCTTGCCTGGCTCGGAGAAATTCTTTTCGGGCGGTGGGTTATCGGTGCGCGGCTATGACCAAAATCAACGCTTTGGCGACAATGGTTTCCGATTCTCTATCGAAGATCAAATCGTGATCACACGCAACGCTGAGGGACTGCCCTTTTTTCAAATTGCACCTTACCTCGATGGTGCCTATGTTTGGAACGCCAGCGACAGCATTGATGCCACAGACAACAATTTTCTGTTGGGTACCGGGCTGGGATTTTTGTTGAATATCACTGAAGACTTCAATGCGCGAGCTGATTTTGCCTACCCACTCATCGACATCGAAGAACTCACTACCGATGATCCGCCAGGCCTGCGGTTTT
>JBHJJI010000175.1:0-58467 GCA_050042805.1 Leptolyngbyaceae cyanobacterium
ACTATGGCGATTAATCAGGGTATGAAGGTCAGCTCGTTCTTGGTCGGATAGGTGCAACGCGGCGGGAGCAAGACGGGCCATCAGATGAACCTCTAGAGTGGTTCTAAATGGTAGCTTGATTCGCGCCAGGCTCAACTAGCTAATCCGCCCCTACAGATATTGCCTTTGCTGGCACCCTTACGAAGCAGCACTCGACACCGGGGGACGGGGGGCCGCGGCCGGCGGCGAAGGACCGGGTGGGGTTGGGGGCAGTTCTACAGTCGTTTCTTGGGTGTCGTAAAGGGTGAAGCCTCGCGCCTCATAATGTTTGTAGGCGTAGCGACTGTCTAAATTGCAGGTGTGGAGCCAAACGCGACGATTCGCGATTTTCCAGGCGCGCTCGATGCCAACTGTGAGCAAATGGCCACCAATCCCCTGACCGATGAACTGGGGCAGCAAGCCGAAATACTCAATTTTGACAGTGCTTTCTGGCTGGCTTTCAAGTTCGATATAGCCAGCAGGGGTGCCCGACAGGTAGGCAACCCAGGTTTCTAACTCGGGTCGGTTGAGATAGTCAAGCCATTGGTCGTAGGTCCACTTCAGGCGATCGCACCAATACCAATGGCCACCCACGCTGGTATACAAAAACCGGCTGAATTCAGGACAGGCGATAGTGACCTGCTGCACGCTGAGTTCAGGATTGTCGAGCCGCTGGGGCCGCAAATCCGCCGGGGTGAGCATTTCTAAATACCAGGTGGTGAGGGGATGAATCATTGAGGGCGATCACGCGGCTTGCCGTCGGTCAGCGTTCGCCCCGACTGAGCGGATATCCCATTCGTTGGGGATGGTCTCAATCAGGGCCAAGACGCTACTGATAATACCGTTCATCTAACCAAACCCGAACTGCTCGCTCCGAGTCAAAATGGTGACGAGTCCGAGTGACGGGATCATACGCTTCATAGTAGAGATGACCGTCGCGATCGCGCTTTGTCCAAATCTTTGGGTCTTGAGCCTGAGCCCCGACCAAATAATTGACGACGGCGCGACCGAGTTGGCTCCAGCGAGACTGACGCCCTCGTGCGGGCTCTGAGTCGATTAGCGTGTGTGTGGCAGCAGCCTGTTCCTGCTGCTCCGGAGAGATGAGTTCTAACTGGGCATAGAGTTCTTGTTGTGTCATGAGCGTGTCCTTCAAGAAGCAGGTCAGCTCGAATCGATTCGGCATAGTTGAATTGTCCTCGATTTGTCTCTAGCCGAACAGAGGCAGTTGAAGTGAATTGTCTTGGTAACAGTTCTATTTCCTAAAACTGTTCTGGTGGAAAACAGTTGAGTGGGGCAATTGAGTCATACCCATGTTCAGTGCTCAGGCTCCTGATGCCATTTTGGCTATGCCGGGGCGCTGAGGGGCCGGGGCCAAAACCGCATGCCACTGCGTCAGTCCGGCCAGAGAATGAGGGGCAGGCGATCGCAGGCCATGACAATACCGTCCCCGTGGTCCCTGACTAAAGGGAAGACGGGTTGCTTTGGGGAGATTCTCCCTAGACGTCAGCTTCTTTCCACAGGGAGGTGGTCTGCCGCAGGCTGCTGAAGTCGCCATTGCCGAGAATCAGATGATCCAAAATGGGAATGCCTAACAGCTGCGACGCTTCTAATAATTGTTGAGTGAGGCTGATATCTTCCTGGCTGGGGTCAAGATTACCGCTGGGATAGTGAATACAGACTCAGCACGTATTCTTCAGACTACCGGGCATAAATTCAACATTTAGATTCCTTGTCTCTGGAAAAAGACTCAACAAGTTGCCCAGATTCTGGAAGGAGCGATCAAAGGGGGCTCTACCCTCGCCTGGAGGCCCAATGGCAAATGGCTCGCTGCTGGGGGACAACAGGCTGCGTGGCTGGTGTGACAGTAGAGTCTTCTGGGCAAGGGGTTTGGATGATTACGGTGTCGAGATTTGAAGCTGTAAACCTTCAAGGTCTCGGGTAAGCATAGAGATGGATTCATGCGATCGCTCGCTAGGATTGCGGCCAGCCCGTGCCAGTAGAGCGGGCAAAAGTGTAATCCTCTGTAAAAAAATTGATTTATTCCCTGATAGCACTATTAGCAGCACGTATCTTGGGGCTGAGGTAACCTGCCTTTAGAGACTGTCAACTTGCCGGGGATATAGAGATGACTATCGAGTTGGGTTGTTTAGAGGATTCCTTCGATCGCAGGGACTACGCTTGGAATGATGCAGTTCAAGTTCTGAGTCAGGAACGAGCCGATGGCTTATACTATGCCTTTTTTAACTATGGTCCTGAACAAAAGAAAGACAACGAAGAAACTGGCTATGTAGGCCTGGTCAGGTTTGATGATGCCGGACAGGAATACGATGTCCCCGATCAATCCACAAGAGACCTGAGCCTCTTTCATAAGTATGAAATAAAGAATTTGCCGGCTCAGGATCGAAGCGATATCACAGCATCAACGGTGTTAATACCTCTAAAGCCTCAAGGACTTCAAGAGGAAGTTGAATTCACTTTAGAATTGAATCAACGCGGAGAAATTGTTCTCAAAGATTCTGGCAACATCGTTGTTGGAAACGTTGTTCAAGAACAAGGACGGGTCTTTGTTCAGAATAGCAGTACCGGTGAACCGATCCAGGGGAAGCTGATTATTCGACAAGATGGTCGAGTCGCTGTCAGATCAAGCCAAGAGAAAATCCACTACCTATACTTAGGTTCTGGATTTAGAAAGTTTGAACTTGATCAAAACCGATGGTCTCCTGTTGAGCAACAAATGTCTTTACTGGTCCACCAGGGACAAAACAGGGTGCAAAATTACCCTGACGTAATGTGTGCCGCTAACGCAGGTGTTGCACTCTTGGAATATTTTGAACGTATTTCTACGGGACAACACCTGAATGCTTCTCGGTTGTTCCTCCATCAGGTAGCCTGCAAACTCAGAAATGTTCCATATACTTCGGGGGTTTCAATTCGAGATATTGTCAAAGCAATGTCGAAATTTGGTGTGCCGCCCGAAGAGTATTGGTCTTATGACCCAAGCAGGATTATGGAAGAACCCCCTGCATTCTGCTATGCCTATGCTCAAAATTATCGAGCTAGAAACTATCTGAGACTCGATCGCCCCCAGATGGATAAGGCAGCTTTAATTGCTCAGATCAAAATCCTGACGTACTCTGGCTTGCCGATCATTTTTGGATTTTCACTCTATGACTCAATTGAGCAGTCATTTGAAGAAAATAACCTAGGGTGTATCCCATTTCCAACCTATGGAGAGATTCGTGCAGGGGGACATGCTGCAGTTATTGCTGGATATGATGACGATAAATTGATTGAGAATCACAACCCGATTGACAGCCAACGAGATAGATATATAAGTTGTGACGAATGTCAGATCAAGTTAGGTGAGGTTGCATTATCTAATGACAAGGTTACAACTAGAGGGGCCTTTAAAGTTCGGAATTCCTGGGGTCGGCAATGGGGTGAGCAGGGGTATGGATGGTTACCCTATGCCTATGTATTTGAGGATTATGCATTTGATTTCTGGACAATTCTCAAGTTTGAGTGGATGAATCGAGACGACTTTGGACTCAAGACTAGGGGCGATGATTTATTTCAGTGTGCTAGCGGTAAAAAACCTCCTTATTGTTAAGGTGAACTCAGTAGCTTTTGGAGTCTTGACAAGCTTCCAGTCTTGATATGTCAAGGTTCGAGCCGCCACTCCTTAAATAAGGATATAAATAGCTACATCCAGATGAAATGAGGCCGTAGACTGTCTCATCTTCTAGTCTATGGTCCGACACCTCAATACTCCATAATCTTACCGTTCCATCATCACTGGAAGATGCCAAAACTGAGCTGCCCGCCAGCCTGTTTACAGTGTCACTGTGCCCCTTTAAGACCTCTTTCAAAACATCTTGCTTGATCAAATTGTCGTCATCCATCTGTAGAAGTGTCTGTCCAGAGTCTCGATAAAGTTGAGCCAACTTGTCAAGATCCCATATTTTAATTAAATGGTCATCTCCCCCAGACACTAAAAGATTACTGTTCGGGATAAACCAAATGCCATAAATATCGCCTCCTGGGTGTCCGATGATTTCCACTAAAAGTTCTAGGTTGTTAATATTTCTCGAATCCCAAACCCTAATTATCCCTTGCGGGCCAGAAGCGGATGCAACCCAGCGTCCATCAGTACTAAAACGTACAACAAATATAGTTTCAGCGCCGCTTTCGCGGTGAACTTTTGGAGGCACTAAATACTCATTACTTTCCCAGTTCCACAAAACTATATTTCTACAACGATTGTCTCCATATGCTATGAGCGAAGGATCATTTGGATGGAAGTCAGTGCTGTAGATAAGGTCTGGATATTCTGAAGGAGTTTCCTCTTTAGGGCAAAGTTGTTCTTGGGATACCTCTTGTGTTGAGAAAATAGGAAGTTGTGAATTTATATAAGGGGCTGTTGCTTGCCATAATCTAACTTTGCCATCTCCTCCAGAGGAAACAAGGCTTTGACCATCTAATGAAAAACTCACATCAAATGCAAAGCTGTCATGAGCCGGATAAGTATATATAGGTTTGACAGAGACTGAATCTCCTTTCAGGATGTCTTGAATATCCCAAAGTCTTACTTCACCATCCAACCCAGAAGCCGCTACAAATTTGCTGTCCGGACTAAATCGAATACTCCAGAATCCTTCAGATGTAGGTTTACTGTCTTCCAGCCTGCCCAGTTGTTTTCCCTTTATGGTCCAAAGATAAGCATCTCCCTCTTGCGTGGCAGAGACGAGGTAGCGAGAGTCGGATGAAATACTCACACTTTTAACTCTTTGATCATTATGGTCTAAGCGGTTTCTTTCTTTAACACTGCCAATAATTTTTGCCAGACGGGTTTTAAGCTCATTTCGACCTAATATAAACCATCTGAAACGATGCAATGCTTCTACACTATCGATGAGTGCTTCTAGTTGCTCATCAGATTCTAAATGCTGTTCTGCAGAGCTAGTCAGGTCTTCGATTGCGTGGAATTGCTGATTTTGAGCGTATATTGTTGATGAGATTGTGATAATTCCTGCAAGCCCTAAAGATGCCGCCGACACTAACAGCGAATTCCGACGGTCCAGCTTTCTTAATTTGCGTTCACGCTCTAGTGCGGCATTGCGTTGGAGATCGCGGATTTCAATACTTTTCTCAACGTATTCCCGTTCTCCTTTAGAGAGATTTTTAGGATGCGTGGTATTAATCCACTCTTCAATTTCAGCAAGCTTGGCTCCTTGGAGCCAGGGTAAATCTTCTTCTGGGATATTGGTTGGGCCTTGAGCAAGTTCTCGCCATTCTTTATAGGCATATTCGAGTCTTCGTTTACGGTGTAAGTTCTCTCGGTTTGTCTGCACCCAGTCGCGGAGTAAATGCCAATGCCGAATTAAGACCTCATGAGCAACTTCAACCGTGGGGGGCTCCGATGCCTGTCCTTTGGCCTCCAGCTTACTGGTAACCACTAACTTTTCATCTGTCAGGATCTTCAAAACGTTTTGAACGATCGCGGCTGAATCCTGATCGGTCACTAAATCTTGCTGGAGGATTCTTCGCCGGGTATCTTCTGTTCCCTCCCCCAACTGCGTTAACGCCAGGAAAATCCGCCGCACAACGGCCTGTTCAGCCTTAGAAAACTGGGTTTCATAAACTGCTGTGGCCCGCTTATCGAGGGTACCTCGAACCCCTTGCAGGGCTGACTGATAGGTTTCTAATTGTAAGCAATCACTGTTACGTTGCCGTTCTTCTTTCCAAAGTTCAGTCAGGGTATATTCCAGGAGTGGTAATCCCCCCGGTTCATCGATAATGTCCTCCACCATTTGATCAACCAGGGCTGGCTCAACCACTAACCCGACTAATGCTGCTGGTTGACAGACCACCGTGGTTAATTCCTCCCGATTCATGGGTCTGATAGAAACCAGGTGCCGCTCGATGTGCTCAGCCAAACCGCTATAGTCCTTCTCCAGACACCGACCCACAAAATCAACTCGCATGGCGATCACGACACACAACCGCTGCTCCATTTGGGCCAGTGGGCCTAATAAACATTCAAAAAATTTCTGACGTTCATCAGAGTCCTGGCACAGCGTAAAGACTTCCTCAAATTGATCTACCACTAGGACAACCCGAGGTGCAGTCGAGGTCGCCACCAGGTTTTCTAAACCAATAGCGCCCTGGTCCAGGAGTTGCTTGACCTGGTTCAAAGCGCTCGCCCGATCGATCTGGGAGGTTTCCTGATCCACAAAAGCGAGAGCGAGGTTGTGCAGGGGTCGAGCGTCCGGTCGCATCACCAGAATTTGCCACTGATCACTCCCAGAAACCCGACGGCCTAACTTGAGCTGATGCAATAGACCAGCTCTTAGCACTGATGATTTGCCACTACCCGATGCTCCGACGATCGCCACAAAGTTAGACTGCCGAACCTTGTCCAGTAACTGATCAGTGAGCGCTTCTCGACCAAAGAAGTACGTTGGGTCGTCGCCCTGATCGTCGAAATATTCCAGACCTTTATATGGGCAGAGAGGGGCAGGGTCGATCGCTCTGGCGGGCTTGGAGGGCGCTACACGCCAGTTACGGGTCAGGTTTATGGGTTCCCCGGAATTGTTGCAGACTGGACTTTGCAGTTCGCCTTGTAACGCCTGATGAATGAAATCGGTTAGAGAAAAATTGGTCACCCAGCGATCAAGCTGCTGGGCGGGATTCAGCCCTTCTAGCAAGGCTTTGGTCAGCACACTGTAAGGGCTGTTGAGATCTTGCCAGGAACTTTGATAGTCCCGCGAAGACGCAATAAAACAACGATGTTTGCCCTTGCCGCGATTGCCCGGATCAGCATCACTCACGTTTACCAGTAACGCCCCACTGTGACAGCAGTCCAGCCAGACAATCTGTTGTTGAACAGGACTCTCGGCCAGCAGGTGCCGTAACCAGCTCAACGATAAGCCGAAGTTATCGATGTCCGGATTGGTCTCACTACTGGCCAGGTAACCCTCCTGAATACCCAGATCATCACGAGTCCCATGACCTGAAAAATAAAGCAGAGCCGTATCCGGAATCTGGGCACTGTCAGGCTTAAAAAGCTCAACAATCGCTCGTTTCAATTGAGATTTAGAAACCGGAATTGTGGCACCGACAACCGCTTGATTGACCCCATCTGGTTGATTGATGGCCTCGGGCAACCGCCTGACCCGGAAGTCACCATCCTGTTCAAGCCGCTGGGCGATCGCCTCGGCGTCAGTAGCGGGAGCCCTCAGTTTTTTTAGGTGAGTATACGTGTTAATTCCAACAACTAAAGCATCACGACTCATAGCATGCCATGGGTTTGATGGGGCGGTATTGCCCCCTAATCTGCAACAATAAAAACTGCTCTGAGGAGTGATCCGGAAAACCGTTACAAATCTATGTAATTACCATGTCTCAACTCACCCCAATTCAAATCGACGAGAACACAGTTATTTATATCGAGACAACCGATCACATCACGCCTCCCTCAGAATCTCTTCCAGCCCCCATCAGCCAGGAGCAACAACGAGGTGATTTGGTAGACGAAAAAGGAGTGGCGCAAGAGGCCGCCAGCCGTGTTGCCCAAAGTTTCGAGCTCCTTGAAGGGACTATCCGCACCTATACCAGGCGTACTCTCAACGCTTTTACCAACCTGGGTGACGCAAATATTGAAAAAGTGACCCTCGAATTTGGCGTCAATGTGGCAGGAGAAGCGGGTGTTCCCTATGTGACTAAAGGGACCGCTGAATGTAGCCTCAAGATTACGGTTGAGTGTTTGTTTCCTGCTAAGTCCGCATGAATACTGCGGCTTGGGGTATGCCTGTAGATGAGATGATTTGAGCAGTCTCCAGGGCGTCGGCGCTGGGTAGCGTATTTTGGACATGGTTCAACACCGAGTTGGTAAAGCACCGAATCTGGCAAATGTCCCTAGGCTGGGCAGCGCTCACAGAAAGCTCGCAGGTTTCATGGGCTTACTATGGCGTATGGGTTGTGGCAAACGATAGGGCGGCTTTGGGGAGAGCTGGCACGATGCGATCGCGTAGTTCCGCCTTCTTTTGCAAGATATGGGTTACCAGGGGCAGCGCTTGGGGGGACGGCACCAATGGGGGCAATATCGGTCTGCGACTGGGCTATGACGGTTTACTTAAGTTGTTCAAGTAGAAGACGAATATCATGAAAATCATATTCGTTATAATTCCTCAATTCACGGCCTTCATTTATCGGGGTTGAGGTCGTGGGGCCAGCGTTGGGCAACCAGATAACGCTACCAGCGAAAAGTGAGCAGTACGGCCTGAACACTAGAGCGAGATCGCCACTGCACACTGCCACCAATTGCTCAGGCTGTCGCCGAGTCTTCTTGCCATAGGGCTGTAGTTTGTCGCAGGCTGCTGAAGTCACCATTGCCGAGAATCAGGTGATCCAAAATGGGAATGCCTAACAGCTGCGACGCCTCTAATAATTGTTGGGTGAGGCTGATATCTTCTTGGCTGGGGTCAAGATTGCCGCTGGGGTGATTGTGAGCAATGATGACTCGCGTTGTCTTATGGCCCTACATTTATTCGTAAAGTCGCGGTTATATTAGGCACAGTGCATCTGTTCTTGCCCCACAAGCCTGACTCCGCGCCGCCCATGCCCACAGAGACACTAGTTAAACCGACCGGCGCACCGGTCGCCGCCCCAGATGTGGGTAGTAAATTTTTGGTCACTCATCCCGCAATCGCCCGTGAACGGCTCCGAGGGGAGTCAGTAGAGTTTTTAGGCGTTGATGCTGAGACGCATCGATGGGAGTGCAAGTGTGGCAAAATGCGCGTGCTTTTTGCACAAGACGAACTACAGCCCCTGCCTGAGCTGCGAGAGCATCAGTGGGTGAGGGTACAGCCGCGTGTACAAACCCACAGGAAGCTTTGGGGCGAAGACTACCCGGTGACGCGTTCTACCCCCGAACACGTCTACGTTTTGGGGGATGACGACAAGGAGCTAGAGCTGGCCTGGTTCGAGATCCAAGTCTGCGAACCGACCGGAGCTCCGGTCGGTAAAGACGATCGCACAGAGCGACGCTTAAGGCTGGAAAACCGGGTCAAACAGGCCTTTAGCGAAATGATGGAGGCGCTTGGAGAAATCCTCAGAGAGGAGCTATGGCGCGATGCCCTTGACGCCACCGGTGCCCCCTACGAGTCCCCCCGCCATTACGTATCGGCGATCCTCGCCGTCAGAAAGAATCAGGCGAACGACTACATCGCCGCTGCCAACCTATGGGACTCGCTAGCTGAAGTGCCGGTGGAACAGCGGCCGCAGTCGCTAAACGCCACCGCCGCGCTCAAGCAGGTAGAACCTGAGCAGCGCCCGGAAGTGTTGGCCGAGATTGCCGAGCAAGGCAAAGCCCCGACCAAACAGGTCATCAAGCAGGCGATCGCCCCCGATCGCCCCCCGATCTCCATCGGCGACCACATCGCCCCCGACACCGAGCCCACGGCACTGCTCGGGCGCGTGACGGGCATTGCCGACGACGGACAAGTCGAGTACACGCGGTTTGGAAAAACGCAAGCGATCGCCTCAACCGACATCGTCCACCAAGCATCCGTTACCGGCCCCATCCACGAAAATCCCATCAGCCCACCGGAAAATGTGGCTGAGCAGGCGCAGCCCGGCAAGAACATACAAACTATCGAGGAACCAAGTGAGGCCGTCACAGGCGATTCTAGGCCGCGATTCAACCACGGTGACCTGGTGCAGTGGAACGCGCGGTTTTGGGTGGTGGGCAAGGTCAACCGCTACAGCGATCGCTCCGATGGGCTGCAGCTCTTGAGCTACAACGCCGAAACCCTGAACAACTGGGTGGCTGCTGATGAAGTAGCGATCGCCACCGAATGCGATCCGCTAGGGCTGACCATTGAGATTGCCTGTGAGTCGATGGTGCGCGAGGTGGTTAAGGCGTTTGGGGTGAAGTCAGTCCTCAATGCTGTGGCAGTGGTTGAGCCCGATGAATTGCAAGCTGTGTTGACGGAGGCTTTGTGATGAGTGAAGCGCCTCGCCAACTAGATCGCCTTGTCGTCTCTATCAGGGCTATTCCCGACGCAGAGCTTGAGCAGGTTAAACCAAGCGCTGTGATGCGACTGCTTTGGCTGGGTATATGCGGTCTTTGTTTGTTGGTCTGGCTATCTGCTCGCGATAGCCGCAACGGAGCCGTGAGGCCGCAGTAAATCGCGTGACTCACCCCGCCCGGGAAGCTTCTGTATAACCAGAGTTATCAGAAGTGCAGTGATTGATGTTGCAGATATCCCGGTAGTCGAGTCTTGGTTATATGGACGCCCCAAGCGCACCCAGCGAGCCTATCTCAAAGACGTTGAACAGGCATTTGCGTGGCTAGGGCGTCCGATGGCTGACGTCCTTTTGCCTGACCTGCAGGCGTATCAGACGCACCTCTTTGGCCACTGTAGGCAGGCTGCGAGCACCGTCAAGCGCAAAACGAATGCGCTTCGGTCGCTGTTTAAGTTCGCCCATGACCAGGGGTTGATTGAGCGAAACCCTTGCATGGGGCTGCGGTCCCCCAAGGTTGCGCAGCGAATCGATGACAAGCTTTTGGATAAAGGCCAGGTGCGAGTGGTGATCGCCGCCGCTAAACCTGGCAGAAATCAAGCCCTACTCATGTTTCTCTATGCCGTGGGCTGCCGAGTCTCTGAAGCTTGCGGCGTGACTTGGAAAGACATCACACCCAAGCCAGACGGCAGTGCGGTGGCAAGGCTGCTAGGCAAGGGAGATAAGTGGCGATCCGTAAAAGTGCCCGCCGCCGTATGGGCTGCGGTCAAAGAACTTCGGGGTGACGCTGGCAGCCTAGATCGAGTATTTGGCATCTCCGAGCGATGGGCGCAGGAAATTGCTCGCACCGCTGGTTATAAGGCCGGAGCTGAGATTGCCGTGACCCCCCATACCTTTCGGCACTGCAACGCCTCTCACGCGATAGAGGCGGGCGCACCGCTGCCCGTGGTCAGGGACTCGCTAGGGCATAGCAGCATCGCTGTCACCGACATCTACGCCCACAGCAACCCTGAGCAGAGCAGTAGCGACTACTTGGGGCTGTGAGAGCGTTGGTCGTTCCTTGCTAACTGGAAGCCCTCTTTGCAATGGGTGCATCGCCATAAGTTGCTCCCTTCGTGGACAACCTTGTGACGGCAATCGGGACAAATGCCTTCGCTAAGGATTGCCGTTTCGTTTGTGGTTAGTTGTTTTGTGTCCATGTGTGCCAGTTGAGTGGGCGAGCGCAGTCGATGACGGCTCATCAAGGGTTTTGGGTTTTCAGGCGAGCGGGCATAAGCCTCACTGCTCTGGGCCAAGGTCTTCACTGTAGATACGCTTTCAACGCATCCTCGACCACAAAGCTGAAATAGGTTTGCAGCTCCTCGGCTTTGGCGTCAGCAGCCTTCACCAAGTCGGCATCTAGGCTCACCGTGCGCCGTTCCTTCGGTTTATCCCCTTCCTGGCGATTGGGTTTGCGAACGACGAACCGCTTGTCGAATTTACGTCGTTTCTGCCCTGGCTCTAGAGGCAGGGGACGCTTGAATATGCCCACCACATTGGCCTGTGTCGCTGCAGTCTTGACGGTTTTGGCAAGGTAGTACGCTTTGCCAAAAATCTCCTCTTTGGCAACTTCCCAGTTCTCATCTTCATGCAGCTTGATCTCTCGGACTTCTTGCACTGTCATACGTTGAAACTCCTCTAACGTCATACGTTGCAAGTCTTCCCGGTGTGATCTTGCGGGTTCTTCAACATGCACACCCCACAACCCCCACCCACCAGCCATCGCAACTTCCTGCGGGAATTGTGGCGAGTGTGGCGATCTCCGAAAACCTTGGTACGTGGGAACTATTGCTGCAGGTGCGTAAAGAATTACAACACCGTGAGATCACGATGGCCAAAAAGCCGACCAAGCGACAGCAGGCGTATACGTTGTGGGTGCAGAAGGTGCCCATCACGCAGATTGCTGCGCGGTTGAAAGTGGATCGAACCACGGTGCAGCGGTGGAAGCGCGAAGAAAACTGGGACGCCCTCAAAGAGAGTATCCCCGAACCCAAGCCCGAGGAACCGCGCCGCCCCAAGTTAGTCAGCTTCGATCGAGAGCATGGCTCCCGCCGCCGGGATCTGGCTCGCAACAGCGTTAAGATTGGCGACCTCAATACCATTGAGGGTCAGACTGGGTTGATCGACACACTGATTGAATATGCTCTGGCCGAAGTGGCTAGCCCCAGCAGCCCCCAGCAGTACAGCAGCGCCATGAACGCAGTCTCAAAACTACTCATGGAGCGGCGGGCGATCGCGCCTCTTGATAGAACAGCATTATTATTGCTGCTGATGGACAAGTATCGCGATCCGAGTGATTTACTGGCAGACCTGAAAGAACAAGGATGGGGGCGTAAGGCGTCGTGAATTCTATGCACGTTTTCTCTGAAAGTGATTCCCAGGCAATCTGTCGAGACATTCGCCCGTGCCGTTTGACTTGGGTTCAGAGGGTATTACTGCAGCTGACTTACCCTCTGTGGCATCGAGTCATCAGCCATGTTATTGGAGAGCTATACATGCACAGAGTCATCGATAGTAGCCGAATGCATATCATGGCAGCGCTTTTTGATCGGACGCAGAAAGATAGCGTTAAGTGGTGATGGAGTGGAAGAGTGCTTGATTACGCAGATGGACATGAGTTTCGCTTGACCTTGCAAGAGGTTCTATGGGATTTTCTTACGGAAAAGAATCTGCGGGTCCGATGGATGCCCGCTAGCGCTTTCGTTCGATTGTGGCGCTATCACTCTGCCGAGGCAATGCGGCTGCAGCTTTTGTCGTCTCAGATTGGTGATCCCCCCGAGAAAATCATGGCCGCGATCGATGCCTTGAACTATCCTGTCTGGCTTGCCTTTGAAGAGTATGAGAAAGGGTCTTTGGTTTACTTGCAAGGTCGCTTTCATGCCGCTTCAGTAGCCCGGTATTTGTGATGTGGGCAGAGCGGAGCGCTTAGATAGGTTTGCGGAGCTTCTAGAGGCGGCGTCAATTATGAATCTGGTCAAACTCTTGCTCGGTGAGTCTGTTGTAGTTGCTTTCAAGAAATTCAAGTAAATCAGGTCTCCGCCACGCCTCGCGTAAAGCTAGGTACCTTGTTGTTTCTCGATCGAAGCCTCTCGCGGTCTCTGGGATTGCAATATATAGGAACCTGACGTCATTAATTACGGCGCGATTTTGACGAATTTCTTGGCAGTTCAGTTCGCTTACTTTTTTTTTGAAAAGCACGAAGACTGCCAGCGACAATGAGAACGTTTGAAATACCTGTGAATCCTTGATTCATGGGAAGAGCCGAGCGACTAGATAAGTTTACAACGCTTCTGGAGGCGGCGTTTGAGGCCGATTCCGGCACTGCGCCCTATGGCGAGTATGAAAATCGACCGGTCGAATTCATCACAGAAATCCTGGGGTTTCAGCTCACTGAGCAGCAGATAGAAATTTGTGAATCGGTCTGCACCAACCGAGAGACCAACGTACAGGCCAGCCACGGTGTTGGCAAAACGATGCTGTCGTCGTGCCTAGTACTCTGGTGGGTGCTGGCAGTGGGCGGCCTCGCGATTACGACGGCTCCCACCAAGCGACAGGTGATAGAGTTGCTGTGGGGTGAAGTTCGCCGCACTCACAAGCGCCTTAACTTGCCAGGTGAACTGGGCCAAACCTTTTTACGGCTCACTGAGGATGCTCGCGGGTTTGGCTTCACCGCCAGCGATACCAACTCCAACGCCTTCCAGGGCGTCCATCACCCGCAATTGCTCGTGATCGAAGACGAGGCTTGTGGCATTTCTCAAGACATCGACGAAGGGGCCAGCTCCTGCGCGACAGGTGCTCAGAACCGCTTTCTGCGAGTGGGCAACCCCATCGAGCCGGGGGGTGCGTTTGAAAAGGCTTGCAAGCAGTCACATATCCGTATCCCTGTTTGGCAGCACCCGAACGTGGCTTGGGCCTACGAACAACAGGAAGATGGCAGCTATCGCCTCAAAAAAGACGTTGCCGCTGCCCTGCTAGATGAAGCTGGCGACATCCGACCACCGCACGAATGGCCTGATTGGTGCCCCTCCGACGTGATACCAGGTGCAGTGTCGATCACCTGGATTGAGGAGGCCCGCGCCAAATACGGCGAAGGTTCTGCCTATTGGCAAAGCCGGGTCTGCGGCCTGTTCCCTGAGGACAGTGCCCAAAGCATCGTGCCACGTACCTGGTTCCTGGCGGCTCGTGCTCGCTATGATGCCAACCCCGAATACTGGCACAAACAGGCCAAGGTTCAGCGTTATCGGTTTGGCTTAGACGTTGGTGACGGTGGCGATTCTCACGCACTGTCTCAATGGCTCGGCCCGCTGTTGTGGAAAGCTCACGCCATTCCAACCAAAGGCGATCAGGAAGATGTGACCCGCGCCGCAGGATTGGCGATCGCAGCACTCAGAGAGACCAGCGGGAACATCCACATCGACCGAGGCGGCTGCGGTAGCGGCGCTCACGCCATTCTCAAAGAGCAAGGCTACTCCTCTACGGGCGTGCATTGGGGCGAAGCGGCTAGAGACCCAGCGCAGTTCCTCAATGCCAAAGCCGAAGACTATTGGGCAGTGCGTGAGGCATTCCGCAAGAACGAGGTGGCGATCGCCCCCCTTGGGCAGTGGGAAGACATGCTGATGGAGGACTTTGCGGGTACTCACTGGGAGTTGACCAGCGTCGGCAAGATTCGCATCGAGGACAAGGCTAAAACCCGGAAACGCCTCAAGCGATCGCCTGATATTGGTGACTCGGTTGTCCTGGGGTTCCGGCAGCCGCCCATTCCCCAACCCCGCCGCGCCCCCGCCGCGCGGTCTAACTGGTAGGGAATCCTACCGCCATGAAAGCCGCAAAAACCGCTGACGAAAACTACCGCTATTACTGGGGGCAGCACTTTGATTTTTGGGTGGGGCCGACGATTCCCGATAGCGACCCAACACGAGCCGAAAAGATGCAGCTACTCCAGCGCGTCTTTCAGATGGCCAATATCATCCTTGAGTGCTGCAACAACTGGCGCAATGGTCTAATTGCTGAGCCGTTCCTGTGGCATCTCACCGACGAAAATGGCGATCGCGTCGACAGTGAGGCCGCTCAACGGGCTGAAGCCACCTTAAAGCGCTGGTTGGACTGGGTTCAAGAGCAATCATTTCAGGCTGACCCGTCTACTACCAACTTTAAGCAGTCATCCCCATGGCATGAGTTTGTGCTGAGCCTAGGAGTGTTAGGCGAAGGCGCGCTGAGACTTTGGCAACCGCAGCGCTATGCCAACAATCCTGACGACGTGAAACGCATCCATCTTCATGCCCCCAAGTGCGAAGCAGTCAGCATCGTGAGATCTTCTGTGGATGGGTTTATTGACGAGATTCGCTATGCCTACGCCCAGGGCAGCGAAAAACACACTCTGACTGACACACAGGCTTCGGTGGAAATTGATGGCCAAGCCGATGACCTGGCTGTTGATACAGGCGGACGCTGGCTGATTCAGTACGTGTGTATGCCGTCCATCATCACAGAAACGGCCAAGTCGCTACAAAACAGCATCAATCATGCCCTCACCATGAAGCTGCGCAACAACGAAGTGGCAGGCTTTCGAGAACGAGTATTTGCCAATGCCGAACCACCTAAGAATGGTGAAGAACGCGGACCTGGCCGTGATTACTATGTTTATGGCGTGCCGACTGGAACCCAGGATCAGCCTAGTTACGCATCGCCTGAGATGTTTGAATCTCAACCTGTAGACACCAGCAACCTGGTGAGGTCTATTGAGCTAGATCGCGCCATGATCTACCGTTCGTTCTCTCAGGCTCACCTGCTTGACACGGATAGTGGCATTTCTGGTGAATCCCGAATTCAGCAGAGACAAAGTTTTGAGCTAACCCTAAATGGAGATCGCCTACGAATTGAAGCGGCGATCGCCAACATCCTGAACATCGTGCTCAGACTGCTGGGCCATGAAGAGTTCACGGCCACAGTCCAGCTCCAAATCACCACAGGCAAGCTAAGCGCCGAAGAGCGCCGATCAATCATGGAACAGCACAACGGGCAGTTACTCAGCCGCTCCACTGCCCTGGCTCGCCTGGGTGAGGATGACCCGCAGGCTGAAATCATCCTCATTGAAGAGGAGCGATCGCAGGCAACCGCTTCGCCCATCGTCGCAAATGGGCTGGTTAACCCGTTGGATGCAATCGATAGAGAGAATAATTAATGGCAAAAAAAATTACCCAAGAATGGCTTGATGAACGCCTTGAATTTTGGCAAAAGATACTGAGATTAGGTGACTGGAAGATTACAGCTCAGATCGTCCCTCAATCCGAGCTGGATGAAGGCGTAGCGGGCAATCTTCATCACGATCAACACATGCGAAAGGGTGAGATCCGTATCATGCGCCCCGAGGATCTGCCTCAATTGCGCACCAAGCTTTTCGAGGCAGATGTTGAGCACACTCTGGTTCATGAGCTGTTGCACATCCACCTGCTCAGCGCTGAGTTTCAGCTAGAAAAACAAGAGGAGTTTGCGATTAATGCGATCGCGGACGCCCTGATGGCGCTTGGCGGTGACTAACCATGCATCCTCGCTATATCCGGTATCAGCTCTGGCAGCTAAACGATCGCCTGGTGAAGGCCAATAGCATCACCTTTGCTCAGTGGCGACGCAACCAGCGACGCATCGCCTTGGGCGAGATGGACGACTGGGAATTCTGAATCCCATAGCGCTAGGACATTATATTTATGGATTACTCGCAGGCGCTCTCAAAGCTCAAAGGACTGGATCTTGAGGGCAAAGACGAACTGGTTTCGGCAATTGAGGGTAAGGTGTCAGCACTCGAAACCAAGAATTTCGAGGTAATTGGTGAGAAACGCACCGCCACCCAGAAATCCCAAGCAATGCAGACCGCGCTGGAAGCGATCTCAAAGGCGGTAGGGGTGGAGGGTGACATCGATACCATTCTCGAAGCAACCCAGAGCAAAGTGACGGGGCTGGCCTCCGAAAATGCTCAGCTCAAGACCGACAAAACGGCACTCGAAACCCGCGCCACCGAAGCCGAAGGAAAAGTTACAACCTTTGAGCGCAAAGACAAGATCGGCGACCTGGCTGCTGTAGCCGGGGCCAATGCAGCGGTTTTATCAACATTATTCGGCGATCGCTTAGACGACCTCAAGGTTGAGGGTGAGGGTGATGCTCGCACCGTAAAGCTAGGCGATAAGCCGCTCAAGGAATATGTCGAGGGTAATGACAGTTTAAAGGCATTTGCCCCGGCACTGATCCCACGTAGCCTGCCACACAAAGAAGGAGAAACTAAGAACAAACTCCCCCCCGGCGGCCCAAAGTCAGACGACAGCAAGGCCACTGATCCAGTGGGGAGCTATTTGAGTAAAACGTATGCCGTTCCTGGGCAAAACCAAAAACAGGAAGCCAGCTAACTGGATTAGCGCCCCGTGGGACTGGTGCCCCGGCTGATCACCCCTTCTCACGAGAAAAGATAATGGCTCAATGCACCTTCACCCATGAAACCCTGCGTTTTCCTGCCTGGGCAGCCGAAGAACTCAAACCAGACTGCCTAATTAGCGGCGGGCGCTTGACTGCGGCGGCGTTTCCATCTCTCGATCAAGTGACCGTCAAGCTATCTGCCAACGCCAACGTCGACGCTACATCCCTGTCGGTGGATGCGATCGCGATGCAGAATCCTGTCAGCTCTAAAACTGGCGTGGTCATTCCATCCGGCACCAACTTGTATTTTGGTGAGGCCAAAGAGCTAGCCCGCGTTACCGCCGATGTCAGTATTGGCGCTGCCTCGATCACTGTCGAAGCACTGCCGACCGCGCTGGAGGATGACGACGAGGCGATCTACAGCGGCATGAATGTCCGCAAGCCGGTAGCCTCTGGCATCCTCGTGGGGCGCACTTTTAATGAACGCGCGGCGGGCACTGGATTCGGTGTAGCGGATGTCGGGACGCCGGATGACGAACTATTCTTGGTGGCCTTCACCGTCGAAGATGCTGCCATCAACCCTGATGTGGTGTTGCTGCGACACAACACCAAAATTTACGAAGACTTGCTACCCGGCTGGGCTGGGCTCAGCGCCACTGCTCAAGCGGCGATCCGTAGCCGCTATCACTGCCTCTTGTCCGCAGGTTAAGCCCTGCTGACTGACGGCGATCGCCCACCCTGACCTGGTATGACCCATGAAAACGTTCCAAGAAATCTATCGCGACCTCGAAGAACAGGACTACTTTAAGCGCTTGTCGCTGACTCCCTTAGCGCAGTTTGGCACTGAGCAAGAGCCATTGCTGGGCGCTCGCCTGCTGCCCGAGACATTGGTGCAGGAAAACGCCTACACCGAAGATCAGGTGCGCTATGCCACTGTTCCGGCGCTCGCTGGCCCGCATTACGGCCCCGCTCAGATGCAGAGTGATGGCACCTTCCGTGGCACGTTGAAAGTGGAGTTAGGCAACAACGACACCGCTCGCCAGATGGACTCTCAAACCTATCGCGGCGTCAACAACTTGCTGATGCAAAGCAATGAAATGCAGGCGACCGCTAACCTGCTGGGTTGGGTCGATCAGCAGCTAATCCGGCCCCATGTTGTCAAAGCTGAAATTGAGCGGTGGGAGGCTATTACCCGAGCCCAAGTCACCCGAAAGGGGACTGAAGGTTATAGCGAAATCGTTAGCCTCCATGCTCCCAACGGGCATCGCCCTACCGTCAGCGGTGGCACCACGAGCTCTAAAGCTGGATGGTACTCCGATACCTACGATCCCTACGATGACATCGCCTTGGGCGTGCAAACACTGGAAGACAAGGGCTACGCCGTGACAGATATGATTTGCACGGGCAAATTGCGCTCTGTCATGAAATCCAATGGCGAAATCGCTAAGCGCTCTAACAAGGTGATTGTCAACGCCTCGGGTCAGATCAGTTCTGTTACAGGCCGAGTTACCAATGCTGATTTACTGGCATTGCATGAAGAGGATGGCTATCCGCCTCTACAGGTCTACAACCTGGGGTATCCCTCGCTGACCGGCTACAAGCGGTATCTAGACAGCCCCAACGATGATCGCGATTATTTCATTATCTTGGGTCGCACTGGGTTGATGTGGGACATGAAGACCGACTATGTCGCCCGTACTGAAGGCCGCGTTGATGGCTACGACGCCGAACTTATCCAAACCGACGTAATGCTCAACAACACCTTTGGGTATTACGGCATTGGTAAATGCGCAGGCATGGCCTCGCCCGGGCGGCAGTTGCACACCGAAATGCAGATGCGCAAGCCTAAGGGGATGTACGGCGAATCCTATCAAGAGGGGTTGCCCGTCATCCAGTCCCCAGAGGCGATTTACATCATTCAAGTGCTACGGCCAACCACCTAAGAGGTAATCAATGCCCATCCACACACCCACTGAAGACCTGAGTTGGCGGGGGCAGCTTTACCCTGCTGGAGTGGCGTCCGAGATACCCAATGACCTGGCCCAGATACTAGGTGTTATGGAGACACCAAGACCTCTGCCTACGCCCCCTGCAACTCAGGAGTCCGTTTCTCAACCCCGCGCCCTAGTCATCATCAATGAAGGCAGCACCCCCGAAGAATTGGCGGTACTACCCACAATTGGGAAGGGGGCGGGCAAGGCGATTCTAGAGGCGCGTCCTGAAGATGGCTACGGCTCGCTGTCGGAGCTTCCCGAAGCGATCTTCGCACCGCCCTACAACTGCGACCTCACTCAAATTGAGGCATACGAAGGGTAATGACCACCTACGTTCAGATAGCCGCTGCCTTGAGCCGTGCCAAAGAGCGCAGCGGCGCAACCGATGTCGATGACGGCTACCTCACGGAGCTACTGAACATGAGCGCCGGTGTCGACGCGGATGGAGTGACTCACTTTCGCCCGTTCTACTGTGCAGCTCGCTGGCTGGAACAGGAGTTGGCTGCTGACAACCGGTTTACCAGAACTGGCGATGTTAGTTGGACGGGCCGCATTCAGCCGATCAGCTCTTTGATGGCCCTGCAAATGGATTACGACCAAGCCAATGGCTTGACCATCCCTACAGGATTTGATGCAGAGCCAGCAGGTAAAGCCGCCCCATTGCCGCGATTTACGAGCGTCAGTGTGTCAACTACACCGACGATCTAACCGCATCTGATTTTCGAGTGGAACCCCGACCCCGGCACTGCCAGGGTTTTTGGTGCATATAATAAACCTGTACTGGACGCCGCTTGCCGATGTATCCAACCACCTTTCATCCCGACGAGAGAACGATAGCCCCGCCAAGGGGCGAGCACGCAGCCATGGCGGGGCTTAGGGTTTTGCCTGTTTCTTATGCCGATGGATCTCAGTGTTTGGTCTCTGCTTGGCTGCCAACCCCTGAAGAGATGGCGGCTCTAAAAGAGGGAAAGCCTATTTATTTGGGGGTGTTGTCTGCAAGGCAACCGCCGGTAAGCTTGACCACCAATATCGAGGATTTTGGGGGCGTCGATAGTGAGGGCGCGTGATGGCTATTCCTGACAGGCTCTGGGATGACTGGAGAGACAGTCGGTTTCCTGTGGACGAAGAACTACTTCTGTCAGAACCCTACCCCTGCTCTCAGCCCCTCCCAGTAGCGTCGGGCGGGTCGGCGGTTAGATTCTGCGACTCCCATGGCATCTCAGAAGAGGTCACATCACCCCCGCCCGCCTCACGCCACCGAGCGCCGGATATTCAGTGCCTTGGTTGTCGCCATCACATGGGTTTTCACCCCCAACCCACTGCGGAGAACCCCAGGCCAGAAACCCTGGTGTGCGCTATGCATCCCTACGGGCCGGACTCTGTGGAGTGCGAGGATCGGGAAACCCCGCCCAAGCCATACAGGGTTATTGAGGTTGATGAAATCCGGGTTGTTGAGGCAATTAATCGAGTGATCCGTGGCCTTGATGAACGGATTGTCGCTCTAAGTCAAGCCTCTGAAGCGGCTGAGCAAGAGCTTGAAAGACTCGGGCTATTTAATCGACTACCCATTCGCCAATGGGCAACCGACCCGCTCGGCATTTCTGACTGGCTCAAGGCGCAAACTGCGGACATACTGCGGGTCTGGGCTCATGGTTTTGACACGATCGCGGAGTTCCTGCATGAGTGTGCATCCCGCCTGGATTGACCAACGGGCAACCTTAGTTCGTTGCTATATATTGATGCTCTGTGAATACCAACAAAAATTGGACTACCCCAGACGGATTGCATGACGGCGGGTGCTCCTACGGCCCTGGCTATTGCATTACCTGGCAGCGTGGTCCATTGAATGAGGGCGATGGTCGTAACGGTGCATTTTTACTAGACGTTCTAGGGGCCTGCATGGTGCAGCTGGAGTACTACCAAAACAGCCGGTTTGAGTGCGAAGAGAATCGCCAAGCCCTTCTGAGTTTGACGGAGACAATTAATCACTTACAGTCGCGCCGAGATCGCCGAGCCCAAGAAGGAACGTTAGGAACGACTAAGGTGTAGCGGAGGGCAATGACTGACTACCGTGCCGTCCTTGCCCTCGCAGACCGCTACGATCGCGCCGTCGACTCACTTGAAGCCGACGTGATCGAGCGGGTCAACACCGCGCTTGACGCTTCATTTCGGCAGATTGAGCGTGACCTGCGCGTGCTCTATGGTGAGATCCAGGACGACGGGGCGGCCTATACCTTTGCCGTCAAAAGCCAAAAGCTCAACGACATCAAAGCATTGCTCGATCAGGTGCTGCCCGAGGCCCAACGCGCCGAGATTGAAGCGCTGTATCAAGAAGCGCTGCAGCTCGCTAGTGACGCCGGTGTTGACCTGGCAGGCAATCTCATTGGACAGATCAACCCGCGTTACCCGGTGGCGGCGTTTAGCGGCGTCCCTATTAAGGCGATCTCGGCCCAGGCGCGGGATGGTGTAGACCGGCTTTACCGGCATGGCAAAGACTTCGCACGGCGGGCTAGCGCGGTTGTGGAGCTGGGCTTAGCCAATGGCCACGGCACCGCCAAGGTCGCTGACCAGCTGCGGCGGCAATTGGGCACCACCAAAGCCAAGGCTGAGACCATCGCGCGTACCGAGGTGATGTCGAGCTACAACACCGCCGCCAAGGGGCGCTATGAAGAGGCGGGTGTTGAGTATGTGCAGTGGGTACTTTCACCGAGCGAAGGAAATTGCTCCTACTGCCTCGCCCGCAACATGAAAGTCTACAAGCTAGGCGACGCAATCATTCCAAGTCACCCTCGCTGCCGTTGCAGTATTTTGCCGTGGTTGCCCGAGTGGCAAGAACAGGGGCTGACAGACGATACCTTTGCGGCGCAATATCGAGCCGAGGCGATCGCCCAAGGGAAAGATCAAGGCATCACCTTAGCGTCAGGGCCATCGCCATTTGAGCGAGCAGCAGAGATGGAGGGTGCGCCTACGCCCGTGTGGAGCCCTTAGCGACCGGAGCTCCGGTCGGTCACGAGGCGACGGGAAACCTAACACCGACGTCATCCCAAGGACTTCCCGTGCTCAAAAACCCCACAGTATTTCTAGAGATTTACGCGCTCCTCAATCTCTACAACCAACAGGTCGAAGCCGCCAAGGCCATCGAGTCCGATGGTGGCACCAAGGTCACTGCCAACGAAATGCTAGGGATTGCCCTGGCGGTTGTGGTGCCCGCTCTGCAGAAATTCGTTCTCCCCACCATCCCCCGCGACAGCATTCAGGCGATCGCGGCAGCGCTCGAAATTGGTGGCGACCGGCTCGAAGATATTCGCGAACAGGCCGCCGCCATTCTGGATCGAGTCGAATCCTCAAGTGCCGCTGTCATGGCGGCACTTGAAGACTGATGGACTTGACTGGCTACACCGAAGTCGGCCGCACCACCCCTGGCCCGCCTGCATCAGAGGGAGAGCGGCTGGGGGTGGCCACTTTGCATGTCGCCGGGTCAGACTTCAATCCCATGTACGGCCACGACCTTTATCAATGCGGCGATCGCTACCACCTGTGGCGGGGGGATTGGTTGAGGACGCCGGTGCAGATCTGGCACAAGGGCAGTAGTTACCTGGCATACAACAAACCATCATGACCAGCCCGTTCCAGCAACTCGCTAATCTCACGGTGGTGTTTGACGTGCCATCGTCAGAGCTGGTTGTGGACGAGCTGGGCACCCCGGCATCGGTGACGGCCAAGTTCATTGCGATCGCCTACGCGGTGAAGCAACGAAACCGCAATCAGCAGCCCTATGAGGCCGGGTCACTGGCCGAAATTCGATATCAGGGCTACTGGGTGAATCCCTTGCAGCCCCACACGGCCCTGGTGTCAGAACAGCAAGGCGATGCGGTGATCTGGCGACCTGGGGCGGGCTTTGTAGGGCTGCCTGTCGATAACTTTGCCGATCTCGCTGCCTACGAGGCGTTTAAGGCGGCGCAGAGCGCTCACATTGGCGCCGAGGGCAAGTTTGTGCTTGAGTTAGTGCCCCCTGACCCCTACGGCGTTTCCAGCGCGACCGGCGATACCTTTGCTGGGGTGCTCGTTGTTAAAACCCAGTGGGGGAACGCGTTGTGATAGTTTGCGCGATCGCTCATGTGGGCCATGACGGGGGTGGTAGCTGATGGGTATTCCCTTTGCTGGCGTGGTCATCACCGGCAACCTCATCACCATTCAGGTTCCTGCAGACGGTAGCGACACTAGTCTGTTTATTGTTGGGGGTGCATTCAGCCCTGGCGATACTGCCGTGTTCCGGTCGTCTGATGGAACCGCACAAGTACTGGACTTTCTTACCACAACCATCGACACCAGTACGCTAACGCCCAGCAATCCCATCACACTGCAGGCTCAAGGGTTCGCTTGTACAGGGATCTTCTCGCCTGCGCTAGCTCAATACATCGTAGGCAACGGCTTCACGGGTGGCGACGGCTCGATTGTCATTGAGGGGCTATCGCCGTTCTTCACCCCTGCAGATGTGGCAAGCTGCTTGGACTATTGGGTATCCGATGGAACGAGTGACTTTGACGAGACAGGAAACATTATTTGGCTTGGGAAAAAAGGCACCTACCGCTTGCAATGGAATGGCGAAGGGGTAGAGCCTGTCTTTAAGACGCCCGAAAATCAGGTGCAACTTCGCGACGGCGGGATGATTCTCCAAGACCTGTCAGGTAATACCGTCTTGTTGGGAAAAGACACCGCCCCAATCCTTCGATACCGAGTAACCGCCTTTGAGCGCATCCTCAACTCAAGCAGACAGGCTGAATGGACAGGCGGGGTACGGGGCGCAGGGGGCCGCTTTAACGATAGTGGGGTTGCCTATAACCAAGGGAACTTTGAGAACGCCCTATCGAACTGGAACGGGCAATACGACAGCGGGCTGACTGAGATATCTGGCAACTCTAATTATGAAGGGTCGGCAACTTCTATTCCAATCGATACGCCCTTCATCTTCTCTGTGTCGGGGAACCCAGACAATGACTCGGGACGACAGGTTAGTCAGTTTGGCGTGGGTGCGACGGATCAAGATGAGTTATCCGCCAATGTGACGGGCACAGCCATCTTTCGCGCTATCCCTACAGCCTCTGAAAAGCTTTCGGTGCTGCGGTTCTTCGCTTTCACGCTCAAGGATCGCGGCGTCACCTATGACCTCGATAGCGACATGCCGGATTACAACGTAAGACCGTTGTTGGCAGGAGGCGCAACTTCGAGCTTTACGGGGCAGGTGCCGTCGACAGAAGTCCAATTCACAAACATCCCCGTAGTTGGCACTGACATCTATATCTATGACGATGCCGACAATACAGAGTTGACGTCACTGACATCCACGCAAGCCAGTCAGAACCTCCCTTACGACGCTGATGGTGCTGCAAATATTCGAGTACAGATCATCTTCCCAGTTGGCACGTTTCAAGAACTCAACCTTGTGTTTGCCGTGGGCACGATTCCGATCAACGTCGGAGCGATCGCCGACCCAGAACCTAATTATTTCAACCCATAGGAGAACTAATGGCGCTACTTGCTGATCCTGATTTATTTAAGTTGTCAAGCCAAGGGCGCAGCGGTTCGCCTGATGGGAACCTGTACTTTGACGTTTCAAACAAACAGATTCAGTTCATCACTGTGAACGAGCTGGCTACGTTTGATTTTGGCGCTGATGACGGTAGCGATAAGCCTGTTGGTGTATCAGCCAATCCAGCCGTCTTAGATGATGGAGGGCTGTTCAACGCCTTCTTTAGTAAATACATCGAACTAAGAAAACAGGACAGCCCTATCCGGTTTCTGGCACCGATCCTGAGGGCCATTGACCGCAAGTCAGGTCAGTATGAGTTGCTCGATGACTGGATATTCTCAACCACCAACGACCTGAAGTTTTTGAGGTCAGGTGGCACGATTTATCGAGCTAGCAACGGTTCGGTGTCCCAGCGCTACTACTGCCCAGTTGGAATTGGCTCAGCGCTGGGAACTGACCAAGGTTACTACGCACTGACCGCCAGCCTAGGCACTGATGGCACTGACTTTACTTTTGCAGGCTTACCGAACGAGTTGGTCAGAGTTGACCAATCAGACCAAACCTTTTTTGAGGGCAGCATTCGTCCTTGGGGGCGCACCTACACCCGATCTAACCTCGCCCTAATTGGGAACACGGAAGGGACAGGCGCTTTCATTGATAACCATTCACTCAACACCGCCACAGACACCAACGTTACGGCTACAGAGAACGACGTTTCAAGCAACGCAACGTATACCGGCATCACCCTAAACTACCTGCCTGGGACTGGGTTTGCAGCTTGGCAAGATGGCGTCACTTATGCGGCCAATGCGGTCGTAAGTGACGGTGGGCGCTGGTTTATCACTCCGGGCGGCGGCACATCAAACGGCACTGATACGAGCGACGACACCGGCATTGCCGACTGGACGGCTTATGCAGGGGAACGGCAGATTGGCAATGCCTACTATCCGTTCAACATCATCCTGGGAAATGGCGGCACAGACATCGCCTACAGCATTTTCTATCAGCGCGAGCGCTGGCTGCTGAGGCAAGGCACGAATATCAACAACAACAGCGCCAATACCGGAAATATTATTGGGCGGCGGGCCAGCGAGCTACTGGGTTACACGTTGGGTACAGCGGCCACTAAAGCGTTTGGTACAGCTCTAGGCGTTTTCGTTGACGATCTAGCAGCGTCCGATCTGACTCGAATTGCTGTCAGGGATGCGACTGGCACGCTACGAACGTTCCCTCAGACCGTCCCTGTCGTAATCCCCCTGAACGACACCGCCAGAACCGACCCAGACCTCAAGGTCACTCTCTACTTTGACGATGCTAATGGAGATACCTTTCCTGGCCCTAATGCGGTCATCGTTCAAGACGCAGACGACAACAACATTGTTGTACAGCCATTTACCGGCACGATTAACGATGATGGTTGGCAAAGCGGTGTCACTTATGCGGCTAACACGGTCGTCCAAGATGTTGTGGGTAACGAGGGTGTTTGGTATCTCACTGCAGCAGGTGGCACGTCAAACAATGCCAGCTTAGGCGCGGACACTGGCGTCACTGATTGGGTGGCTTATCAAGCGCCCGCAAGCTTCAGCTATACCTTTGACTACGATGGCAACAACCAAAATGGGAGAACCCCTGGCACAAACGCTGATGTGACAGCCGTGGCCACAGGTCGAACCAAGGCTGAGGAGAACAACTTCGGGACGACGATTGACGAAACTGGGGCCACCCTGTCAATCGTCATGAATGTTCAACGCAACTACAGAAACCGGAACAACTAAGGGGAATCGTGCAGCATCTTTTGTATGTCAAAAAATCGACAGTACCCGAGCATGAAGGGCGATGCCTATGGGTGGATCTTCAGTCCAGCAAGCCAAGCACTGAGCTGGACGGCATCACCTTTAGACCCAGCTCAGTCAAGATGGTCGATGGCAGGGTGGTTGCCCAAAACGAGCACTACTATGCTGAGTGCGAAATTGTAGGGACGAAACCATAAGCGGGCTATGGGATGGCAATTATCGGCAATTTTGACGGGACAAATAAACGGCTGTATCTGTCCGCGACAGGTGTCGTTGGCGGCGTTCTGTCATTCAATGCTGTCGATTTTTATTCTGAAATTGTGGAGTGGTTTAATGGCCCTGCCACGGCTCCATACAACGATCGCTTCATTCGGCCCATGCGAGCAGTAGGCGGCGACTCCAAAGGCGGCAGCGCGCGTGTTGGCACGACCACTTTTCTGATGAGCGATTGGCAAATCGGCTTCCCAGACCAGAACCTACTCGTCATCGTAGAAGGGGAACTACTGCTTGACCAAGCGACAAACACCAATGGACAGCGCTTTTACTATGGCAACCTGTCGCCTTCGTCTCGCGTAAATGTTGAACTGCAAACGCCGACCTATAACGAAGTCATTGAGGTGTCTAGTAATGGCGTGATTTCGTCATCATTCACCACCGACGATCGCGCCAAGTTGGAAGCCATCAATACTAATGTCAACACGCTACTGGAAAGAGTCACTGCGCAACGCGCCCAGAACCTCGACGCCCTTCCCGCGATCGCAGACGACGCCGCCGCACTGGCCCGTGGCAACATCTCGGTAAACACCACCGCCAACACGCTCACGCTGCATAAGCCCGATGGCACGGTGCACAAGACATTCAACCTGACCAACGAAAACGACGTGGCCACCATTGTCGGCGCGCTTCAGAGGACGGGGCAGTGACCGTAGGCTTCGTCGGCATTGAGCCCAGATCGCTGGGCTTCATCGGCATCATTCCTGCCGCACTAATCCCCCTCACTCCCTCCACAGTGCTGCTGTACCAGGTGCTGCCGCGCCCCATCGCCACCGCCGAACTCACGGAGCCGTACCTGCAAGCACTAGCGCAGGCCCGCACGGCCATAGTGGAGCCCACGGGAACGATCACTGTGATCAGCCTGAATAGAATTTCTAAACGATGACCTCGCAGTCGCCCCTGCCGTCACAAAAAATTCCGCCCACCGGTCGAACGACTCTCCGCATCGACTGGGGGGATTTTTTACGACGTTTACCCGGTGCACCGAGCCTGGCCAGCGTGGCCTGGACAGTGCCCGCTGGGCTGACCGAGGTCTCAACCAGCTCAGATTCCACCATCGCGATTATCGTCGTTGACAGCAGCGGCCTGACAAAGGGGGCCACCTACACACTCACCTGCACCGCCACGCTTTCAGACAGCGACATACAGCAGACCGAGCTGCCCCTCTACGTCGCCCCGCTCGGGGTGCAGTCCGTGACGTTGCCCGCTGCATTGTCGGTCAGTAGTGGTGAAGGGGGCGATAACGGGAATAGCGGCACATCCGACCACGGAGCTTTAACAGGATTAGGGGACGATGATCACCCCCAATACGCTCTGAGTGATGGCACGCGCGGAAGCTTCGAGGCGGCGGGGGCAGTTGCCGCGCTGCAAGCCTCACTGGGCACAGCAGCAACGGAGGATACTGAGGCGTTTGCCCCCGCAGCACAGGGGGCACTGGCGGGGACAGCATTGCAGCCGGGAGACCCAATTCCTCAAGGTGATGTAACGGGACTGACTGCAAGCCTTGCGGCTAAAGCTGATTTAGTTGGGGGTAAAGTTCCGAGTTCTCAAATTCCCGCGATCGCAATTAGCGAATATGCCGGAAGCGTTTTGGACGAAGCCGCCATGTTGGCATTAACCCAGACAGTAAAAGGTAATGCCATCGGGAGCGGTGATTTTTGCTCTAGACAGGATAGATCTACCGTATGGATGCTGACAGATGACGATCCTAGTGTTTTAGGGAACTGGCTTGAATACAATGCCCCAGCAAGTCCTGTTCAGTCAGTCAACAGCCAAGTTGGCACCGTGAATTTAGGGGCAGCCGATGTTGGCGCTGAACCCACCATCACAGCGGGTACATCTGGGCAGTACCGACGGGGTGATAAAACTTGGCAAGTGCTCAACAAGGCTGCAGTCGGGTTGGGTAATGTGCCTAATCTGGATGCTACTGACCCGGACAATCTAGAGATCGCTGCTGAAATCATCGCTTTACTCAAAGCAGCAGACCGCGCTGCATTCAGAGGATTACTAGGCTACTCTCCTGGAGACATCTACGGTTACCAGGTCTTTAGTAAGTTTGACCCTCAAGCAAGTCCTGGTGTGGCTACAGGAGCGGCAGTATCGGTTGTCGGCTGGGTTAATCCTGATGGGAGCCCTGCGACACCAGTTCATACTCCTTTGAAGATTGGTGATTTGGTTGTTGCCAGATTCACTGCAGGCACGGTTGCCCACGATGAAAACGTGGTCAATATTGGAATCGCTGTTGAAATAGGCGGCTCAATGATCAGCGGCGTTGCTTCTGGCAGCCGCACCCCAGTGGGAAGCGCTGGAATTATTGGAGTTAACTCGGTAGAAAACTCTCTTGCTGCAAGCTCTACTGGGCGGCATGTGGCCACTGCGGCATCTCCGCTATCGATTGCAGCAAAGCTGATCAACATCTCGGCGACGTCGAATAGAACTTTGTATCTGAACCGCACCGAATCTGATGTTGACAGCGGATACGCCCAAAGGGCCATCAGCACCCTGGAAGTCTGGGGAGTCAGCCAGTGATAGTGGCTTAGCAGTCTCATAAGACAGGGTGTGTGCCAGTTGAGTGAGATCGCCGGACTGAATTTGGACTTTTGCCCTCTGGGAAGGGTGTGTGCCAGTTGCCTGAAGCCCTTGTTTTTGCGTAGTCCATTGAAATCACCCCTAAAAACGCTAGGATCTTTGCCCGAAAAGGCCTGGAGTGCTTCAAAGCAAATTGAGTAGTTGCGGAGACTGCAAACACTCAAACTAAAAATCCCACCAAGCGTGAGTCTCATGAGACGGCTAGGCGGGATGGTGTAGTGTTTTTGAACCTATGCAGTAGAGTTTCCAGTGAATCGCGCTGATTCAGCAGGACATCTATATTATAGGCCAAATTTCCCGCACGGTTGAAACACCTGTACTGTCGTGTTATAAACGCTGGAATAGTTGTTTTTCCGTTGCTCTCTCAATATGAACAAAGCTGATTTAGTCGAAAAGGTTGCCGAGAAATCGGGTGTTACCAAAAAGCAGGCCGATGCCGTACTGTCGGCTGCGACCGAGGCGATCTCTGAGGCCGTCTCCAGTGGCGAAAAAGTCACCCTGGTGGGCTTCGGTTCCTTTGAGCGCCGCGATCGCAAAGAACGGGAAGGTCGTAATCCTAAAACGGGCGAGACGATGGTGATTCCCGCGACCAAGGTACCGGCGTTTTCGGCGGGCAAACAGTTCAAGCAAGCGGTGGCTGGGTGATGTCAACCTTTAAAAAGAAGATAGATCAGGCAGAATCATGGGGCGAGCTGCTGCCCTTGGTCGGGGGCATTCTGATGATGTCGTTCTTAAAGGTGATGGCGTTGACACTGGCTGCTTTTGGGCTGCTGACTCTCTTCATGGTCTCTATGCCCATTTGGCAAATTGCGGCCATGGCTGTAGTCCTGAGTTCCTGTGACCTTATCGTGACCTCTGGGATTCGGATGTTGCTGAGCTGACACCAACGATCTCTCCCTCCGAGCTTCACCCCGACCTGACCCGGACGGGGTTTCTTTTTGAAGATATGCCAACACTACGACTACTGCTTATGACCAGCATCCCAGACGGCGCGATCGCGAAAGCCACAGAATTCCTCGCGGCCTGGAAAGCGCGGGACTGGGAAGCAATGCTCGAATGCTGTCAAAAGACATGGACTGCAAAGGGTGATGCGGCTGATCGCATTGAGGTGCTGCAAAGTCTGTTCGGTAGCTACAGCCTGATTCACTACCAGGTGAAGGCCGAGCCCAAGGAATCCCCCAGCGAGATGGCGTTTAAGCTGAGGTTATTCACCCAGATTCGCCGTCGCCCTGGCTTTGTGAAGCGGGATGCACCGACCGAATGCATGGTGATTCGAGAGAGCGCACCCTACAAGCCATCACCCGAGGGCGACTGGGGCATAAACCCATTGTCGGTGTGGCATCGATAGGAGATTGGATTAATGCAGCTTGACGTTTTCATTGTCAGCTTCCCCTCGATGTTTGCGACTCTCATGTGGGAGTTTTCCGAGTCGTCTGGCATCCCTTTGGGTGAATACGACCATGCCATTTTCGGGCTGATGATCGGTGCTGAAGGGGTGTCAGTAGATCGCGCTTAATCATTTCAGCTCGGGTAATATGTATGTACGCAGCCGTAGCGGGATAGAGCAGTCTGGTAGCTCGTCGGGCTCATAACCCGAAGGTCATTGGTTCAAATCCATTTCCCGCCACCATAAACCACAGGAAGGGGTAGCCTCGTCGAGTATTATGGACGCCTACCCCAGCACTATTCCAAAAAGAAGGACTGGCACGCCTTCACGACTAGAGCCACGGAAGCCCCCTTGAGCAATCTTGGGGGTTTGCTGTTTGGTGGACAAAGTCACCCCAGACGACCGCTTTAGTGGAATCGTTTGACGCTTTATCCAGCAAGGGCAACCTAGCGACATGGTTGCAAACCCTCAGACGATCATCACTGGCATCAATCTTGACGATTACGCGGGGCGGCTGAGTAGACTTGGCCCCGCCCTCGACAAGATTGGACTGTACGGTGAGCGTCAGTTAAAGCTGGCGATCGCTCGGGGGCGAAAACTGTCGGGTGAGCCATTAGCGCCGCTGGCCCCATCAACCAAGGCTGAGAAGCGGCGGCGAGGTAAGGCGCGAGGTATTTTGCGGCGGGATGGGCAGCTCGCTGCATCGATTACCAGTACCCGCACCAGCGGCAGCGAAGTGCAGATCGGTACGAACCTAGGGCATGCACCGTGGGTGATTCTGGGCACCCGCCCTTACAAAATCCGTCCCAAGCGAAAGCCCACACTGGTTTTCTACACCGCCGATGGCTGGAGATCGGCTAAAGAGGTGAATCACCCCGGATTGCCAGAGCGCAATATTTTCGAGGGGGCAGATCAAGTGATCGGCCCCTATGCCACAGCCACGATCTCGGCGTACTTGGAGACAGGCGAACCATGAGCAATTTTGACCTAGTCGCGCTAGAGCCCGTGATCACGGCTCGCCTTGCGCCGATTGCGGACATGGGCGTGACTGTCAGATGGTGGGCGACCGAGTTGAACATGGTTGGCAGTGCCGATAACCCCAATCGTCTGGTGCTTTCGTGGATTGCTGAGGAGATTTCTGACGTTCGTGGCAACCTGGTCACGGGACTGCATCACACCTATGAAGTGCTGAATATGGAATTTGCGTTTCAGAAGCTGCGCGGTGATTGCAGTCTGAACACAGCGGAGCGCATGGTCGCTGGTCTATTGGTAGGTCATTCGTTCGAGAGCCAGTTTTTTGAGTGGCGCGGCGGGCGGCGGCTCTACCCCGGCATTGACCCCCAAGTTCCTGAGATGGATAAGCGCTATTGGTCAATCAAGCGGGCGAGAACGCTGGTGCAGTGGAAGCCCTGATGGCTATAATCGCGGCAAGCGAACAAAAGAACTATCCGTCGATTCCCGCCATGACCCAAGGCGATCTTTGCCAATATAAACACGGCGAACTGTGGCTAGACGCGATCGTGCTCGGCAAGGTCATGGGCCTGCTGATCATCGGCGTGGACACGTCGCACCCTGAGGTCTCAGAGACGTTTCAGGATTACCAGGGGACGCGGCTACAGGTAGTGACGCTACCAGCAAATGACGCGCGAATTAGGGCGGGGAAAACTGAAGCCTAAGACTTGCAAGTTTTAGGAGATCCCCTATGGGTATGTTCCAGGGAGTCGCCAACGTGTTCGCGGTGGACTCCGATACTCAGCTATTGTTTGAGCCGATTGGCATCACCTTTGACGAGGAGACCAGCGAAAAGCTATCTCAGCGCTTCAATACACAAGGGGTGTTGGTAACGAGTAGCCAGGTGCAGGGCACCTCAACCGAGTCTGGGACACTCGACTTCAACAGTACGACCTGGGGGCAGCTAGCCTTTGCTCGCGGACAGAAGCCGCGCAAGGTGACCGGCGGCAACTTAGTACTGCCGGATGAGTTTGTTTATACGACTGTCCCGACGACTGGGCCTTTTGAGATTGCTGACGACTATGTGACGACGGCTAACGACGCGCTTAGGGGGACGGCCACCATCAAAGTGACGGCCAACGAAACCGGCAAGGGCATGACGGCGGGTAGTACCCTAGCTAGGGCCAGCACCGCCGCAACGCCGGGCACTGGTGAGGTTGGAGTTGATACGACCGGCAATAAGCTGGTCTTCAATGCCGCCCAAGCGGGGCTGGCGATCTTCTATCCCCGCTATGACGTATTTGCCACCTACGAAGACATTGGTGGCCCCACTGGCTTTTCTAGCTGGGGCGAATTTGCGCTGTTTGGCGAAATCATTGACCCGAGCAACGGCGGGGCACGGTACATCTTCCGGGCGGCCAAGTGCTCGCTGTCCGGCAAGGCACCTTTCACGGTTAACGACAGCGTACCGACCTTGTCGGTACCACTGGCGTTTGGTGCTCCGGCAGGTGAAGACACGGGCATTCACCTGATCAACAAGTTTGGCGCGGTTAAAGCGGCGTAGGGCTGATTAATGCCATGGATTTCCGATGCTGACGCTCCTACCTACCGCTTCCTGCGCAATGGCTCACTAGAGTTTCGCGATCGCCGGGGCCGGTATCGCATTGTGGCGGGCTGTGTCGCCGATGGCTATGTGGAGTTTGAGGAGCGACTAGAGGCGATTCAGGCGCTGCTCAAAGATATGCCGGACGAGTATCCCATTGACGAGCTGTATCTGGAATGCGAGGAGTATCGCTACCTATGCGATCGCGTCATCGAACTGTCGGGCATCGAGGCTGACTGGGTTTCTTTCAAAATGGTCGGCTGGCTGATATTTCCGACCCGCCAGGGAAATGAGCTGATTGAGGGGCCGCTGGTCATCCTCAATCGCCCTGCCGAGCGCAAATATCCACCCCTGCCAGGGGGCACACCTATCGATAGCCAGGCCCGATTGTTAGCGTCGCTAGTGGGTGCCTGTGGTGGCAATGTCCATGAGGCGATAGCGCTTGCCAAAACCATTCCCGCAACCCAGTTCTTCTCCGTCTCTGAAGAGATTAATTGGCAGCGGGCTGATACCAAAACCAAGGGCCGCGCCTGGGTGAATCAACGCCTGGGAGAGATGCAGCAACGCGGTCAGGGCACGGTACTCAGTCCGGGCGAACTAGCGGCGCTGCGAGGGGGTGCCAGTGGTTGATTTACTACTCGGCATCAAAATCAAGGCCGATGGTGGCCCGCAGACGGTGCGCGAAGTTAGGGCGATCGATGACCAGGTGAAACGCCTGGAAGACCGCAATGCGCGGGCGGCGGCAACTGCCAAGGAACTCGCGGACGCCTATGACCTAGACGACGCCCAGATCGCGCAAATTACTCAGGAGCTGATCCGGCAGGAAGAGCAGGCCGAAAAGCTCAAGGATGCGTTCGATAGCCTGGGTGCAACAGAGAAAGCCATCAGGCAGCTGCAAGATTCTCTGGTGCCTGATGACAACGCGAACCGACTACTCAAGTCGCTGGGCGATATTGTCGATAGCTCTGAGAACGTCGAGGATGTTGCGCGGCGACTAAAAGACGCCTTTGAACTAGATGACGCCGACGCGGACGAGCTAGCCAAATCACTGGAATTGCTGGGCAAGGAAGGGCAAGACACCGAGCGGATTGCCCGTCAATTAGCCGATGCGTTTGACCTACCCGAGAACGAAATCGACGCTGTTACCCGACAGCTCAGGCAGCTTGAGGGGGCCGCAGATAGCGCAGACGGAGCCGCAGGGGGACTCGGTGGACGCATCACCGAGATTGGCATTGCCATCAAGTCAGCTGGGGTTGACCTTTTAGTTGATTCATTGCGCAGCTTGGGACGCGTGGCCACCGACACAATCGGTGGGGCGATCAATGAATTCCGGGCGTTTGAAGATGCCGGTGCGGCAGCAGCGACCCTGGTTGATGACGTCAACCTGCTGGAGTCGGAACTAAGAACAGTCGGCGACAACCTTAATGGGGCCGCTAGTCAAACCGAGCTGCTGGCTAGTTCTTACGATGTTCTGTCGGCGGGCTTTACGGACGCTTCCGACGCCGCCACCATTCTTGAGGCGTCGGTTAAAGCTGCAAATGGGGGATTTTCCGACACGGCTACGGTGGCCGATGCGGTTACCACCATTCTCAATGCCTACAACCTCGAAGCGTCCGACGCAGAGGACATCACCGATCAGCTGGTTCAAACCCAGAACCTGGGTAAAATCACCGTCGATCAGTATGCGCAGTCGATTGGCCGGGCGGCGTCGATCGCGGCATCGTCAGGCGTACCCTTTGAGGAATTGAACGCCGCGATCGCCGCCGCGACGGCTGCTGGTGTGCCTGCAGAATCCGCTATCAGCGGTGTGCGACAGGCCATCATTAACCTGCAAAAACCCACCAACGACGCCAGAGACCTCCTGCGAGACTTTGGCATTGAGAATGCCGCCGCGACACTGCAGTCAGAAGGGCTGCTGTTTATCCTGCAGCAACTAGCCGACCAAGGGGCGACATCTCAGCAGCTGGCGCAAATCTTCTCTGACGTCGACGCCCTGGCAACGATCGCCCCGATTGCGGGTGAAAACATTGGCCGGTTCGAGGCTTCGCTGGCAGGCCTACAAGATGACGCAGGCGTGACTAACGCTAACTTTGCTGAGGTCACAGCAACCCTCACCGGACTCCAAAAGCGCTTCGATTCCCTAAGGAAGGACAGTCTGCTAGCGCTTGGCGAAGCCCTGGCCCCACTCGCAGCGACCGTACTGGAATTCCTGGAATCGGTGCTGAGCGTGGTGCAGCAAGACCTTAGCCTTGATTCATTCGCCGAGTCCGCCGAGCGCTTAAACCAGGCGCTGAACGAGAACCCGGAGATTGCCCAGGCCGTAGGGGCCGCACTTGCCGACATTGCTCAGGTACTGAGTGACCTGATCACTAATCAGCTGGTTGCCTTTACCGAACTATTGGAAGAGAACCCCGAGGCGATTCAGGAAAATATCGCGGCGGTGGGTGAATTCGTTCAGGCGATCGGCTCTGTCGCGGGGCTATTGAATGACATTTTTACGGCGGCGGGGCAGGCGAAAGATGCGCTAGAGGTGGCATTCGGCGGCAGTATTGGCCTCGTTCAAAACTTGCTGCAGTCAGTCACCGCCCTAGTGGAATTCCTCGAAAATCGCCTGGGTGGGCTCGGCAACCTGCTCGATGACTTTGCCGAGAGTGCGGGCAATATTCCCGGCGTGGGTCAGTTCATCCAAGGACGGTACACCGGTGGCCCCATCAACCAGGGCGACTGGTACACCGTCGCTGAACGCGGGAGTGAAATCGCTCGCATTGGTAGCCAAACCGCTCTATTCGATCGCCCCACACTGATTTCGCCTGCTCAATCAGGGTATGTGTATAACGCGGGACAGACCGCTCGCATGATGGCACAGGCGTCAGGAGTACCGACCGGAGCACCGGTCACCATGCAAAGCGATCTGGTGGCAGGTCTACGGGCAGATGTGCAGCGCCTGACCAAGATTGTGCAGGAGCGGCCAGCGACTCAAAGCCGCGACACGTACTATCTGAACACCCCAGCTCCCCAAAAAGACGCCGTCGCCATTTCATCGGGCAAAATGCGGGCGATGGCACGACGTAGGGGGCTGGGCTAATGGCCAGAGGCGAGATTACCTTAGCCGCAACCGGCAGCGGCATCCCTACACAGGTACTAACGGATTTTATTGGCGAGGGTGGCTACAGCCGATCTGAGCTGGGTTGGTCATCGGTTGATCGGTACAGCAATAACGGCGTGGCCGCGATCGCGGGGCCAGCCTACGGCACCAAATACCGCTGGGACTTGAGCTTTTACTATGTCGAGTCCATCTCGCTTGCCGTTGGCGCAATGCTCAAGTGGTGCGAGGCGGACAAGAGTCGCGTGCTGACTCTGACCGACGAGAACAGCTATCTCGACCCCGAGCCTACCCCCCACAGCCGCACGCTGGTGCAGGCACTCACCCCCGCTGGCTATACCGGCAGTTGGCAGTATGGCCACGGCATTTTCTCGGTGCGGCCCGCTGTCACGGACGAACATAGATCGCCTGCTGGCAGCATTAATGGGCAGTGGGGCGAGCTACTGGTAGTCAGCTTTCAGGAGGTGTAGCTGTGCCCCTGACTGACATCTCTGCCCGCAAAATCCGCGTGTTTATCGGTGCCGACAATCAGGACTGGAGTGATTCAGCAGGCCGCTTTGTGCCAGGCAAAGACTCGCTGGGTGAAGTGGGGGCGATCTCCTGCACTGCAACTCTCGAAATTCTGGGTATTCCCGGCACTAACCCCGAAAGCATCGACCCAGAAAACAACCCGAGCCGGTGGCGACCGGGGCAACTGGTGCGGGTGCAGATCGAGGATGACAGCGGCTCCTATGTGCCCCACCCCCAAGGTTGGCTGTATATGCGGCGAGAGCCGGTGTTGACTGAGGCCGAGGGAACTGGGATTGATGTGCTATCCATCGAGCTGGGCGATTGGCTGGCATGGGGTGACTCGCAAGAACCTGCCGACGATGTGAGCGCGGTGGCGCTGGGGACGGCTGAGGACACCAGCGTGATTGCCCAGCGGTATCTAGAGGCGTCCGGTATTCCGAGCGCATCCATTGCGCTGGGTGGGCCGTGGGGCTACTCAGTCGCGCTACCCCAAACAAAGCCCCAGGGTAGCTATGTCAGCAAGGCGGCGGAGCTGGCCTATGCCAGCGGCTATCGGGTGCTGTACCAGGACATGGCGGGCATCGTGCGATCGCAGGTGGTGACTACGACGGCCAAAGCCACGCCGGATTTAACCCTGGATCTCAACACTCAGAAACTCCGCTTTGCCCGATTCCCAGATGGCCAAGAACCGTTTGAGGTGATTCGGGTGGCAGGGATAGGTGAAACAGTCACCCAGGTAGCCACGCCCCTCGAAACTGGTGTAGGCACCCCGGCCTACACGTCCGAAGCCCATGACGTCACCGAAGACACCATTGTCACACGGGGCACCTCAATCAGTGCCGATCCTAACCGCACCGCGAGCCGCACGACTCGTTCTCGCGTCGAACAGCCAGGGGAAGAGGTTTTTGACGTTGGGGGCAGCGCCATCCCAGTCGTTACCGGTGACAACACCCAAATTCTTTACTATCAAGCCCCGCCCGATGCGGATGATGGCGAGTTCCCCTATCGGTTGTTTCGTTCTTTTTCCTACGACGAAAAAGCGGCGGGGCTCATTGATGGCGATGACGACGCCATTCCAGAACGGTTTCGCGAAACTCAGACGCTGCGTGAATTTGATACGGATGGCCGAGTCATCAAACTCACGGAAATTCAATGGGGCCGGGAAAAAGAGTTTGACCCGGATGGCGGCATTGCTTGGCGTCAGATACTTGAGAGCATTCAGGAGTGGATCAAAGAAGGGGACGGCATTTACGCTTACAAGTCCAGTGTCAAAGCTGCTCGCATCACCCTCAATCAAAGAGCTTCGGCACTCACCCCCACGAATAAATGGCAGCTGATCAATGCCCGACCGCCCGAATTCAGGCCCGCCACTGGTCGTGGCGAAAACGAACCGCCCAGCGCTGAGGAATGGGAGGGGCCGTTTTACACCAATACCCAGGATTATCAGGGTGAGGTGACCTGGGTGCATCGGGGCGGGGCGACCGGTCGCAGCCGTACTCGCACGTTCCTGTTGCCTCAAGGGTTGGCATTTTCCGTGGCGCAATGCGAGGCCATCGCCGCCATGCACCGCGACTTATTGGCCGGTCGACAGCGGGGGCGGCTCATCCAGCTCGCCCTTTCCGATGCGCTGCTGGCCATCGATACTCCCTTGCCAGAGCTTGAGGTGCTGTGCCTGGACGGCTGGACACGCACTTACCTATTGGATTCGCCCACCTGGGAGCACCAAAGCGATCGCTCGTTTTGCGAGGCGATCGGCATCTTAATTAAGGAGGTCGCTCCCTAATGGCATCCCTTACCCGCACTGTCTATGGCCCCAATGGTCAAGCCGTCGAAACGCTCACCGGCAGTGATGGCAGCGTAACTGAGCGGCTGCTGGTAGCTCAAGAAAGTCGGTTTGAAGCGCAGATGGAGAGTAACGCCCAACCGCCGCCAGTGGTCTGGGGCGGGCGAGGGCGCATTCGGCAGATTGGCGGCAATGGGACATATCGACCCCGTGGTGTGCAAGCGAATGGCGGGTTCGGCGCTGGCGATCCGGTGCAGGTTAATGATGGCCTCGTAAGTGCCACGCCACGGGCGGGCAATAACCGCGAGATGGAAGCACACATTGCGGCGACTGAAATGGCGATCTACGACCTAGCGGGGTCTCTGCCAGGTCAGTACGGCAACGGTGATCCGAACAATGAGACCGTTCAGGACATCAAAGATGTGCTGCCCCGCTACATAAACGACACCTATTACGACCTGTCCAGCGGCACGCTGTTTCTGTGGGACTCCGCGAATGAAGAGTGGGAACCCCTGCGACAGCTGTTTCAGGGATTCACTGGCAACCCCAATGATCAAAGCGGTGCGGCAGTGCCCGTGTATCTGGATGGGGCGATCGCTATCAACGCGGTGGGTGCCAAGTTCACCGGCGAAACGACCAACGGTACCTGGCAAGGGGAAATCGAGGATCTGCACGGCTACATTGAGGCCGTGGAGGACAAGACTTACCCGATCGTCTTTAGCTCTAGCTATGCTTTCAAGGTGGCATTAATCATCACCTCTGGCGCGTCTGTGGTCACACCTTCAGTGGAGATCGGTCAAACGGTGCCCGTTGCTGGAAATCTTGATTTTGTGATTACTGACGCCACAGGTCAGGGCATGAGTTTTACGATCAAGAAGGAGAGAGTCTAATGGGGGGCTGGCTTTTCTTTCCTAAGCAATCTACTGCCGTTGCTTCTGCTGCCCTCTACTGGCTGCAATCTCCCACTCTTGCCGATTCAGTGGATCTCTGGCTGCAAAATGATGGCCAGCGCCAGGTGATAGCCACTATCCCTAAGCGTGCTGCTGTCTCTATTTCAGGGTCAGAAGGCGGCGGTAATCGCTCCATCATCGGGTATCTGAATATCAGACGGAGTTCAACAATTGCTGACGGGGAATCCGTAGACGATACCCGCACTGCATACAGTCGCACTCAAGAGGTGCAATCCAATTACACGCTAGAAGTCGCGGGCGATGTTGATAGGCCCCCTCCAGGCAACAGTAGACACGTTGCTTCTCTATTTATTGACGGGGGAAGAGTTGAGCTGATCAGCAGGAACCAAGCAGGCGCTCAATTTGACAGCGGTATTTTAGTGGTCGCAGGCTCATCTCCGGCGCTAATTGATGTTTTCAGTAGCGCAAGCGCTTACTTTTCCGCGTCCTTCTGGGCTGACAATGTGCAGCTACAGGTAGATGACTCTGACGCCAGCGGCTCAGCTTCAATCAGCAGTGTGTCTAACATGGTGCGAGTGGGTTACCTGATCAAGACAGCTACTGATTGTGTTTTTGCGCTGAAGCATACGCAGGCCAGTAGTAGCAGCCCGTTTCCGCTAGAGCCTAACGGAGCAGCCCCTGCATTTGAAGATATTGTTTACGGCGTGCCCACAAACGTCCAATCGGTTCAGCGTCCTTCCTTGCCTACCCAAGAAACGGCTGACACCCTGTACTCAGATCTGAATTACACGGCGTTTCCCTTCAACCTCAACCGGAATTTCCTGCCGGATGGGCGCACAATCACGCTGTTTGACCCAAGTCCATTGCTGGGGGGCTCCGGCCAAGCCTCGGGCAACATCAGTATCTCAGAACCGGGTCAACCCACTGAGAGTCGAGCTGTCGATGTTGACGTACTTCCGGCTGACGCCAACATTCTTCACGTCTCAGTCTTTGCTTAGCCCGTAGGTAATAACCCTGTACTAAACTGAGGGCAACCCCACACGCCCTCAGTCATGCCCCACACAGCACCCACGCCACGACCGGTCACCCTCAGCCCCGACATGCCTGCCTACGTCGTCAGAGAGCGCCTACAGCAGCTGTATGGCGACGGGGCCGAGGCGATCGCGTACTCGATTCTGGGCTGGCGGCTTCCCTCTACCGACCGGAGCTCCGGTCGCTAGCAAATGACGGCACGGGAAATCTTAAAACGGTGCTGCCCCCGTGCCGTTCTCAGGATTTCTTGTGCCGAAACTGTATTGCCATTTCCCGGATGCAAGCTATCCGACCATCCTCGATACCGAGACTCAATGCATCGGCTATATCTGGAAGGTTGGCCGGCAACCTCAGCATGGCGATCGCATTGGGCTCTATTTCCGGGGCGGCGCAGCGCAATTTGTCAGCGCTTCTCATGCCGCGATTCGCTGGGAATCCCTAGGGGTTTTAGACGAAGACGATAACGAGCTAGGTCACTGGCAGATCATGCATCTGTCAAAGACCAACCCAACCTGGCGGGGCAAAATCAGCAGCTTCGCTGAAATGCCACATGGCAAATGGCAAAGTATTGAAGACGGCGATCGCATTGCCTTTGGTGACCCCAGAAACTGGATTGTATTTCGCCTCTATGGCGATGAAACGCTACAGGCCATAAAGCAGGATGACGGCCCGCCTACCGTTAATAAAACACTGGAAGAGGCGATCGCCCAGGCTAAGCAGGCACCGCAGGTACCTGAGATCGATAACGCCTGGGAAGCGGCCTATCACACCTGGGAAAGCATCAAAGGGATGCCAGGGTGGCAATTTGTTTTATTCGGGCTATTCGTGCTGGTGGGCCTAGCACTGTGGCTATTACTGGGGGCGGCGGCGCTTTGATATGAACGACAAAGCCACCTACGATCTCGTCCCTCAGCTAATCTTTGTGATCAATGTTGAAGGCGATCATCAATTCCGATTTCTGCTGCTGAATAAAGCCTACGAGGATGAGGTGGGACTGAAGCATGAGGATGTGACCGGCAAGCTGACGTTTGAGGCACTGCCTTACCAAACTGCCGTGCTGGTCACTGAGAAGTATCAGCAATGCGTCGAGGCGAAGGCCCAGATTAGCTACACCGAGCGGTTGCTATTGGCGGGCAAGGTCGACTGGTGGCAGACCACGCTCAACCCGATTGAGAAAGATGGGGAAATCGTACAGATTGTCGGTACGGCAACTCGCATTACGAACCGGCTGTCGATTGAGCAGCAGTTGCGGGTAGCGATCGAGAAGCGACACATCGTGGCGCACTTCCAGCCGATCTGTGAAATCGCCACAGCTCAGCCGGTGGGGTTTGAAGCCCTGGCCCGCTGGCCCAACTCTGGCTTTTATCCGGGTGACTTTTTGCCGGTCGCCAAGTCCAGTAACCTACTTCGCCCCCTCACTGAACTGATTATCAGTCAGGCGGGCGAAGCTTTGTCGCAGTTGCCTGAAGAGCTATGGGTATCGGTCAATATCAGCGAGGCTGGGTTTGAGCAGCACCTGGACGAGGTGATCGGGGCAAAAAAATTAGGTCGGTCGCGGCTATCGTTCGAGGTGACCGAGGATGCGGCGATGGAGCATGACTTCGTGGCCGCCGCAGAGGCGTTGAAAAAACTAGGCCACAAAATCAAGATCGATGACTTTGGCACCGTCAACGCCAACCTAGACTGGTTAACCAAGTTTCAGGGGTTTGACGCTCTCAAGATTGACATTGCCTTTGTGAAAGGCGTTGGCGATGACAAGCACAAACAGGCTCTGTGCCGAGCGGCCAACCAAATTGCAATCTCCTTTGAGATGGACGCGATCGCCGAGGGGATTGAGACCAAGGCCGATAAGGAATGGCTCATTGCCGAAGGGATTCGCTATGGGCAGGGCTATTTCTTTAGCAAGCCCTTAGACGCAGTCGAGCTGGGCACCTGCTTTAAGACGCTGCAGCTCAACTAACTCGGTCGGTGGTGCCATAGCGGCTAGTCTTAGGCCCATAGCGCTCTATCACGCTGTCAATACTGCTGGGGTGGTTAACCGGAACGTTGATCGGATCAGAAAAGGGAATGGTCGGCTCGTCAGGCGAATCGATACGCATTCGGGGCGGTGGTGCGCCATAGCCAATGGGGCGGCGTTGCTGAGTGGCCGCCATTTGTTTGAGCAGGGTAACGCCTTGAATGAATTGGGGTGTCATCAGGGTTTCGAGGCGTTGTCGTAGGGCGTTGACTTCGCCCGACAATACAGCGCTGTTGGTCGCCGCCTGCGACTCGAGGCGCTGCACTTTGGCGTGCAGTGATTTATCGACCGGCGCAGGTTGGGCGGGGCGTTGACGGGCGGCATAGACGCGCTCTAGCGCCGGGATAACTTGTTCGAGTATCCTCAGCCATTTAGCTCTAGCTTGGTACTTCGTGAGGGCATTGGTGGTGAGTTTGATGTTTGGCCTGTCCCAGTAGTTGAGATTGGCCCTATGGACATCGGCTTCACTACGCAGTGATTCGAGGTGGGTGGCCAGATCGCCCCATGACCGAAATTGCTCGGGCCACAGGCGCGGTGGACAACCCTTAGGGCGGGGAATGTGGAGTCCGGTTCTGGGGCTGTAGGTGTGGGTGGTCATGGATTATTCGGGGGACTTTCTTTTTATAGATGCCCGGTGGCTCGGAGCTTCGGAGTGGGTTAGCCGAATACCAGCCCGAAGCCAATCACCCCGAGGCAAAGCCACAGCAAAACCCAACCAATAAAGGTCAGAGTACGAAGCATTGTTTCAGGGCACAGTAACAAGCCAAAGCCCATAAGCAGCGGCACAATCATAGGATTTCCTCGCAAACGCTTAGCGTGTAGTCGGCAATTGAAGGGTACTCGCTTCCCCCGTAAAACTGAGGCTTGGCATTATCGTAAAGATCGGGATTGCCGCTGTAGTGATGGCTGGCCATCATGCGGCATTGAGTGAGGGGATCGTCAGTCTTTTTTTGAATCGTTTCCAAGGCGGTACTCAGGTAGCAATCCATGATTTTTTCTTGCAACTTTGGAGTTCGTAGAAACTCGTCTGGAGTTGGACTGTATTGCACCCCAGGACACACTAAGGCGTTGGATTTCATAGTGTCTGGCATGAACTGATATTTGCCCAGTGCTCCGCTATCAGGATTGACTGAACTGTAGTTATTGCCACTCTCTTGCTCAGCTATCCAGTTCTTGTAGATTTCCACACTAAAGCCTGCAGCTTTTTGCCCTGCCTTCCAAAACGGGAAGAGAACATCTTCCACGTAGGGTCGGGTAACGCTGCGATCGCCCATGGCATGGCCGGGTATTGTCACTTCTAGGTGAACGTGCTCGCCCGTGCTGTTGCCTGTGCTGCCCTGTTGGCCCAATGCCTGTCCCTTTTGGATGACATCCCCTTTCCTGACATACAAATCTGCAAAGTGAGCCATAAATAATTCGACGCCATCCTCGCAAAGCAGAGCGATCGCGTTGCCATAAGCCCCTTGTTCACCTGATTCGGTAACGCGGCCCGCGCAGGCAGCTGGAACATCGACATGAACGGAGTCCGTTTCAGGGTTGATTAAGGTGAAATCGTATGACCCTGGCGGCGACTCATCAAGGAAGTATGGCGCTTCAATTTTCAAGGGCTCAAAGCCAATTCCGCCTGATGACGAGTCGGCTTGATCAACTTGCTCAGGAGCCAAGTTTAGCCATTGAGCAACCCGTGACTGAGCGATGCGATCCCATGAGTTATTGATCGACATTGCGAGGCCGATGACAGGTGGTACGGCAACAGTGACGCCCAGCGCCAAATACAATCCAGCGATCTCGATCCAGTCTTCAAGAACGCCGTCGATCCCTCTGCTGCGGACTTCCCGGCTGGAGACCTGATTGATGACTTTCCTGCGAGCAATGCGATCGACCGCCCCCTTTTTTCTTGGCTGCGGTTTAGATTTTGCGGGTGGAACAGGCTGCGGCTTGGGCGGGGCGGCAACTGCGAATGGATTAATGTCAGGGGCGGCTCCACCAGCAAACGGATTGATGTCAGAGGCTTGAGTCATCGTCTACCTTCAAATGCTCGATCATTTTTTGCCGAGTCCCTTCGGCATCTAGCCTCGGCTTGCCATCGACCCAAGTCAGCACGCCCAGCGTTGTCATGCATAGGCCGATAAAACACCAGAGCGCCACTTGCTGCAGGCTGCTGGTGTTGCGTCGAGTCTTGCCGAGGGCAATTAAGGTCAGAGCGACCAGCAGGATGGTTTGAATCATTTTTCGACGTCGCAAACCCCCGTTTCATGGTCACAGTTCACCACGGGGGCTCTGTTGTCGCCCTGAATCGTGATGCCAGGTGTTGGCTCGCCAAGGGCGGTGAGTAGAACATTCCGAAGCAGTAGCCACACTGGATCAAGCTGTACAACAATGAGGCCTAGGGATAGCACTGTCAGGGCTACGCAGGCCAGGATGATGGAGTTAATACCATTGGCGAGGGATTTAATCATGAGGCTTTGGTCTCCTTCAGGTTTAGATATTCAGTCAGGCCAACATAGAGAGGGTTCGTCAGGCTGCGAACGATACCCATTTGTTCCGTGATTTGTCGCTTGCTGCAGCCCTCGTCCACTAGCCGATCAATGCTGTCGCGGTGATCGGTCAACCAAGCCTCAAAGTCATCCTTTGGGGCTTCTAACTCGAAAGAGAGTGGCGCGGTCAGGTTTGGACTCACCACAACGCGAGCCTCGCCACTCAGGTAGTCAATATGAACTAGCGCCCGTTGCGGGGTGCCAATGGAAATCGCCTGTAAGTTGCGCTCTTTTTGCAGCGTTTTGCCGTCTAGGTCGGTGGGCACTTGATTACTGCGATCTGCAAGGCTGCGGCCCATCAGGTAGAGGTCTGAACCCTGCACCAAGCTTGAATCAATGCCGTTCTCCTCTCGTTTGATGACCTTCATGGACAAGGAGGCATTGACGAGGGCTTTGCGCCCTTCATGACTGATGTAGTGCAGTGCATCAATAGCCTGCTCGCGCGCTACTTCGTCCCAACGCCGCCAGTAGCCCTCGAATTCGTCAATAAATAGGTGGTGAGGCGTACGGTCTTTGTCTTCACCCTCAACCCGCCGCCGGGTCATCGCCGCGAATCGCAGCAATGCCATAAGCACTTCGTCGGGCGATTCAATCAGGAAGCGATCGATAAAATCATCGTCGTCCACCTGGGGCAACCAAATGGTCTTCTCTTCGTCTTCACCGCGATAGTGAAGATCGGCAACCAGCGTATGCACGCCACTGGCAACGCATTGTTGAAAGCGGTAGGCAAAAAGTTTTGATTTGCCACTGCCTCGGGCGCCGACAATCAAGGCTGATGTATTGGCGCGAGTGGGTGTCCAAAAGCCCGAGGTTGTTGGGTCACCTTCGTCGATACTCAATCCCTTCAAAAAGGTCGCTACTGACTCTGGACGGCGCACCTTAAGGGCCTCTAATGGCTTTTCCGCCGCATCGTCAATGCCTAACCAATCAGCACCGATGACGATCAGCGCATCACCAATATCAGCAACATTCGCGCTTTTGAGCCGGATCGCGGCAGACACCAAACCACAAGCTGAAATTGGCAGCGCGGGCAGTAGCACCAAAACGGGGGCATTCCTCAGCAGTAGAGGCGCGACCATCGACAGCGCCCCAATCAGCAGTGGATTAGTTAGCGGGTGCTTCATCGGTCTCTACCTCTTGACTGGCTAGCCCTTCTAGTTGCTGGTCGAACATTTTGATTGCATCACGGCGCTGACTTGCGGCCATTGCCGACTGCAGTAGATAGGCGTTGTTCGCTGTCAGCGCTGGCACAAAGTCAAGGGTGCAGCCCTCTGTGATGCCTGTCATCAGGTCATAAATCGCCAGCACAATCGCTCGATTCTCAATCACGGGGTTGGCGACCAGTGCAAAGTTTTCGCCTTGGGCCTGCAACTCTCCCTCATGAGGAAATTGCGTCGTCAAGGCTTTCATTGGCTCTAGCGCCACCAGCTGCAGCTGCTTTTCTAGCTCAGCAATCTGGCCTCGCTGCCCTTCGGCATTTTCTTCGGCGAATTTGCGCCACGCATTTTTGCGCGAGCAGACAAAGGCATCGAACAGAGCCGCGCTGTTGTGGTCAGCTTCATTCAGGGCGATCGCTGCGGATTGAGTGGCATCACCGATAGTCGGCAGCATGGCCGCTCGCCGTCCATCCGAAAAGCCTTCCTCTCGACCGGCTTCGGTACCTTGTTGGTAGGCGTCAGTGGCTACGGCGTCTAAATCGCCATTGCCCAAAACCCCTGGTTTACCAGCATTAACCACCCGCCAGGCTGCGACGCTACACAGCAAAGCCAGGGTCACGCTGCCAATCGCAATTGCTCGTTTACTGGGCTTAATCTTGAATGTCTGCATTGTGAAAATCCTCTAAGCGTTTTCTGAGCATTTCCAGTGCTGCTCGCTCATCGTCGGGCAGCGACTCAATACCTGTCAGGCGCTCAACCTCAGACAGGAAGCGGTTTCTAGCGGTAACGTTCAGGTTTTTCTCGATCTCCCAACCAACGCACACACCAGCCGCACCAAACAGCCAAAGGCCGTTGATCATTGGCCAATTCATGTTGAGAAACCAGACTTCGCCGAGTGAGGCGAGGCCCAAGGGAATTAGCCCGCGACAGACAAAACTGATGGTTTGAATGGTTTTTGGCATGTGGTTATTGGCTAAGAAATGGGTGGTTAGTGGTTAACCAAACCACTGAAAGCATTGGTTAACCGTGGCTTGGTTAAGCTGGTTAGGCTAATCGGCGGGGCTGATTTTTCGCCTATAGCTAGTCAGCCGCCAGCCAGTCAATAATTTGCTTGCACAACCCGACCAGCGTCTTAGCCCGCAGTGGACTCTCGCTCGCGGGATGGCATTCGTAGATGCCCAACTCGTCGTTGTGCGTAATCTGCAGCCCCTGGCCGCTAAAAATTTCGTTGGCTCCCTTCAGGGTGATTAGCGTTCCGTTCCAAGTCATCGAAGTTCCTCAATGCATGAACAACAAAGTCATCAATCGCTAGCCGAAGTCCCACCGGGGACGTTCGAGCAAAACTCTTGCCCACGCCGATAGCAATCGTTGGCGCGATCTTGGGTGGTGTATCGTCGCGCTGAGGCAGACTGACAGGTCATGGCGAACAAAAGGCCAAGGCCAGCACCCAGCAGGATCGATACGGCAAGCGTTCTTCGGCTTATCGGTCGGCGGACAAACTTCACAGACACAATGCGGGAGTTGAATTTCATAACCTCAATCCTCAATACGGGTACAACGCCCCCACCGCGGCGGGCGGCGGGGGCTTCCGGGGCGGGGGCTAGGCGCCCAGCTCTTGCTTCATCAGATCGAAATCCTCTTCGGCCTTGCGCTCTGCCTCGAAAATCGCTGCCAGCTCGTCAATCTTTCGCTCGTAAGCCTCTTGTGCCTTGAGGTTGATATCTGCCTCGCTTCGCTCATCGGCCACTGTGGCGACATTTGAGTAACGATCGCGAAGTCTTTCTAGCTTCGCCTTAGACCGAAGCTCAATGGCGCTGGCATGGGCCTTGGTCTCTTCGACTGTGCGCTTAATGCTGGCAGCGTCATCGCCAATCGGTGCCCATTGACGAGTTTCGGGCATCGCGCCGAGCCATCCGCCTAGCTGAGCAATCCACCGCGCCATCGACAAATCACCTCGGTTTTGACTACGCAGAATCAACGTCTTACCTAGCTCCGTAATGCCGTCATCGGTAATCAGCGCATGACGGGGAACGTGTTGCTGAATCGCCTTGATCACCTGCCTAACGGCAGCAGATGATTTGCCAATGATTTTCGCGATCGCTTCCTGGCTGAACGTCCCTTTTTGGTAATCCAGCGCGATAAGACCCTTCACCCATACGGGCACTTCGGGGTCATGCTTCGGGGGTGCTTCGGGGGTGCTTCGGGTAGAGTTCGCGAAGCCTTCGGGTGACGCTTCGCTTTGGGGTTCGGTTTGCAGGGTCATCTTCTCAATCCATAGCTCCTTAAAGTTTCTGGGGTACTTCGCCCGGTGCTTCGTTTTCACTTCGTTTTTGCTTCGGGTGGTACTTCGGATCTACTTCGGGTACAAACCTAACCCAAGCTCATGTAAATTGCAACACTATTGCATTGCTTTTGTGATTACTTGAGTAGAATGGCTGCTGTAGCGATAATTGAGGCATCCTTCATGGGCGATGCAATGGCAGCGGATCGGAATCAAGTCACCATCACACTCAGCGACAAAGCGATTGAGGAGTACACGATCGTCGCTGAATGGCTGGGTATGCCGCGAAACACACTAATTCGGCAGGTGGCTGAATCGCACCACCAGACCCCTAGTTTTGGGAATTTGGTACGGAGGGCCAGGGCGGGTGATGCGTCACCAGGCTCAACGAAATTCCCTGTTGACGACTAATCCACCCAAAACAAAACCCCCAGCGGTAGCCAGGGGTCGGAGTGCGTAGATTCGCGTCACTCAGGGCACCCTAGCGGCAGATCTAGGGGGCAAGAGCATGACCAGCGGCAGTGGATGGCTTCAGTACGGTGATATGTGCGAGTCCTGGCTGTGCTGGCAGTGGCATGACTGGGCCGTGTGCGCGATGTTCGTTGCCCTGTGCTCGTTTCTGCTTTGGAAGGCGTGGACCGATCCAGCCATGAGGGAGCCACCGCCAAACGGTGGGCGTGATTGGTGGGAGTGACACAGAACCCCTCACCGATTGGCAAGGGGGTTCTGTGTGTCCGGAGCTTCGGAGTGGAGCGGGTACTCGTTTTTGAGTATCCAATGCGGAGTGGATGGGATTATAGCTCTGCGTGCTCGTCCTCATAGCGATCCGGGTGTTGCTCTGCGTCCCGACTAGCGATGTCACTGACGATCTGAAGGATTTCGGGGCACATCCTCCGAAGAAACCATGACGACGTTGTTAATTCCTCTAATTCCAGCTCCCAATCAACAGGTAGATCGCAAAATTCCTGAAACGCCTTCAAGGCTAGTGCTCGGTCAACAAAAATTGACTGTCCTAAGATTCTGCCGCTGGCAATATGGGTCACTGAATAGTGATCCTCGCAATCTAAGACAGCTAAGCCACTTTTACTTTTCAGCACTCGATACGTTCTCGTGTTGCCAGACGCAACAGGTACAGTCAAAAACGCCATTTTCTCCCTCACTCTGTGTCGTTTGTGGCAGTGTTAATCAGTGGTCGGTAGATACACCCTGACCGCCTACCTCGAAATCCTGCCCGCCTCAATCAGCAGGGCGGTTGAGCTGACCGCTATAGCTTCCGTCGCTGGGGTCTTGCTGGTATTCGCTGGGGTCATCCACCTCGGTCGCAAAGTAATCCCAGACGTCGGTTACTGGTTCTGCAGGCGCAATCTTGATATCGAGCGCAGTTCCCCCACCACAAAAACTGTAGAGCCGTCGCTCAATGGGGTGAATCAAGAACGGTGATTTCCCCAGTTGAAATGCGACTAGCAAACCGTTTCTGTATTCCCCTTGAATAAAGGCCGGCACTGGGCGGTTTACCAGTACGTAAAAGTCAGGGTGGCGATCGACTTTCATGATGCACTTACCCCAACAACTTGCCAGCTTCAATCAAAATCGCGGCGGCGGTCTCTTTGACGATCGCGGCTGCTTGTAGGTCAGTCCTGGCAACCTCGTCAGTAATGCCATAGTGGAATTCACAAACCTTTTTGGCATCGCAGATCGCCATGGCAATCCGCTTTCGAGCGCGAGCCAATGCTTCTTTGTAGACCGCCTCGCTATCTTCCGGGGCACCGTGCCCTTGCGTGGTATGGGGCGCTGTGGTGGAGGTGCTGGGCTGCGTTTCGACGAGCTTATAGCCCTTGCCGTCGAACAGGAGCTGCACCGGTTGTTTTTTGGTCAGTGACGCCAGAGCTGCATCATCAGCATTACCCCAGACCTTCACATCCTCGCCCGCTGCGGTGGTGGCTACCACGTTGATGCGCGGGCCGTTGCCGTAGTCTTTGGGTTTCCCAGCGGCGTATTTGACAGTGGCGTTGACGATTGTGGCGGTGGTCATGCGGCCTCCTGCGCTTGCTTAACTTGTGCAATCACTTTCTCGACACCGTGAAATTCGCAGAGTGCTGCGACCACGGTCTCCATGTCGTATTCGGCCATGATTTCTTGCAGCAGTTGTTTTTGTCGGTCAAGCACCATAATCTTTCTCGGTAAGTTTGCAGAAGAAAGACGATCGCCCTGACGCGAGCGATCGCCGGAAAAACTAGGAGCTAGGCAACTGCCAGCTGGCCGGTGCCAAACGTACCGTCTTCTTGACGGCGCTTGTAGCCCAGCATGTAGGTAGCGCTACTGGGGTAGCGGGCAGCGTCGCCAAACAGTGCATCAGTAGAACCCAAGCTTTTGAGTTCGGCGATGGTGTACTCAACGAAAATCAAATCATCGTCGGTCAAGACGCCGGGGGATAGCTCGCGGTTCGCGCTTTTGCGGCGCTCCCAATCGAGCTGTTGATTGATGCTGCGGTCTAGCTGTGCAATGTATGAACCGTATTCGGATGCCATGATGAGTCCTAAGGGTTGAAGGTGTGCAAAGCGGAAGGGGCGCGGGTGCGCCCCACTGGCGTTACTCAATGGAGATGAGTGCGCCGCCGATGGCACGAACGTGATCAACGCCTGCGACTTTGACTACCTCAACGGGCTTAGGAGCCTTAGCAGTAGCGGGAACCGAAGGGTATAGAGTAAACTTCATGGTTAAGAACCTCTAGTAGGGTTTGACATTTAGAAAGGCATCGCAGAACTGTAGGAGGTGAAGCGGTGCCTTTCTTGTGATTATTGTATAGAGTCTGCCGCTATACTGTCAAGCTTAAACATGGTTTATTTGGTCTTAGGCTTGACTTATTTTTTGGCTGACGCCATACTTTGAGCATTGACAGCTAGAAATGCGAGGATAGGCGTGATGAATACAGCCTTAGTCCCCGTGATCCGATGGAAGCTCCGCCAGTTAATGGCTGATCGTCAAATGACTAATCGAGCGCTTGCAGACGCGCTAGAGGTGCATGAAACGTCGATCAGCAATATGAAGCGGCGTGACAATATGCCACGGATCGACGGTGAAACGCTAAACAAGCTCTGCGGGGCGCTTGAGTGCCGTCCCAGTGATCTGATTGAGTACAGCAAGGATTAGAAAGGCGCTCGCGTAGCCCTGCAAAGTCACGCGATCGCCCCTAGTCCACCTAAGTCGTCAAACCAGAAGGTGAACCATGAATAGCTTACAGTCCACGCTCCGAGAGGGGCGACAGTTTGTTTTTCAAGTGCCTGCGGACGCCCCCTTGCCGCAGTTCGATATGTTCCAGCGCGTAACCTGGCGAGGCTACGGCGGCGATGTCAAAGGCACCATCATCGGCCTGTATTGGGTTGATGACAGCACGGCGTTAATGGAACACATTGCCCCCGGTTGGCACTACCAGGTATCGCGCATCTACGGCGTGACCGATGTCCGCAAGATATTGGAGCGCGGGTCAGAGCAGACTCCGCTCTCTGAAAGCAAGCTCAGCGCAGTAGTGGATCATGCCTTTGGAGGACTAGCCGATGGTTGCCTATAACTTCAAGGCCCAGTTCGCGCCCCTGGTGGAGGCTGGGCAAAAGACCCAGACCATTCGAGCGCTGGGCAAACGTCGCCATGCACGGCCCGGTGACGCCTTGCAGCTCTACACGGGGATGCGAACGAAGGGCTGCAGGAAGCTGCTGGAAACCACCTGCGTGAGCGCTTTTGACGTTGACATGAATATCACGGATGAAGAGGGGCTAACCGTCTTTGTGGACGGGATTGATTACGACATCCCGGACATGATCGCCCTGGCTGAGGCCGATGGCTTTGGGCACGAAAGAGACGATCCACTTGATGAATTCATTGAGTTCTTTGAGGCCCGGATGCCGTTTCAGGGGGTGCTGATAAAGTGGCGACCCCTGAGGTTGTGACGGTAACTTGAGCTGTGCCATCGCCCAAAACAAAGCCCCTCATCATGTGACGAGGGGCTGCAAGCATTTATCCATTCCTGGAGAATTACTTTTGGTTAAGGGGCGCTGGCGCTTTTTGACTCTTTGCTGCATCGATTGCTTTCGTTTCCGTAAAGGTGAAGAAAGCGCCTTTGACGATTGAGAACACGAGAGAAAAGCCCACGCCAACCGAGAAAGCCTTTAGTGAGCCATATTTATTCTGCTCTCTCAGCTCCTCTGCAAGGACGAAGTCCGCTGTTAAGAACGCGTCACTTTCTTCGGCAATTGCATTAGTGTCGTCGGCAATTGCATTGAAGAATGAGGACGACACTAAGAGCATAGTGGTCGTCAGCAGAGTGAGCACCCAAGAGCTGTGCTTTCCAGCCCGCCATAGTTTCATTACACTAATCCTCCTCATCCCCAGAGTTCTTTTGTAACGCAGAAGAGGCTCCTTGCATAGCGCCTGCCAATATCTTCAAGCCACCTTCAATGAATCCCGGCGCGTAGTTGAAAAATACGCTCCCTGCGGCTAGTCCCGACATAGCAAAGCCAACTTGCTGGATAAATGGATCTCCTTGGATGGTGATTTGTTCCTCCTGAACAACCTTTCCATCTTCTAGCGTAACTCGTCTTTCCGTTTTCTCGATTACGGCTCCCATCACCCCTAGTGAAAGCCCAGAGATGAAAACCAATATCGCAAAACGCTGCGAAAACCGTTCTCTAGCGGTGTCAGCCTGGCCGATTGAACTCCGCTCTTCGGATTCAGTATTTTCTGGCTTCCTTCTCCAAAAGGGCATCGGAATAAAAACGTGATTTTCAAGGCCCAATTATAGGCTTTTTACGTACATTCACAGAAAAAGTTTGATATGGCATACGACAGCAAACCAGTTAATGTGATTGCTTTAGAAATCAGCCTTTTTGCTGAAACCCCCTTGCCGACGTGGTGAGGGGTTATTTGTATCCGGAGCTTCGGAATGGGTCAGTCCTTGATGTAAATGCCCTTCAGTGGCCCATAGCCACCGACCTCAGTGCCACTAGCATTCTCTAGGCGCATGTAGGTGTCGTCTGTACTCCCCCCAGACTGCTGGCGAGCCACTAGCCAGAGTTTGAATAAGCTCGTCGCGACATCCTCTCGTGATGGCTTAGGTTGAGAGTGCCAAGCAGGAGCAACCGTGACTATGACTAGGTCGCCATCGCCACCAAAATCAGACAGTTTGGCATCGGCAATATACACCCCATTAGGGTCGATTTTCTGTATCTCACCCTTAAAAGCTTGCAATGCATCGCGACTGTTTTGGCCTGCTTCAAATTCGGCAGTTTGGGCTTTTGACGTAGCATCAAGGCCTTGCTGACGGAATTCATCCGCCTTGGCACTGGCTTCCTCATACAATTTACTGCCAGTAGGCACTTGCTCCAGCTCTTCAACAGCGGACTCCCATGTGCGAGCTACTCTGTCCCATTCCCGCTCTGAGTCTGCAGTGTTGGCCATATTTTGTGCTTCGGTGGCGTAGTCGAGGGCGGCTTCAAGGTGGCCAGAGCCATTATCAAAAATCTCACCCAAACCTTTGACTGCCTCACCCAGTAACGCCAAAGCAACGACAGCAGTTATCGCGAAGCCAAACAACGCAGAACCGGAAAGATACCAGCGCTTTGATTTGGAGGTTTTTGGCTCGGAAGAACTTGATGCGACAGGTTTTGACGTTGCTACTGCCTTGGCTGCCTGAGATGTGCCGATCTCCCACTCGTCGCGCCAATTCTCGCCTTTGCCGACGGTGATCGCAATGACTAGCACCTTGTCAAACCCTTGGGGCTTGATTGTGGTCAAGCCTTTTTTGACTAAAGCGTCCATACCCTGAGGTGGGGCGGTTTTACCTCTGAGGGAGACCCTTAGCAAAGAGCCTGAATTCGTTACCCGTACAGTGACACCCTTTGAGGCGAAAGACTTATTCATTAAGGCTTCTAACGCTTTGATGTCACCGCTTTTAGCTGCTTCCTGTAGAGTTTTTGACATAGTGCTCACCTGTAGGAGGGATGCCAAAGTATTCACGAACCGGCGACAGGAATCAGCAAAGCAATATGAAGTTACGGTAATGGGATGGGATAACTACGTAAATACACGTTTACTAGTGACGAGAATCACTGGTAAAAGCACGGAACTCTCCTAGTCTTGCAACTTAGTGCAATGCGAAAGGGTGATCGCCACGCCGTCTCTTCAAAGATCGATGCTTACTACCGCTAGACTTCACTTTGCCGCCAACATTCGGGATGCCCGTGACGCTTGGCAGCGCAGAGACCCCAACGAATCACTAACGATTTACGTGCAAAACTTAGATTACTTCTACGCAAGCACGGAATCGGGGGGCGGAATGGATGACTTACAATCTCAACTGCTAGAGAGCGGCTACGAGGTCAGTCAAGCAGCGTTTATGGCATTCGTTTACAGCGATCGCGCAGAGCTGCAATGCCTAGCACTTCAAGGCGATGAGCGACGGCTGAATCGTGCAGACTGCCTGGGTAAGTCGTTGCGATATCTTGATCCAGAGATCTCCGCCCCGCGCGTGATGGCAATCCAACAGGCAATTACCTCAGAGCAGGCCGCCGAATACCTCTACACCCACTATTGGCAAGATCTGACGTGGCACTTCCGGGGCGTGGTGCGACACTTCCCAGAATACGGCGAGGTGCTGGTTGAGATTTTTGATGAATCTGACTGGCAACCTACTTGGTGGCAGCAGCGTGATTAAAGGGGTGAGATGACGGACGGTATTGGCGCTTCACCAAGGCTTTGATGTACTCCCACGTCCACCGGTCATGATCACCGGTATAGCAATACATAATCATCTTGACTTCAGGCAGTTCATTGTCATCGGGCAATGACTGGCCCCACAAAATTTCTTGGAATCGCCTCAGCGATATTGCTGGTCTGGCGTTTAGGCCACCTTGCGCCTTTGGCAGTTCACTAAAGGCGTGCATGGCCTGAATGGTACTAAGACACCGCCAGTCCACATTCTTTTCTGCAAGAGCGTTTTGCATTTCCATGCCCAGCACGGTCATTTCCTGTAATGCATCGCCGCCCGAGCTGACGCGGTACTGACCTGGGGTGCCAGCGACCTGGCTAAGGCGTTGGGCAAGCTTGCGCTCTAAATCTGTGACGCGATCGGCTAGTTTTTCGACTTCTGATTTGGCGTCATCACCAGAGAGCCATTCCCCCGTGCGGAGCCAGTGACGCATTTGCTGTGGCGCGCACCCCTCTAAAGCCGCCATCGCCTCAATGGATTCGGCTTGCAGCTCCGTTTTCAGTGGCCGATAGCGCCAATCAGATATTGTCGTGCGGCTAACCCCTAACTTTGCAGCCAGCCCAGAGTAGTTAAGGCCCGTGTCGTTGACCTTTGACTCCACCCAATCCTTTAACCGCTCTTGATATCCCGAATCGGACACGTCCAACCTGTGTCAAGTGACTTGACACCATTTAAGCATCGGCTACTGGCAAGTTTTTGCCGATCGCTTGACATTTTGATTTTGAATATGCAGGATATTGTTAGCTGAGTTAACAATATCCATGCAAACCAATGTTCGATTCCATAAATCGAAGCTTCAGTTGCTGAACGTAATGGCGGCATTCAAGGGGCAGATCGTTGCCGATTACTTAGGCGACCTTGTCGAGGCAGATGCCAAAGCGAACGAAGTTCCCGCCCCAAAGCCCCAACAGCCCGCGCAGGCTGCGTAGCCAATAAAAAACCCCCGCTGGCTGGCGAGGGTCACTTTGACGAATTTGGAAAAACGAATGCAAGACTTTTGTACTAGCAGGGTAGCACGCCCTGCAGAAACCGAATCGCAACGCTACACCTTTCGCGTTGAGCACGAGCAAAACCCTATGGCCTGCCTGGTGGACTTGTTCCCCAGCGGTTTCCAACTCGAGTTCATGGATGCAGACGTGGCAAAGGTCATTGTCCATGACGATTTCACCGCCCCTGCCGAGTTGATCAGCGCCATTGCAGACGAAGACGGCGACGTGCCTCCCGTCATCTATTGGGCGTGGGTGGATTTTGGCGCTATCTGCGTCTGCTGGGAATGGATTGAGCCCATCCGCGAAGCCGTGCCCTCGGATATCTGCGAACGGGCGGGGGTGACGGCATGACAGTCCTCATAGGAAAAGCCTTTTTCGTCAACCCACCGTCACGGCCCGCGCTATCGGCCACCGCTTACTACAGCGCTACCACCGACATAGAGATCCGCCGTAAGGCCGAAGCAGACGCTGCTTACTTTGGGTGGAACCTGCAAAACATTGCCATTGCAGAGAAGCAGGAGGTGCAAGATGCCTCGTAAAAAAGCAGCCGCCACGTACTCCGTAACCTGCGGCATGGTCACCGCCCGGTTTCGACGCAAGGGAATTGTGGAGGGTATCCAAGCCCAGGTCAACCGGCAAAAGATGACCCCCGATCGCATCGCCCGCGCCATTGGCTTAAACGTCACTCCAGTCTCCATTGCTGGCGTTGAGGCCGAGATGGACAAACGCATCAAGAGCGGCGCTATCCAAGCTCAGAAGACTGTGGGTGTCGGCCATGCGGGGGGGCGGCTTGTGCAATACGACAACCTGCAGCGCTCCCAAAAACCGGCGTCCCCCGTGCCGGACATCGGCATGAAGACCTGGGTCGATCCCAGCATTCGACAGCGGAAGCAACGCCGCCGCTCTGCATGACTTTTCGGAGCCTCGACCACACTCCCGAGGCTCTTTTTTCCTACCCAGAGACCCATGACATGGACAAACAACAAACTGGCCGTCGTACAAGACGCGGTTGGCATCTGTGCCCACTGCCGTCGCACATGCCGGTATCCGTGGGAGTCGCAGGCCATGTTTCTCAAAGAAATGGGACTGGCTTCACCGGGCATTGCCCGCGACGCCGAACGTCATCCCCGCCGTTACTTGATGCGCTGCGTTCACCTCAACCGCGACCGAGCGGATGACCGCCGCGAAAACCTAAAGCCGCTTTGCACCAGCTGTGCGATGCGCTTCGATGCCCTGACCCGCAGGCGGCCTACCCACACTCGCCGCCGCCGATACCTCTGACCGGAGTTCCTGAGAAATGACCACAGTAGGCAAACGACCAGACAGGGGGGCTTTTATCCCTGCCTACCTAGATGACTATCCACTAAAACCCACTGAGTTCAGGGTGTACGCGCGAATTATGCGCAGAGCGGGAACTCACCACGGCAAGCACTATGAGTCGATCCCTCACGTAGCCGAAGCTTGTCGAATGAATCAAAAGACCGTCAGGCAGGCATTTCGCGTATTAGAAGCGCTTGGAATGATCATCGTCAACGAAATTCCTGGAAGGCCCAGCGAGATCGAGCCCACCCATGAAAGCGAGTGGAAGCCAGCCAATCAAGTAGAAAAAATCAGAGAGGAGAGTACCCCTACCCCTACCAAAAACGGTACCCCTACCCCTACCGAAAACGGTACCCCAACCCCAACCAAAAAAGGATCACCCCCCCAACCGAAAGAGGCCCGGGTAACCCAACCGAAAAAAGAAAACAAAGGTAAACCCACAAAAAAAAAAACAGAAACG
>JBHJJI010000176.1:0-2254 GCA_050042805.1 Leptolyngbyaceae cyanobacterium
TCGGCGGCTTCAGCACCGGTTTGTTTGGCCAAATCCAGCAGTTGTTCTGGCAAGGTATCCCAATTGGCCTCTCCTCCCATGCTGTATGCGTCGACCCCAAACCGCGTTTTGATATTTCCCTATCATCAGGGATCAGGGGCATTTCGACTAGTGTTTGGCAGCGGAAACCAGCAGGCCTTTCTAGCCCTTCAGCGGCCTCATCTCCGCAACCCGCTGTCACGGTAAAACTGAGGTCACGGCGACGGCAGCATCCCTCGAACGATGCGGCCAAGACGCAGTCCCTGATCAACCGGGTTGAGACGAGTGATCGCGACTGCCAAAGACTCAGCCATTAACAGGTTTTGCCATCACCGGGCCGGGCGACAGCGGGCGCTCAGCAATATGCCAAACCTGCCGCAATGTTTCCATAAAAGCGTACACCGGCGGCGGCTGTAGGGCACCCGCCAGCTGAATCACCCCAATCACTCGCTCCATCGGCATGGGTGGCTCCGCCACGGTTAAATCAGGGGGAATCGGCTCCGCCGCCAGCTTTGCCATGAGCGTAATCCCTAAACCCTGCTGCACCATACTGAGAATTGTGGAATCTTCGCGGAGCTCATAGGCCGGGTTCAAAACATGCCCGGCCTGGGCAAAGTACTGATCGATCAGCGTCCGGCAGCCATCGGTGGGCGGGGCAAGAATGAGGCGCTGCCGTGACAGAGTTTCCCAATCATAGGGTGGTGGCGCGGTGTCACCAGCAGGCAAAATCACCACGTAGCGATCGCGCAACAATTCCCAAGCGTCAAAATCATCCTGGGTGGGCAAATAGGTAAATCCAATGTCGGCGCGACCTTGACGCACTTCCTGTTCGACCTGACGGTAATGGGGTTGTTCCTCAATCTTGACTTGCAGGCCAGGATAAAACTGTTGAAAGCGTTGAATCACCTCAGGCAAGATGTGGGTCGCGACGCTGCGAAATCCGGCAATGCGGACGAGGCCTTGTTGTAGGCCGCGTGACTGCTGAGCCAACTGCCCGATTTTTTCGAGAGATTGCATCATCAGCCGCGCTTCGGCGGTCATCTCTTCACCCAGGGGTGTCAATGTCGCCCCTTGGCGACCGCGATTGAACAGCACCACGCCCAAGACTTCTTCTAAGGTCGCGATCGCGTGACTCACCGAGGATTGCGACAGGTCGAGCTGCAGCGCTGCGTCACTAAACGTGCCCGTATCCGCGATCGCGACGAGAGCCCGCAGTTGCGAAATTTTGAGTCGATAGGGATTAATTTCACCCATGCTGCCAAATCCCTGATTCCATCCTCTAATAATAGACGGGGCCTCTTCACAACACCGATGACTGATTTACTCTTAACCAGTTTGATTCTCTTTGGGGCGACGCTGATCTCTTCCACCTTTGGCTTTGGCAATGCCCTCTTTGCGATGCCCCTGTTGACGCTGCTATTGGGTATTTCCACCGCGACGCCCCTGTTTGGGTTAGTGGGGCCAACGATTTCGAGCATTATTTTGGCGCGTAACTGGCAGCGAGTTGAAGTGGCCTCAGCCTGGCGACTGATCACGACCACGCTAGTCGGCATTCCCGTTGGGGTCTGGCTGGTGAAGCAGGTGCCCAATGACCTGATTACTCAATGTCTGGGCCTGTGTCTGATTGGGTTTGGCCTCTATCGGTTGGGCAACTGGCAGTTGGTCAAGCTAGAAGCATCGGCCTGGGCAGTGCCATTTGGCTTGGTGGCAGGCATTTTGGGCGGCGCTTACAACACGAATGGCCCACCTATCGTCATTTATGGTGAAATGCGGCGCTGGTCGCCCGCTGAGTTTCGCGCCACGTTACAAAGCTATTTTTTTCCGGCAGGGTTGGGGGTTTTGCTGAGCCACGCGGTGGGCGGACTCTGGAACGGTCATATCTTTCAGCTGTATGGCGTGGCGCTACCGGGCATTTTGGTCGCGATCGCCCTCGGCTGTTGGATCAACCATCGCCTACCGGTGGAACGGTTTCAGAAATTACTGTCAGTCTTGCTGATCATTCTCGGCGCACTGCTTTGGCTATAAAAAGTCAGGTCAAATCCAGCACTTGTCATAATAAAGAAGCGCGTTCGCGCGCCCCTCTCTTCTCAACCCTCTTTCCGCACTTTGAAGTGTCACACTCAGGTATTAATGCTGAGCTCCTTGAATAGCAACACTTTCAAGCCATTAAGTTCATTTGAACCACTGAAAGGAAATTCTCAATAAGATCCCTCTTTTGAGATTTATTCCTGGTTAG
>JBHJJI010000177.1:0-19450 GCA_050042805.1 Leptolyngbyaceae cyanobacterium
ACCAAAATCGCAAGCCTTCTAGGGACTGGATTTCAGCTTTCGTGTATAAAAACACACTGTCGAAAACGCTAAATTGCCAGATTCCTTTCTGGATAAAAGGTTCAGCCGTTTTCGGCATAGAGTCATGAATAATCCAGGCTAGGCGATGGCCGGTGCGGGTGTTCGGAGATCTAGGGCGCGTCATCAATTAAACTCGAAAGCCTTACGGTATAGGCATTGCCGCGCCCGCTCCGTAAAACCAGCTAGCGGCTGAATCACTTTCAGCATCAGGACTCAGCCGCTAAATGATGACAGCCTCTAGCAACGAGAAGGTTGGAGGGTTCAGGGATAAGGCGAAAAATCACTTTCCCCCCGATTCTCCGCTACTCCCCAGCGTCGCCAGGGAGCAGTGGGAAGTTCGATCCCTGAGCAGCAGAAACATGGGCCGGTGTTAAACCGGTGCCGTCTCCTTCGGCGTTGTTGACTGCGCCAAAAACTTCTCCAACTCAGTCAGAGCATCGGCATCAACCTTAGTTTGCATGGGGCAGAACTTGGGGCCACACATCGAACAAAACTCAGCGGTTTTGTAAATATCCGCCGGTAGCGTTTCGTCGTGGTACTCCTTTGCTCGCTCAGGATCGAGGGACAGCTCAAACTGCCGATTCCAGTCAAAGTTGTAGCGGGCGTGGGACATTTGGTCATCGAGATCGCGGGCACCGGGACGATGGCGAGCAATATCCGCTGCATGGGCCGCGATTTTGTAAGCAATCAGTCCCGATCGCACATCCTCGGCATTGGGCAACCCTAAATGTTCCTTTGGCGTGACGTAGCACAGCATGGCCGCGCCGCTCCAGCCTGCCAGCGCTGCCCCGATGGCGGAACTGATGTGGTCATACCCGGCGGCGATATCCGTCACCAATGGCCCCAGTACATAGAAAGGCGCTTCGGAGCATTCTGCCATTTGCTTTTTGACGTTGTCGTCAATCTGATCCATCGGTACGTGCCCCGGCCCTTCGACCATAACTTGCACGTCGTGCTCCCAGGCTTTACGGGTGAGTTCGCCCAGGGTCTTGAGTTCCGCCAGCTGCGCGGCATCCGTCGCATCGTGCAAACAGCCGGGCCGTAAAGAATCCCCCAGACTAAAGGACACATCGTATTTTTTGAAGATCTCAATAATGTCGTCAAAGTGGGTGTAGAGGGGATTTTGCTGGTGGTGGTGCAGCATCCACCGGGCCAGAATGCCGCCGCCGCGAGAAACGATGCCGGTGATGCGATCTCGCACCAGGGGCAAATGCTCAATCAAAATCCCAGCGTGGATGGTCATGTAGTCCACCCCTTGCTGAGCATGCTTTTCAATGATGTGCAAAAAGTCATCGGGGGTGAGCTGTTCGATGTTGCCGTGGACGCTCTCTAGGGCCTGATAGATGGGCACCGTGCCAATGGGGATGGGGGAATTTTGAATAATTGCCGTGCGGATTTTATCCAGATCACCGCCGCCAGTGGATAAGTCCATCAGCGTATCCGCGCCGTATTTCACCGCGAGATGCAGTTTCTCCACTTCTTCAGCAATGTCGGAGGAGTTGGGCGACGCACCGATGTTGGCATTCACCTTGCAGGTGGAGGCGATGCCGATCGCCATCGGTTCCAGATTGGGGTGGTTGATGTTGGCGGGAATGATCATGCGTCCCCGCGCTACTTCATCGCGAATCAGCTCGACGGGCAGGTTCTCTCGCTTTGCTACGTAGGTCATTTCTTCGGTAATGAGACCTTGGCGGGCGTAATGCATCTGCGACACATTAGCTTGGCCTTGGCGCTTAGCAATCCATTCAGTTCGCATGAGATTGGCTCCAGTAAGAGAGTTTTGAGTTCGGAGTTTTGAGTTCGGAATCCCCTTCGGGAAGGGCAAAACCCTACGGAATTCGGAGTTCTACCTTTTGCCTTGGGAGCGTCAACGCTATTGCGACAGTTCGGCGGGCGCTAGCGGTTCTGTCTCGCCGTAGGCGCGGATTTCGGTATCTAGCCGCTGGAAGTCGAAAGCCTCGGTTTGGCCCTGCTGGGCCTTAATTTGAATCCAGATCATCGAGACCCCAAAAGATACGACGATGGGCAGGGCAAAACTTACCAATAGGTCACCGGCATAGGGCAAGCTGTTCCACGGGCTGAAATCCGGTCGAGGAAAAAAGAGCGCTCCGGCGGCGATGCCCAGCAGCGAACTCCAAAAGGCGATCGCCCCGGTCAGCCGTCGAGAATACAACCCGAACAGAACGGGAAACAGCGCCCCAGCACACACCAGATCCGCCAACAAAAACAGGTACAGCACGTTGTAGCCTTGGGCGGCAATCAGGACGACTGGAATGCCCACCGCTACAGTCAAAATGCGGGAAGCCTGCAGAATGCCTCGAGACGGCATCGTGGGAAACAGCCGCAGCAGATCGGTGGTAAAGACGCTGGCAATGCCGTTGAGCAAAGTATCCAAGCTGCTCATCACCAAGGCCAACACGAGCACCAACACCGCAATACTGACCCAACCGGGCAATCCCAACGCCTGAATCAGCGAAAAGAAGGCGCGATCGTCACTAAAGCCAAAGTGCATGGCCAGAATGCCGAGCAGGCCCGAGACGAACAGCAGCGGCACAATAAGCAAAACCGAGCCGAGGAACGATCTCCGCACCACGACATCGTTTTTGCAGGCGTAGATGCGCTGCCAGTTGGCCTGGTTAAACATTTCCGCTGCAATCACAGCAATTACCAATGTGGCCCCAAATTTGATGCCAGGGCCATTGGCCAGGGTCAGCAGCTCTGGGGCGGTTTGGGTCACCGGCTGCACCGCGGTATCCCAGCCACCGAGCCCGACCAGCGCGATCGCAAAGCTCAGCAACAAGAGCGGCACAATCACCACAAACTGGATCGTGTCGGTGAAGATCGTGGCCGCTAGTCCGCCCGCCGTGGTGTAGACAAAAACAGCTGTGATTACCAGTACCGCTGTGAGCCAGAGCGGCACCCCGGCCATCAGTTCAACCGCTTTAGCGATCGCGGTTAGCTCCGCTGTCAAATACACAAACATGTAGAACACGATGATGCCGAGGGTCAACACATACATCGCATTACCAAAGCGATGCAGCACGTACTCGTTGAGCGAATGTCCCTGCGGCATCAAAAAGCGAATGCGGGTGCCCATAAAGGCCAACAAGACGGCGGGGGTCGCTTGCCCAATGCAATAGCCCACAATCCCGGCGATGCCGCTCGTGGCGCCGACTTCCGGCGGACTGAACAAAATCCACGCGCCCATCGCCGCCGCCACAATGGTGGCCAGCGCCGGGCCTGTGCCGATACGATTACGGCTAACCATATAGTCTTCTAGAGTAGTGGGCTGACGGCTAGCCTGCAGTAAACCCAACCCCACAAACGCGGCGATGGTGACCAGCGTCACGATCAATGCGGTTGCACCAAGCGTCATAACAAAGCCCCTCGCGAGTTTTGAACAAACCGCTAGCGGTGCTGACCGATGAAGAGGGGGAGAGTGTGAAGGGGATGGAATTTACGCCGCGATCGAGCCGTGTGAAGAGAATGTAGAACTTGAAGTTCGGCATGGGGAAAGCAGGCCATGCCCGTTTCCGCATGCCGAATTCATCATTCCGAATTCAGCTATGACTCGTCGCTTTGGTTTCGTAACCGCAATCAACGCTTCCCTCCGCTGGTATTAACCAGGTCAGGTTCTGAGGGTATGATCTCAGTCCGATCAAGTCGGACACCCCTAGCTTGTGGGTGAGTCTAGCATGCGGATCACTACAGGAAATCCACCGGCTTCACAAAATGAGAAGGTGCAGGGCGAAAGGCGGAAGGGTGAATGCGGAACTTAATTGCCAGGTATCGCGTGTCGTCACCCAGGAGTTTCTTGCAATAGGCGATCGCATCATCAGTTCATTCGCAGCAATGCATAGTTAGGCGGCGCTGCTAAATGACGTTGACCGCATAGGCACGAACTGCTGTATCCACTGTCGCTATTGTCAAACCATTTTGTAAGGCTTGACAGATAAGCATTCTGTCAAATGGATCGCGATGTAATGGAGGCAATTTAGCCAGGTGAATCACGCTACTTTCATCAAGCGCAAGACTGACAATTTGATGAAGATCACGCTGTTTGAGTAAATACGTTTCGGGAGGCTCCGGCAGAGGCAATTTGCCTAACTGATACTTGACGATGGCCTCCCAAACTGAAACTGCACTCAGATAAACTTCGTTGTCTGGGTCACGAATTGCATCCCGAACATCTGCTGACAACTGGATATCACCGTTGATGAACCACAAAAAGACATGTGTATCGAGCAGAATCCTCATTTGCCCTCAAATGCATTGAGAACATTTTCCGGCAAAGGAGCATCAAAATCATCTGGGACGGTAAACTCACCGGCACACAAACCAAATGGTCGTAATTGCTTGTTATTGTTAACAGGCTTAAGTTCAGCGATAGGCTTGTCAGACCTAAAAATAACCAGCGTCTCACCCGCTTCTACTTGATGCAGATACTTGAGGGGATCGCGCTGCATCTCGTCAACAGTGATGTTTAGCATTCAAAAATCTCCTTACGAAATTAAAACGCAATAATTTTATTGAATGTTTTCACCTTTCTTTTATGGCAGTTTTGTCCTAATCGGACTAGCGATTGCTATAACGTCCTCGCATGCCTAATCAAACATCCACGCGAGCAAATGTTTGCGTGGGTTCAGTAGTTTTCAGGCGTCATCCCTGACTGTTTCTGCGCGATCTCACAGGCTACTTGAAAACAGAAGAATGAGCGAATCTATAACAGCCCCACCAAATGCAACGGCCCGTGACCACTCATCAATTCCACAATCAGGGCCAAAAAGCCGACCATCGCGAGGCGGCCGTTCCAGACTTCGGCGACTGGCGTTAACCCCCAGGCGGATTTCTCTTGGGGATAAATCTTGACCTTCTTGTCTGGCTCTACCACGTCCGAAAAGAGACGGCGCGGTGCTTCCAGGCTTTCCATCACCATTGCGGCCATGTCGTCGATAAAGCCGGGGTGCGTGTTCAGCGCGGGCACTCGGCGAAACGTCTCAATGCCTGCTTCTTCGGCAATTTCTCGATATTCCATATCGATTTCTTGCAGCGTTTCGATGTGCTCTGACACAAAACTAATGGGCACCACGACTAAATTATTGACACCCTGTTCAGCCAACTCTTCGATCGCCACTTCGGTGTAAGGCTGTAGCCATTCCACAGGGCCAACGCGGCTCTGGTAGGCCAGTGTATGAGCATTCGGACGACCTAACACCTGCATAATGAGCTCAACGCAGTGCTCGATTTCCCGCTGATAGGGATCGCCGACTTCTTCGACATAGCTCACCGGCACCCCGTGGGCGCTGAAGAAGACGTGTCCGGCACCGGGATCGGACAGCTGATCGAGTTCTTGGACAATCAAATCAGCCATGGCTCTGACATAGCCAGGTCGGGCATACCAAGAGGGGATTACGGTATAGCGGATGCGCTCTAGGGAGGGATCTTCTTTCCAGAGCTGTTGCAACAGGCGGAAACTAGAACCACTCGTGCTGATGGAATATTGGGGATAGAGGGGCAGTACCACCAGTTCTTCAATCCCATCGCGCTTGATGCGGGCGATCGCTTCTTCAGTAAAGGGGTACCAATAGCGCATGCCGATATACATTTCGGTCGGCTGCCCCGCTGCCTCGAGGCTGTGCTTCAGCGCATCGGCTTGCTGCTCAGTGATGCGCCGGAGGGGAGAGCCGCCGCCAATCTGGCTGTAATTTTGCTGAGATTGCTTGGCCCGACTATTGGAAATCAGCCAGGCCAAGGGCTTTTGCAACCAAGGCACCGGCAAACGAATGATCTCAGGGTCGGCAAACAAATTGAACAAAAAAGGACGAACGTCCTCTAATTGCTCTGGCCCACCCAAGTTCAACAGCAATACCCCTACACGGCCCATGACGGTTGAAACCCTAAACTGCGAATGATTCTTAAAATTATCGTAACAATTGATTTAGCTGGCGGGCACGATCACAACAAAATACATTTTTATTCACCACCCATACGGTGTCTGATCTACCGCAAAATTCCAGAGTGACAACATTCTAAACTAACCCAGAGATTCTTCATGAATAGGTTTTCTACCCTTGCGATCGATCAGCCAACTCCATTGAGTCCAGACTCTGAAATGCTTCCCCGGCTTGTGATCCCCCTGGGTGACCCGGCTGGCATCGGCCCTGAAGTCGTGATCAAAGCCCTGGGTAATTCAACCCTGAGGACAGCTGCTCAGATCACGCTGGTCGGGGATCGAGCGTTATTGCAAGCGACTCTCAATCAGCTCAATCTGGCAAGCTCAAACGTCTTTGACTTGAGGCCGTTTACCCTGCTTGGTGCGGACTCAATGATCGCTGGACTCGCTGATCTGGTGCCAGGGGAACCCAGCATCGTCACGGGGCAGGCGAGTTTTGCCTGGCTCAATCGGGCAATTACTGGGGCGTTAGCGGGTGAGTTTGACGCGGTGGTGACCGCCCCTATTGCCAAAGCGGTTTGGCATGCGGCGGGGCATGTCTATCCGGGACAGACTGAGGTTTTGGCAGAACGCGCTGGCGTTGATCAGTTCGGCATGATGTTTGCCGCGCGATCGCCCCACACCGGTTGGTCATTGCGCAGTCTGCTGGCCACGACCCATATTCCTTTGAATCAGGTATCCACGACCCTGACCCCCGATCTGATGTCACGCAAGCTGGCGCTCTTGATCGAAAGCCTACGACGAGATTTTGGTGTGGCGTCGCCCCATATCGCTATAGCGGGTCTGAACCCTCACAGTGGCGAAGCGGGCAAACTGGGCACTGAAGAACGGGACTGGCTGATTCCCTGGTTAGCAACGGCTCAGCAAACCTATCCTCAGGTCAAACTGACAGGGCCAGTGCCGCCCGATACGTTGTGGGTGAGTGCCGGCCGAGCCTGGTATGAGGACGCGGCGGCGAGCCCTTACGATGCTTATCTCGCCCTGTATCATGACCAGGGGTTAATTCCGATCAAGCTGCTGGCCTTTGATCGGGCCGTGAATACGACCATCGGCCTGCCTTTTGTGCGCACTTCGCCTGATCATGGCACTGCCTTTGACATCGCCGGTCAGGGAATTGCTCGGTCAGCCAGTATGGAAGCCGCGATTGAATTAGCGATCGCCTTGGTCAATCACAAAAACCGGACTCTGGTGAGCTGAACCGTTCACCCTGATGTCTATCAGTTCAGCAATGAACCCAGCGCTGAGTGATAGAGGCTGTCACCGAGTGGGCCAACCGCTCGGATCGGGGCAGAGCGCTGGCGCATGATTGTCGATAGCCCCTGACATACGCCGAGAACTGCTGTCGGTAAGTGCCTGATAAGCCGCTAATCTCGGGAAAGGAAAATGACTGGCCCGATGTTGGCAAGGTCGCGCCAATCTCAGGTTGCCCTCAGACGGCACTTGCCCCCTTGCTGCGCTCAGCTCAGGCACTCTATGCTATGAACTTTTCGGGCGATCGCATTCAGATCCTGTTGTTACCGGTACTGCGAGTTGAGCATCGACACTGTTGGCTACTACTACTGGGTATTTTTAGGATTTATCTTGGGTCGATACTTTCTATTTGCGGGCGGCACCTTTGGGGTGGTGTATTTGCTGTCTAAGCTGTCTGTGGGCAAGCGCTTTGGCACCCCCAGCTATCGCTGGCGACTGATCCGCCATGACATTTTTTTATCAGTTTCCTCGGCCTTTCTCTTCGCCCTGATTGCTGCTCTGGTGATGGTTGCCTACCAGGCTGGCAATACCCGCATCTACAGCTCAGTGGGTGACTATGGCTGGGCCTATCTGGGCTTCAGCTTTTGCGCCATTTTGGTGCTGCAAGACAGCTATTTTTACGCGACTCATCGGCTGCTGCACCATCCGGTTTTGTTTAAGTATTTGCACAAAGGCCACCATCGATCGCGCCTCCCCACCCCTTGGACGTCGTTTGCTTTTGAGCCAGGTGAGGCCTTGATTCACGGGCTCTTTTTTGTCGGGCTGGTGTTCGTGCTGCCGCTGCATTTTGTCACGCTCACTGCCGCCTTTCTGGTGATGACCCTCTGGGCGATCGCTACCCATCTGCAGTTTGCCCTTGTGACGCCAAACTCGGCTTTGAGTTGGCTGGGGCGCGGCCTAATTGGCCCGACTCATCACGGTCTGCATCATCGCCGCTACCAAAGTCACTTTGGTCTGTACTTCACCTTTTGGGATCGGCTGTTGGGCACAACTGACCATGCCTATCTGCAAACCCCAGCCCTCGATTCCCGTTGATGCTGTGACCAAAATTGCGGCTGCCGCTAAAGGTCACTGTCAGGATGTCATCCGTTCATGGCTTAGCGGTGAGTTCTGAGCCGTAGAATGACAAAACGACAATCGAGGAGACCTTCCCTTACTGCGAATGCGTACACGATATTTGCTTAATGCCACCCTCTACGTTCTCGCCACGTTAGGCGCTAACTACACCGCTGCTTGGTTTATCCCGTTTCCGATCTTTGGGCAAGTGGCCGTGGGCACGTTTATATTTGGCTTTACGTTTACCCAGCGTGATCGCTTACACAGTGCCGGGCGGCGGTGGGTCTATGGCACCATTGCCGTGGCGGCACTGGCCAATGTGTTGATGAGTGTGACCTTGGCGGTGCCCATGCGCATCATTGCCGCCAGCTTTTTAGCGATTGTGCTAGCCGAGACGGCAGATACTGAGATTTATCAGCGGCTGCTGCGCTTTCCCTGGCTAGTGCGGGTAGCTGGAAGCAATGCAGTCTCGATTCCTTTAGATACGCTGTTATTTACGCTGGTCGCGTTCGCTGGCGTGTTGTCGACCGCTGAAATCGTGTCCCTGCTGTTTGGTGAAGTTGTCACCAAATTTGCGATCGGTTTACTGGTGGCCCTGTGGCGCGACGGCAAATTTGTATGGCAAACGGGTCGCGCTTAATGAGGGGCTGCGATCGTTCATTCATATCGATTCTTTTTGTTGAAGCCGCAAATTGACCAGTAGCGGCGGCTGGATACCAGATCGGCCAATGTCGCGGGGTCGGCAGGGCTGGGTTTAGGCCGTGGCTGGCTGATTACCCTGCGTTCCAGCTCTCAGCTAATGGTGTGGGGGCGGACGCTGTCCTGCCTAGCCTCAAGGCTTTTGACTGGTGATTGATGGCGCGCCCGACGGTATGATCGGCTACCGTTCCCGGAAAAGAGGACGATGGGCCAGTAGAGATGACAGTAAGGGTTAACTGCTGGCAACTTTTCCAGCGATCGCTGAGCGACCGCTGCAGGTTGGTGATCTCAAACCGATGTGAGTCGATGGGCACAATAAGCGAGGCTGTAATCGTTTCAGGTGCATCGACACATCACGCCATCTTTGAGGAGTTGGCAGGAATTTAGATAAAGGATTCTCGGTGTATTCCACTTATTCCACTAGGTGCAACGATGTTTCAACAATGGGGTGGGCGCGTCGGCACTCTACCAGCCCGATGACACCCCCCGCCGTCGAGACGGGGGGGTACCTACTGTTAGTCGATCCCCACGGATATCAGCAGTTTGAGCTGCTGCAAGCTCTGGCGGCCGCAGGCTGGGTAGTTTACACCGTGGGGTCGGTGACTGAGGCCTGGGCCTGCCTCACGGGGCGATCGCCCCAGTTGATTTTGCTGGAAGCATCCCTGCCGGCATCGAGCAGCTTCAATTTTTGTCAGCAGCTACAGCAAGGGCCAGAAACCCAGCACATTCCCGTTTTGTTTTGGGGGCAAGGGCAAGAACCAGGCGATCGCCTGCAAGCTTTTGCCGTCGGGGGCGCTGACTATATTCCCAAACCCTATTGGCCCGAAGAGGTGGTGGCCCGCATCAAACTGCAGGTCGCCCGCCGCGAAACCCAACAGCGGCTACAGACGCGCACCCAACAAATGTTGGCCAACCACAGCCCATCACCGCTGTTGGCCAACCTGCAAAGAACGCTGCACCAGCAAACCGTTCGGCTCAAAGAGCAGAATGCTCGCCTGCAGCAAGAGATTGACGAACGCCAAGAGGCGGAACTGGCGCTGCGTCACGAGCAGCAAAAATCAGAAAAGCTGTTGCTCAACATTTTGCCAGAAGCCGTAGTCGAGCAGCTCAAACAGTTTCAAGGGTCGTTAGCAGAGCGCTTTGACGACGCCACAGTGCTGTTTGCCGATATCGTTAACTTCACCCCGCTGGCGGCGCAATACAGTCCGTTAGAGTTGGTGAACTTACTCAACCAAATTTTTTCCGCCTTTGACCGCTTAGCTGAGCGCTATCACCTGGAAAAAATCAAAACCATTGGCGATGCCTACATGGTGGTGGGCGGTGTGCCGGTCTCGCGGCCCGGTCATGCAGCGGCGGTCGCCGATATGGCCTTAGCCATGCACCAGGTGATCAGCGAGTTTAGCCGCGATGATCGCATGCCGCTGCAGCTCCGCATCGGCATCAATACGGGCAGTGTGGTCGCGGGTGTGATTGGCATTAAAAAGTTTAGCTATGACCTCTGGGGCGATACCGTCAACGTCGCTAGCCGGATGGAATCGCAAGGCCAACCGGAAAAAATCCAGGTCACTGAGACGACCTATGCGCGACTGGCCGATCGCTTCGAATTTCAGCCTGGCCCTGAGATTGCCATCAAAGGCAAAGGCCCGATGAAAACTTACTATCTGATTGGCCGGCTTTAGGGGTTAGCCAGCCGCCATCGCGATACACTGATTGAGGTCTGGCGGCCCATCAGAGAAAATCATCTGACCCGGTGCGGGCGCGATGAGAGTGTCGCCTGTCAGCTCTCAGCCTTTTACTGATTGCCTGCAGCTGGCAGGGGCATCGGCGCTGCACGTCTGAGCAAATGCTGGGAGCGTCTGACCCGGTCAAGCAGAAGACTTCTGACAGGTTCCCCTGGGCCAGCTCGCCCCGATCGTTGAGGCTGAATGCGGTCGAGCGATCGCCCCAGCCTAATCGGAATGACCCAAGAGCCCCCACTGTAGGAAGACGACATCGAGGTTATGGCAACGTTTTTATTAGAAGTCGGCACTGAGGAACTCCCCGCCAGCTTTGTGCAAGAAGCCCTGGCGCAGTGGCGAGATCGCATTCCCGCAGAGTTGGCAGAGGCCCATTTAACGCCGGGCGCGATCGCCTACTACGGCACCCCTCGGCGACTGGCCCTATTGCTGACGGATTTGCCCAGCCGCCAGCCCGACCGCGAAGAAGAAGCCAAAGGCCCACCGGCAAAAGCGGCCTTTAGGGACGGTCAGCCGACAAAAGCCGCCGAGGGCTTTGCCCGCTCAAAAAATGTCGCCGTTGAAGATCTGGAAATTCGCGAAACCGACAAGGGTGCCTTCGTCTACGTGCAGCATCACATCCCCGGTCGAGCCGCTACCGAGCTGCTGCAGGAATGGATTCCCCAGTGGATTTTGGGGCTAGAGGGTAAACGGTTTATGCGCTGGGGCGACGGCGACCTCAAGTTTCCGCGCCCGATTCGCTGGCTGGTCACGCTGCTGGACGATCAGCTGATTCCCCTGACGTTGGAGAATGGCTCCGAGCGCTGCGTCAGCGATCGCGTTTCCCAGGGACATCGGGTGCTGCATCCTGCGCCGATTCCCCTCAATCACGCCCAAGACTATGCCACCCAGCTGAGATCGGCCTTTGTGGAGGTTGATGGTCAACAGCGGCAAACTGACATCCGATCAGCGGTGGCACAGGCGGCGCAATCAGTAAAGGGCCAAGCTCACATCAGCGAAGCGCTGCTGAGCGAAGTGGCAAATTTGGTGGAATGGCCCACGGCGGTAGTGGGTGAGTTTGAGCCCGCCTTTTTAGAGCTGCCCGCCGAAGTCGCCATGATGGAAATGGAGAGCCATCAGCGATATTTTCCGGTATTGGCGGGGGCGGCTAACTCGGAACTGCTGCCCTACTTCGTCACGGTGTCGAATGGCGATCCGCAAAAGTCGGCGCTGATTGCCGAGGGCAACGGTCGCGTCATTCGCGCCCGGCTGGCCGATGGCAAATTCTTTTTTGATGCCGATCGCGCCCAGCCCCTCGCGGCCTTTGTGCCCAAGCTCGATGCCGTTACCTTTGAAGAACGCTTGGGCTCGATGGGGGCCAAGGTCAAGCGGATTGGAGCGATCTCTGAGCTAATCGCCAACCAGCTAGAGTTGAGCGCCACCTCGCGCCAAGATCTGCAGCGGGCAGCCCAGCTCTGTAAAGCGGATCTGGTCACCCAAATGGTCGGGGAATTTCCGGAACTACAGGGCATCATGGGCGAAAAATATGCCCGCCACAGCGGTGAGCCCGAAGCGGTCGCGGTGGCGATTGCCGAGCATTATCGTCCGCGCGGTGCCAGTGACAGTTTGCCTCAGAGCCTGGTCGGGCAGCTGTTAGGCATGGCTGACCGCCTCGATACCCTGGTGGGTATTTTTAGCCTGGGTATGTTGCCGTCGGGGTCGTCCGATCCCTTTGCACTGCGCCGGGCTGCAAATGCCATCATCGCCGTCACCTGGGACGCTGATTTAGCGATTAACCTGCACGCTCTGCTCGATCAGGTGGTGGCTGCTTTTGTGCAAAATCCGGAGCTGACGGTTGAGCAAGCGGAGCCGCTGCGATCGCAGCTACAGGACTTCTTTAAGCAGCGGGTACAAACGCTGCTGCAAGACGAGTTAACCATCGACTACGACCTGGTGAATGCTGTGGTGGGAGACGACGATCCAGCCTATACCCAGCGGGCGCTAAGTGACCTGCTCGACACCCGCGATCGCGCAGTCTTATTGCAGAGCCTGCGGCAGGACGGCACACTCGCCCGCATCTATGATACGGTCAACCGCGCATCGCGACTAGCGGCCCAGGGCGATCTGGATGCCAGCAGTCTAGATCCGACCACCGTGGTTAACCCAAATCGGTTTCAGCAAGACTCCGAGCGCGCCTTTTTGGCAGCTCTGCAGGCGCTGCTGCCGCAAACTGTTGCCTCCCAGCACGATCGCGACTATCGTCAACTCGTCTCGGGGCTGGAAGCTGCGGCCCCGATTGTCAGTCGCTTTTTTGACGGCCCCGACAGCGTCCTCGTGATGGACAAAGATGCCGCCATCCAGCAAAATCGGTTAAATCTGCTGGGCCTGCTGCGCAACCATGCCCGCGTACTGGCAGATTTTGGCGCGATCGTTAAAGGCTAATCAGGGCTACCCAAACTATTCGAACTATGGAAAAACGCGCTCATGTGATTGGGGTTGGTCGCTCTGGTATCGCGGCGGCGAAGCTGTTGCGGCAGGCCGGTTGGGCTGTTGTGCTCAGCGATCGCAATCCCCAACCCCTGATGCAGGCAGCCATCCCGGCGCTGACGGCAGCGGGAATCACGGTGAGCCTTGACCATAGCTACTCTGTTCAAGACGCTGCTGATTTAGTCGTGGTCAGTCCCGGTGTGCCATGGGATATTCCGGCCCTGGTGACCGCCCGCGATCAAGGAGTCGCAGTCATTGGCGAAGCCGAACTAGCCTGGCGTCATCTCCGGGATAAGCCTTGGGTGGGCATCACCGGCACCAATGGCAAAACGACTGTTACGGCGCTGACCGCCGCGATCTTTCAAGCTGCCGGACTGAGCGCCCCCGCCTGTGGCAACATTGGCGACGCGATCGGCGAGTTGGCCTTAGCGCCGACCCAGCCCGACTGGGTGATCGCCGAACTCAGCAGCTACCAGATTGAAGCGGCCTCTACTCTGGCTCCTGACATCGGTTTGTGGACGACCTTTACACCCGATCATCTGGCCCGCCACAAAACCCTCGATAATTATTTTCGGATTAAAGCCAAGCTGCTACATCAATCGAAACAGGCGGTGCTCAACGGCGATGATCCGACGCTGCGCACCCAGGCAGCCGCGCAATTTCCCGACGCCTATTGGACGAGTACCCAAGGCCCCGACGCGATCGCGCCCCTGGTGCCGCTGACTTACATCGAAGCCGGTTGGGTCAAGGTGGCTGGGACGGCTATCGTCGCTGTGGATGCGCTCAACATGGTCGGTGAGCACAACCAACAAAATCTGCTGATGGCCGTCGCCGCTGCCCATCTGGCCGGATTGGCACCTGGCGCGATCGCCCAGGGGGTAAAAACTTTCCCCGGTGTGCCTCACCGTCTGGAAGTGGTGGGCACCTGGCAGGGAATCACCTATATCAATGACAGCAAGGCGACCAACTACGATGCGGCGGTGGTGGGGCTGCAGGCCGTGCCTGCTCCAGCTATTTTGATTGCCGGGGGTGAAGCCAAAGCGGGGGACGATACCGCCTGGCTCAGCGAGATTCAAGCTAAGGCAGCAAGCGTTTTACTGATTGGAAATGCGGCCAAGACCTTTGCTCAACGACTGAGCGCGATCGGCTATGACGCGTATGAAATTGTCGAAACGATGGAGCAGGCCGTGCGCCGCAGCGCCGAACTCGCTCCGCAACTCGACGCTCAAACCGTATTGCTATCACCGGCCTGTGCCAGCTTTGATCAATATCCCAACTTCGAAGTGCGCGGCGATCATTTCCGCAGCCTTTGCCAAACGATGCTGACCTAGCGGGCACTCGAATGATGATGCTCTCGCCAAGCGGCATAAGCACAACTCAAGCAGCCTTTGTTTTTTGATTTGCCCTCGAACCGATATTGCCAACAAGTTTCTTCAACCAAGGGATTCATGGGTACAGCTATCTGCAAAAAAACTAGCGGCTACGCGCTTCCTCAATAGAGAAAACGCATAGCCGCTAAATTTCGGGTTAACTCAGGCTGACCCAACATTGGTTGCGAGAACCGGTAGCTTAAATCACCATGCCGTCAGGAATCACCGCATTTTTGAGAATAACCACGATGCCACTGCGAATGTAGAAACCGAGATCTTCGCGTTCGGACTCTTCAATGCCCTCTTTGTTAACAATTTGGACATTACGACCAATGCGAGCGTTTTTGTCGATGATGGCCTTGCGGACAACCGAGCCCTCACCAATGCCGATGGGAATCTTGCCGCGAGTCAAGTGACGGCTGCTTTCTGACAACGGCTCATAAAAATCAGCCCCCATCAGCAAGGCATCTTCGATCACGCAGTTTTCCTGTATCCGTTGGCGTAAGCCGATCACGGAGTGGCTGACGCGGCAGGTCTTTAAGATGCTGCCATCACCGATGATCGACTCGGTGACTTGGCAGTCAAGCAATTTACTGGGCGGCAAATAGCGCGATCGCGTATAGATCGGCGCATTCTCTTGGTAAAAACTGAATGCTGGTTGAGGCTGCATCGTCAACGCCAAATTAGCGTGATAAAAGGCCTCAATCGTCCCAATATCTTCCCAATAGCCGTCAAACAGGTAAGCCTGAACGTTGTAGTCTTTGGCAGAGTGAGGAATAATCTCTTTGCCAAAGTCCGTTTGCTCAGGGTTATTGCGTAGCAAATCGATCAGCACGTCTTTTTTAAAGACGTAAATACCCATAGAAGCAATGTAGGGCTTTTCTTGGGCCTGTTCTGGCGTCAACCCCAAGGTCGACGTGTCCACCTGCATTTGCTTGAGGGCATCGCCTTTGGGTTTTTCCGAAAAATCAATCACTCGGCCCGCGTTATCAATTTTCATCAGGCCAAAGCTGGGGGCGACTTTTTCGGTGACAGGCACCACCGACAGAGTCATGTCAGCGTTCGTACTGCGGTGACGCTCGATAAACAGTGAGTAATCCATCCGATAAAGATGGTCACCGGACAGAATGAGAAATTCATCGACATCCCAATCTTGGAGCATCCACAGATACTTGCGAACGGCATCAGCGGTGCCCTGAAACCAGCTGGGGCTATCAGGGGTCTGTTGCGCCGCCAGCACCTCAACAAACCCCTCACTAAATTGAGAGAACTGATAGGTGCGCGAGATATGGCGATTTAAGGACGCCGAATTGAACTGCGTCAGAACGTAGATTTTATGAATATCGGAATTAATGCAGTTACTAACGGGAATATCAATCAAGCGATATTTGCCAGCTAGAGACACTGCTGGTTTCGCTCGAAACTTGGTGAGTGGGTAAAGGCGGGTACCGGCACCCCCACCAAGGATGATGGATAAAACTCTTTTCACCAGGAACCTCGCAACTGCAAGTGACTACCCTTGGGATTGACACCTTTTAGTGTGTGACGGTGAGTCCCCATTGGCAAGGGGGGATCAGGACTTTCTGTCGCTTTTGTGTTGTAGATCACGGCAAAAGGGATTATTGCCGATCGCCGGATTTCTTTTTCGACAGCGAATTTGCTTGAATTATCGGGGGCGATCGCCGCCCAAACTCGAATGCCATGATTTGCCTGCAAATGACTATCGTGGCCATCGGTTTGAGCCATGGTGAGGAATTATCCCTGCGGCTCAGCTTTGAACAGAACGGCGTCCGATCGCGAATTGAATACTGGCGATCACCGGCGCGATGAGGGCTTCCATTAACCCCACACCCACCCACAAGATGAGTCGACCGTAGCTGTAGCCGACGGCCAACTGTCGCTGATCCAACAGCAGCTCAGCCGCCCCGACGCCTAAACCCGAAATGCTCCACACCAGTGGAATGCTGAGGGGAATCCAAAACAAACAGGCCAGCACTAGCAAGCCGCCTGACCAGTGGGCGCGTTGAGAAAATCGCCCCAACTGATAATAGGCCCGCCAAGTGATGACTGCCGCCGCCGCTAAACTGGTTCCCAGCAAAGCTAACCGCACCAGGCTCAACCATCGAGACGGCATCAGATAGGTGGTCAACGTTAACTGATCGGCGGGGAGTCCGGTGAAAGTGGCCCGCCAGTGCTGCGGCTCGACCACTGACAGGTCGGGCTCAAACGCGGCTTGCCAACCGGCGGGGGCAAAGACGTCGACGGTGAGAGTGCCGAAGGAGCGCCACTGGCGGGCAGGAGACAGCCAATAGGTCAGGTCATAAATCCGATAAATATCGCGATCGTCGCTATCGGGGTGACCGGTGTACTGCACCGTGATCGTCTGTTCACCGGAACTCAACGGCACCTGAAACTGTAAGCCATTCAACGGCGGCGGGCTATCAATGTTCCACTCTGCCGGAATTTCAGGTGCCTCAATAGAGGTGGCGGCGATCGCCTGCTGACCGTTCAGCGTCACTTGTCCCGTGGCTATTCCCGGGGCGACAAAGAGCAGGTCGAGCGTGGTGGCTGCACCGGGGTTATTAATTTGATAGGTCGCTGAGATTTGGGCCGGTGCGAGGTCGGCGAGAGGCCGTAAATCGAAAACTAAATCTTCGTGGAGAATATCGAGGCTACTGACATCGGCCCAGGGTTCGCTGAGCAAATCACCGGCCCGTGAGGGGGAAGCCATGTTGGCGATCGCGACCGGCGAAAATTGCAGCGCGAGGATCACCAGGCAACTGAAAACCCCCAAGAATAACCGCGATCGCCGCCAGATTCGGAGCCGTGAAGGAACCCTGGCCATAGATCCAAACCTCTCAAGATCTATTTTTCTGATTACAACACTTTTTCATTGCGAGCGGCACCCGCGCCTATGCTTGAGCTATTGGTTTTGGTCGCATCTACCTCGGTTCTTTCAGCATGACTAACCCGTCTTCTCCCCCCTACTTTGCTAATTGCGAAAACATTGCGCTGCCGACTAAAAGCGGGAATTATGAGCCGCATACGGCTTGGTGGCTGGCCCAATGCTCTTGGTTGGCCTACGATTCGAAGCTCAACATCGCGACGAACTTGAAGCGAGCTGGGTTCGATCACCTCTACTACTTTGATATGCGCGGCACGCAAGGCTTTTTGGCGCTGCATCCGGGCGCCGGTCAGCGGTTTGCCGCGCTGGCGTTTCGCGGCACCGAAAAAAACTACATCGACATCCTCACCGACATCATCATTTTGCGCAACAAGCTGCCCGATTTGGCCGATAAGGCATACGGTGAAGGGCCGTTGTTTGCCCATGCCGGATTCCTGCAGGCGTTTCAATCGATCTGGGGTTCGGCTCTGCCCCATGCCATTCAAAACCAAATGGAGGAGAGTGAATGGGTGGGGCCACGGGGGGTCAGCGATGTCATTCACGATAAAATCTGCGGCCAAGAAATGCCGTTATTTGTGACGGGGCACAGTTTAGGCGGGGCGATCGCCACCCTGATGGCCTACCATGCGGCGACCTATCATCCCGACGTTTATCTCTATACCTTTGGCAGTCCCCGAGTGGCTAATCATCCCCTCAGCAAAAAAATCACGGTGACTTTGCGAGAGCGCTCCTATCGCTGCGTTCATGGCGACGATATCGTGCCCAGGTTGCCACCGCTGTTTAACTACACCCACATTGAACAGCTAGTCTATTTTGACCCAGTGCGCGGTCGAGTCCCCGGCAAACGGCATATGCGCAATGATTTGCTAGTCATTCTATTGCTGCATTTAGATGCGCTTCTATTTTTTGTCACCTTGCGGTTGCGTAAGCCCAAAACCACCTTGGCCCATGCGATCGCTGGTTACATTCACGTGATCGAGCGCGAGCAACTGACGCCACGCACCGAGGTTGCCACCATGCCCACCCAGAGCCCAGTGGTCTGACCCTAAAGCCGCTCTAGCTGAGTGCCGCAACCGTATCGCTGCAGCAGTTGGGCAATACAAGCGATCGCGGTGGTTTGCCTAGGCGATGAGGGAACTGCCGCAGCGCCAGAGAGCCACCATCCCGACGTGCGATCGGGGGCTTGCCACAGGTCTAAATGCGCGACAGGCGGGTCCGCGTAGAAGCTGTCATGTCCAGTGCCTAACAGCGCTGAACTCCAATGAGTGAAGTGGTCGTGGCTAATCCGGTGGAACGGAAAATCGCCTAGCTGCGGCACCCCCCAGCCATCGATCGCAATCAAAGCGGCCACGGTGCGCCCTTGCGCTTGCCATAGTTGAGCGGCGGCGATCGCTCCGGCTACGCCCGCGCTAAAGCCAATAAGTAGTAGGGGCACTGCCGGCACCGCCACCGTCTGCAAATAGGACCAGACTGAAAAGCCGCTGAAGGGAGCGTAGCGCTGCGCCGGCAACAGTCCCACTGGCTGAGTTCGCTGGGGTTCAGTTAGGGGAAGACTCGCCTGCAACTGATGCTGAAGAGCCACGATAAAGCGATCGCTCAAGACCACAGGATGCATGCCAGGGCAAATAATCAGCGTCATAGCAGGGGACATCAAAGGGCCAGGGGAGATGAACCGGGCATCGGTGGATGGGAAACGCTGCCCGGAAAGCTAAAGGGCGACAGCCCCGAGTGCTCAGTCCCCGCTAAGCTTAGACCAGAACGCCCTCCTGCAAACGACATCACTCATCAGGTACTATTTAGACCATTTTCCAGAAAGAATATATCGGTGCTGTCAGGGCGGATGTAGTAGGAAACCTTGACGCCCTCAAAACAAAGCATCCACACCTCCCATCTCACGGGTATCGTTTTTTAAAAATCCTCATTAGACCGTTATGACGCCATCAACGTTTCAGAA
>JBHJJI010000178.1:0-3351 GCA_050042805.1 Leptolyngbyaceae cyanobacterium
TGCCCCTGATCCCTGATGATAGGGAAATATCAAAACGCGGTTTGGGGTCGACGCATACAGCATGGGAGGAGAGGCCAATTGGGATACCTTGCCAGAACAACTGCTGGATTTGGCCAAACAAACCGGTGCTGAAGCCGCCGAGGTGTTTCAGTCTAGTTCGTCGGCGCGCCCCGTTTATTTTGAAGCTAATCGCCTGAAGCAATTAGAGAGCAATCAGCTGGAGGGCACGGCCCTGCGATTGTGGCGTGAGGGTCGCCCCGGCATTGCCGTTGCCCATGGCCCGATTTCGCCTCAGGCCTTAGTGGATAAAGCGATCGCCATTAGCCAGCTCAACGACCCTGAAGCGATTGAACTGAGTCGTGGCACTGCTCTGCAATACCCCGATGTGGGGGTAGAAGTGCCGGTGACGCAAATGATTACCTGGGGAGAAACCGTGATCGCCCAAATTCGCGATCGCTACCCCGAGGTGATCTGCGAAGCAGAGCTGGAGTGTGACATCGAGACGACGCGCTTGGTCAACTCCCTTGGCATTGACTATGGCTACCACGACACCACGCTGAGCAGCTATCTCGGGGTGGAGTGGGTGCGGGGCGACGATTTTTTAACCGTGAGCGATGGCCAGGTCTGTCGCGATGCCTTGTCACCCGAGGCCCTGGCTCAACAGGTATTGATGCGTTTAGACTGGGCCGATCGCAATGTCGCCCCCACCGTCGGTCGGGTACCCGTGCTGTTTACCGCGAAGGCGGCTGATACCCTGTGGGGGGCAGTGCAGGCGGCTCTGAGCGGCAAACGCGTGTTGGAAGGTTCCTCACCCTGGAGCGATCGCATCGGCGAGCAGGTCACCTCAGAAGCCTTGACCCTCTATCAAGATCCCGATGCTGGGCCGTTTAGTTGTCCCTTTGATGATGAGGGCACCCAGACCCAAAAGCTGGTGCTGATCGATCGCGGCGTGTTGCGGCTGTTTTATACCGATCGCACTGTCGGCAAAGAGTTGGGGGATGGTTCAACGGGCAACGGGTTTCGTCCGGGTCTCGGCAGTGCACCCACACCGGGACTGTTCAATACCTTAGTGCAACCCGGCGCGGCCACGTTTGAGGAGTTAATCAAAACGCTGGATGACGCGATCGTCGTCGATCAGATTTTGGGGGAAACCGCTGGCATTTCCGGCGACTTTTCCATCAACATAGATCTGGGCTATCGCGTCAGGCAGGGCGAGATTCAGGGGCGGGTAAAGGATACGATGGTCTCGGGGAATGTCTATACGGCCCTGCTGCAGCTCGTAGCTTTAGGTCAGGATGCTGATTGGAATGGGGCTTGCTATACGCCCTCGGTGCTACTATCCGGGCTTTCTGTGACGGGCCGCGGTTAGCGCTGCGCAGCGTGGACGGCTCCCTGAACCGTCCGGGAGATAGACGCTGGTTCAGCTTTTCAATGTTGTTTAGTGACGTCTAAACATGCTGCGCTTTCGGCGCTTGCACAAATTTTTTGGTCCGAAGCGGGTTGCTTTTTTAGAAGCCTGCATCATCGGTGTGGTTTCGGGTTTGGCGGCGGTCGCGCTGAAACAAAGCGTGGAAGTCCTGACCGCCTGGCGACTCGATAGCGCCCTGCCCGCCTGGTTTTTGTTACCTACCGTCGGCTTGTTAGGGGGCGTGGCTTCGGGGTGGCTATTGGAGCGGGTGTCGCCGGAGGCCGTGGGCAGCGGCATTCCTAAAGTGAAAGCCGCTTTGGCTTATCATGATGTGCCGCTCAATTTACGCGTGGCTCTGGCTAAATTATTTAGCACTATCTTGGCGCTGGGCTCGGGGCTGTCGTTAGGACGACAAGGGCCCACGGTGCAAATTGGCGCAGCCTTGGCTGCTCAACTCAGCCAGTGGGTGCCCACCTCACCCGAATATCGTCGTCAGCTGATTGCCGCCGGGGCAGCGGCGGGTCTGGCGGCGGGGTTCAATGCGCCGATCGCGGGCGTATTGTTTGTGGTCGAAGAACTGCTGCAGGATTTCTCTAACCTGACCTTGGGGACGGCCATTTTGGCCTCCTTTGTGGGCGCAGTAGTGTCTCGGCTGCTGGGTGGCCAGGGTCTCAATCTCAACAGCTTTGGCATGATGCAGACCGGGTTCTCGGTGCAAGACCTGCCTTTTTTAGTGTTGCTGGGGGTGATGGCGGGCATCTTGGGCGGCCTGTTTAGCCAGGGAATTTTTTCCAGTCTGAGCTTTTTTCAGCGCTTGACCTCCCTGAGCCTGCCGCTCAAAATTGGGCTGGCCGGATGTCTGACTGGGCTGGTTGGGGCCGCGTTGCCGATCGCCGCCCAAGACAACACCGGTCTGCGTGAGTTTTTAGTCACCGGGGGCGCGGCCTGGCAAATCATTACCGCTGCCTTTATTGCCAAGTTTTGCCTAACGCTGCTGGCCTATGGCTCCGGAGCCTCTGGGGGCCTGTTTGCCCCCGCGCTGGTGTTGGGGTCGGCACTGGGGTGTTTGGTGAGTTTTGTCGCCCAGACCGGCCACGCCTGGATGGGGCTACCTGTCGGTACCTTAGAGAGCAGTAATACGACGACCTATGCGCTGACGGGTATGGGAGCGTTTTTTAGTGCTGTCACGCGGGGCCCCATTACCGCGATCGTCATCGTGTTTGAGATGACGGCCAACTTTAATTTGGTGTTGCCGTTGATGGTGGGCTCCGGTTTGGCGTATCTGTTTAGTGAGCGCATTGCCTCAGTGCCCATCTACGATCGCCTGCTGGCTTTTCAGGGCATTCAGCTAAATCCCACCCCGTCGGATGTGAATCCGTGGGCGGGGCTGACGGCGGCGGATCTGATGCAGCGCCGAGTCGAAACCTTGGCCGCGACGCTCACGATTCGCCAAGCGCTAGAGGCGTTTTCGCGATCGCACCATCGGGGCTTCCCGGTGTTACATCAGGGCAAGCTGGTGGGCATTGTCACAGAAACTGACTTGGGCGACACAACCCAAACCGATCGGTCTGGCGACCTGCTCGTGCAAGACATCATGACGCCCCACCCCGTTACCGTCACGCCTGAATCGTCTTTACCCCAGGTCTTAGATCTGCTCAATCGCTTGAAGGTGAGTCGGCTGCCGGTCACGGATGGCAACAAGCTGGTTGGCATCATTACGCGGGGCGACATTATTCGCGCCGAATCAGAACGACTCAGCGGCAAAACCACGACTGAGGGGCCTGTGGCTACGCCCTCTTGCGGCATTTACCGGGCGCGCTCGCCCGCCGTCGGACGGGGGCGGCTGTTGGTGCCATTGAGTGATCCGGAGACGGCACCGCTGCTGCTTAACCTGGCGATCGCGATAGCTCGCCAAGAGCAATATGAGCTGGAATGTCTGCTTG
>JBHJJI010000179.1:0-17892 GCA_050042805.1 Leptolyngbyaceae cyanobacterium
CGGGTTATGGAGGCAGGCTGGAAGCCTACCCGACCGGTTGTCTACAGGACTTGAGCCGACCGGAAAGGGCGATCACCGCCACCATCATGGAAGCCGAAAGCTCAGTAATATGAGGTTCCTGGAAACCCCTACAGGATTAGCCCAATGATGGAGAATGGGGCAATGCAGGGAGACCTCGATCGCAAAATGACAAATATTCAATACTCGCTGGCCCAAAAGCAGGATTTAGACCTCCTGATGCAGCTTTCAGAAGAGTTTTATGAGTTAGACGGCCATCAATTTGAGCCCGACAAAGCTCAGCATGCCCTGTTAGGCATCATCGATAACGATCTCTATGGACGCATTTGTGTGATTTTGGGTGACGATACCGCGATCGGCTACGTCGCCCTCATGTTTGGCTACAGTTTGGAATATCACGGACGCGATGCGATTTTAGATGAAATCTACCTGCGGGCACCGTTTCGCGGCCAAGGCATTGGGACTCAGACCTTCGCCTTTGTGGAATCAGCCTGCCGTCAGCTGGGCATCAACACCCTCCATTTAGAAGTAATGGACGACAACGAGGCGGCGCGATCGCTCTATGGACGATTGGGCTATCGAAGCCGGGCCAGCCAATTTATGCACAAACGGCTCTGAACTGAGCCCAAGTACGTTTCTGAACGCTATAGCAAACCAGCCATCCGGCTACCGGTCACGCTAGTATCGCGGATTCGCACTCAGGCAACGGTTGGAGCCCGCTCAGCCCCCTAATCCTCTGTAGCGGAAGACGCCATCATTCCAGTTTGCGCCTTGCCCCCTTGCTCCCTTGCCTCCAAGTCCACGAGAAGCATATGGAAACTGACACCGCAGTCGACTAGGGCATCCACTCCAACAGCAGCGTGACCCGGCTCTCTTGGCCGTTGTCCGCATTTTGAGTTTGAATGTCAGTGCTGATGCGAATATCTTCAGCAATGGCATAGCCCGCCGAAAAGGTACTCAACCCAACCTCTTGATCGGTGCCGGGGGCCACCCAGCTCTGGGTAAAGCTCAGGTCAGCCGCCCCAGCTCGCGAGGGAATCAGCATGATGCGAAACCCCACATTCACACCATCGGTGTCGAAGGTCGAGGTTTCGATCGAGCGGTAGCCCACGACTGGGGCCACATTGCCATACCAACCCAACGGCAACAGATAAAACTGGGCGTCGGCTCCGATTAGCTGGCTATCGCCCCGCCCATTGCTGGAATACTCGGCACTGAGGGTTAGCGGCGTCCGCCCAACAAACAAATCCTGCACACCGACGTACACGCCACCCGTGTTATCCGCTGCAGGAAATTCCGCGTACCCCAGGCGAACGCGAGTGCGAAAAGCCGGGTCGTGCTGAATGTCGATCGCGATATCCGGCACCTCTTCTAGCCAGCGCTGCAAAACAGGACTACTGTCAATAATGGCAGGATCGACATCCACCGCTTGCCCCCCCGAGAGGGGTGGATTTTCGGCGATGGCCAGAGGCGGGGGACTCACAGCCGTCATCACGGAGAGGGAAGCGACTGTCGGAACCACCGTCGGCGCGACGAGAGATGGGACAGCAGCGGAACGAGCACCGATGTCAGAAGCCGGCTCCTCCAAGAGCGGTTCGTCAAAGAGCGGTTCAGCCACTGCCAAGGGGCGATCAAAAGCAGTCAAGGGGCGATCGCAGTCCTGAACCTGATGCTTGAGAGAATGAACAGGGGCTGGATACAGCTGACAAGACTTTGACTGAAGTTTGTCAATATTCTGCGCCAGCGCCGCTGGGGCCAAACTCACCGTGCCCAGCGATCCACCAGTTAACAGAAAAAACGTCGCTAGCCACTGCCAACGACTCATCGCCGGGGGCAGCGATAGAAAAATCATCATGCTGAGCGCTTTGAAGTGATCAAGAAACGAGGCCGGTTACGACTCTGGGCTCAACAGTCAAAGTTGAGGGCGATGACACCATAGCGCGATCGCTGTGGCTTTTATACAGCAAAAAGCCCCAGTTTGCGGCTGGGGCTTTTAATTCGAGGTGCGATCGGTGAGTTAGCGAACCACCGTGCGCATCTGCTCAGCATCAATCGGCTTCATAAAGTAGAGCCGTACGAGTTGCCAACCAATTGTCGCAATGTGGGGCAACCGGCGGAGCAACTGCAGCGGCTTGGGCTGCTGACTTTGACCGATTGCCGCTATTTGGGTGTTCGCAGCAACAGCTTGATCCAACGCTTTAAAGAACTCGGGGTGATCCACATTCAAAATGATGGGGAACACGCGAGCCGCGGTTTCATTCGTATTGCGAATGACATCAATGTCGTAGGTGCGAGCGTCCAGACCCAAGATCGCGTAGAAGTCTTTACGCTGCAGGTCGTTGAGATACATCGTCGCAAACACTGACAGCAAAAAGAAGCGACACCACAACCGCGCTCTCCAATCATTCAAAAACTGCGGTTGAGACTTGATAAATGCCGAGAAGAAATCACCATGGCGGTTTTCGTCCTGGCACCAGTTTTCAAAGAAGCGAAAAATCGGGTAAACGTGATTTTCAGGATGCGCTTCTAAATGGCGATAGATCTTGATGTAGCGCCAGTAGCCAATCTTTTCCGACAGGTAAGTCGCATACAAGATGAACTTCGGCTTGAAGAAGGTATATTTCTTGCTCTTGGTCAAAAAGCCCAGATCCAACTGCAAGTTGAAGTCCGACATGGCCTTATTCAAAAAGCCAGCATGACGGGCTTCGTCGCGAGAGATGAGATTGAAGCACTCAGCCACGACGGGGCTTTTGTCCTTAATGCGCCGACCCAGCTCTTTGTAAAGCAAAAAGCCAGAGAATTCAGCTGTGCAAGAACGCTCTAAAAATTCGACAAACAGTTGCCGAGTTTCCCCGTCAATGTGCTCCCAAGACTGGTCAAACTGCTCATCGCGAATGAAGTGATGACGGTTGTAGTCTACGCGAAGCTCTTCGAGGATCGCTTGCATCTCATCTTCGTTAACGGAGATGTCCATCTCGGCCATCTCGTCGAAGTCAGTCGTATAAAAACGGGGGGTCAGGATAGTATCCTTAGCGGGCGCTTTTACCCCAGGACGGATTTCTGTTAATTCAGGCTTTTTAAGGGAATCTACCATGAGTCCTCTGATACAAGCTCGATGCCAAAACCGACAACAATTTCCAAGCAGTCGGTCAGTATAGATAAATGCTTATACTTTCCCAAAAGAACTGGCGGGAAAGCGTTTTCGCTAACTGACAACGACTCAAACATTGTCACACAGTCTATCAACTGTAGGGCGGTAGAACCTAGTCAGAGCTTTAAGAATTGCAACATATCGCAACCTGGCGTAAGCATCATTGAGCTTTGTATTGGGGATGAAATTCACAAAAGATGATTGAGGATTTTGTCTTTCGCATCCCTGAGGGCGATCGCTGCCTGCCAGCACTCAGAGCGATTGACCGCCAAGCTGCAACATCTCCAGCCGCGCCGCGCGAGCGTGAGCTGATATCAAGTCAGAGCGGTCTGCTCCCGAACCAAGATTAGGACTGCGACTCAGACAAAGATTCGAGATGGCATAGAAATTGGATTAGCTCTTCTTCTGACAGTTCGTGGCGCGATCGCTTGTTGTAGGTTTTTTCCAAATAATCACGGCCCGTTTCCACTGACCAGCCCAAGCGACGCAGCTCCATATCGGTTTGGGCAATCACGTCTGACAGATTGATCGGGGCAGGTAAGGCGGCCGGATCAATCGGCTCGGTGGGGATGTCAGTCAAAACAGCAGCGGCGACGGCGGGTTCATTGTCAGGCTGAGGGGCGAGGGGAGTTTCAGACTCAGGTGCGATCACCGCTGCCGCTGCCGCTGAGGGGGAGGCTACAGGTGACTTAACTGTTGAGGTTGACCCTGAGCCATTCTTGGATGAAGGCACGGGCGATCGCGGTTTCGTTACCAAAGGAGAGGGCTTTGATTTAGGCACCTCTGCCACGGAAATAGCTGGAGCTGCCGGGAGATCGGGGCCGCTAGCTGCAGGTTGAGACAAACGGGGAGCCACGCTCTCGTCAGACACTGCGATCACTTCGACGTCTTCAGGGGCGACAGTTGTAGGCAGCAACGGGGCCACCTCGGGCAACGGGACAGTCGGTTCAGCCGTGCCAGCAGAATTGCCGTGCCCCCAGCCAAGAGCCTGCAGGGCACGAGCGCGGGCGCGATCTTCAGCGACTTCAATATCGGCGTGTGAGGATAGGCCAGTGGCGCGACCCAGCTCTGGCGCTTCGACGGTGACCTGCACAACAAACTGCTCGTTGTGCACCTGCAAAACGTCACTACAGATTGATGCAGTCGGATGGCGATCGCGAAATTCTTTGAGAGACCCAGCCATACCCACCTTCAACATCTCTACCGTCGAAGTAACTCTCCGGGTAACAGACGCCCTAATCAATGATTTAAGCGTGTAACAGCGCTCTACAGAGTTTACTGCGCCGGTGAGCCTTGACTGCAGGCCAGCGCCCAGAAAGTTCTATAAGAGTGAATTTTAATGCTGAAAAGCTGGCTTAGCCTGCCTGCGGATGGCGCGGATTGGTCACGACCAGATTAAACTGCCAGCCCGGTAGGGAGTTGACTTTCTCGGTCAGTCGCCGCAAATCAGCCGACCCGTTCAGAGTCAGATTTTCTCGCGATCGCACGTCAGCCACGACGGTAGCTTCTGCGCCTCTGGCAATCAATCCCAGGGTACAGCCCTGCAAAATCTCGGGCAGCGCTTCATCCTGGGGATAAAGCAACACCTCATAGCCCGCGAGATCGTATTCGCGGGCCAAGCGTAACAGACGCCGATGCTCTAGAGGAGTTTTGACAGGTCGACTCTTCATGACGACAGGATTGCTCTTAGTTGACTCTTTCAGGATTTCGTAGGAGGTCTACCTTAACATGCAAAAACTCTTCGCCTTTGCAAAACCCTTCGGCCAAGGCGACCGACATGCCCTTGACGCGAAAGGAACCGTTCAGGTTGCGACGGCGATTATCGAGCTCAGCGATTTGATAATCGTCCTGATAAATGACCCCGTTGAGAGCGTCCAACACGGGCTTGATGATCCGCTCACTGTCTAAATCTTGACCCATATTACCCGGAAGCGCATCGTAGAAATGGGTGATCTTTACGTAAAGTTTATCTGTCAACGGCAAGCGATCGCCCCAACAGTGCTGAGCCGTTGCTCTCACATGCTCTCGCCAAGCCTTGAGGGCTGGTTTATCCTTCGCTCGGTGAGGTACCGGCTTCCCAATAATGACGAAATCGAAAGGCAGCACGAGCTGAGTCCTGATGGTCGTTACTAATAGTGCAAGCGTGGATCTTCCCTGACGCGTCCCATTTGCTCAGCCTTTATGCATGGGAGGCGATTTCTGTCAAGCCCTTTCCCAATCATAGTTTAGAAGCGGGCGATCGTGGGTGTGATGAAAAGCACTATCAGCAGCTTCAGACACTTTGGCAGCAAACCGTCAGGCGACCACTTTACTCGGTGCTAGGGTCAGCACTTCAACGCCGTCTGCTGTGACCGCAACCGTGTGCTCAAACTGGGCCGATAGTTTGCGATCGGCGGTCAGCGCCGTCCAGCCATCAGCGAGGACTTCAACTTCATGGGTGCCCACGTTGATCATCGGCTCAATGGTAAAAACCATGCCCTTGCGAAACTTTTTGCCCTTGCCCGCCACGCCATAGTGGGGAATCTGAGGCGCGGTGTGGAAGATGCGGTGCACACCATGGCCGACAAAATCGCGCACGACTGAAAAGCCTTCGCCCTCGGCATAGGCTTGGATCGCTGCCCCAATGTCACCCACACGAGCACCCGGCTTGACGGCTTGAATCCCCCGCCACATGCACTCTTCTGTGACCTCGACTAACTTCTTGGCGAGGGGAGAAGGGGTGCCCACCATAAACGTGCGGGAGGTGTCACCATGGTAGCCATCGACAATCGGCGTAACGTCAACGTTGATGATGTCGCCATCGCGCAACACCTGATCAGCGCTGGGAATGCCGTGACAAACGACTTCGTTGACACTGGTGCAGAGGGATTTAGGAAAGGGATCAACAGCGCCGGGATACCCTAAAGGCGCGCTTTTCGCGTCGTGTTTTTGGGTCCAAGCCTCGGCTGCATCATTGATTTCTAACGTGCTGACGCCAGGTTTGATCATCGGCTCTAGGTAATCTAAAAGCCGAGCGGCGAGGCTACCCGCCTGACGCATTTTGTCTAGCTCTCGACGCGATAGCAGCGTGATGACCTCTTGCTGTTCCACCATGCTTAAGTTTGAATGTGTTGATAACGAAACTGTTTACTACTGTAACGCTGCAAGGCAGCAAGCGGTAGCCCATCATCTTGACAGGCGAGGGGAATTAGCTACCCTACAGATAATCTTTGTCGGCTGCCGTCGCTATGCATCTCTGGTTACTGTGCTGTGTTTTGCTGTTTTTAGCGTCACAGGGATATGACTGGATCAGTCATCAAGCTTGGTTTATGGCACCCGAATTAGCCCTACCTTGGGTGGTGTTGGGGGGTATCGGGTTGGCGATCGCCTCTAATCGGGCGGCCTTTGCGCCGCTGCTATCACCGTCGAGTCGCCGCGCCGTGCCCCCCGCCGCACCATCAACGGCGAGTCCTCCCTCAGCAGCAACCAAACTACCCACACCCCCTCCAACGGTAGTGACGCATCCAACCGATCGCCCCCCCAAATCTCAGTCGGTTTCCTTTAAAATTTCGAGAAAACAAATTTCCTCAAAGTCTTCCTAACAGGGGCGATCTTTTGAGTGCTAGGGTGTTTGGGAAATCTCGGCAGCCACGCCGAACGGTGACAGTGGGGCAGGAAACTAGGGATGTTGTCGATTCGCAATCTGAGCAAAACCTATCGAGGACGACAAGCCCTACAGGATCTCAGTTTAGATATTTTGCCCGGTGAGGTCTACGGGCTCCTCGGGCCGAATGGCGCGGGCAAAACGACGACCATTAATCTGATCTGCGGTCTGTTAACAGCTGATCACGGGGACGTGTTTATCAACGGCCAACCGGCGGGCAACAAAACCAAGCCCTGGGTCGGGGTGATGCCCCAAGAAAATTTGCTGTATCGCACCCTCACCTGTCGAGAGAATTTAGCGTTTTTTGCCAAAATTTATGGCCTATCTCACAAGGTGCGATCGCAGCGTATTCGCGACTGTTTGGCAGCGGTTGATCTGCTCGATCGGGCTCAGACTCCGGTCGAGAAACTTAGCGGCGGTATGCAGCGACGGCTGAGTTTGGCGATCGCGATCGTCCATTATCCCAAGCTGCTGATTTTAGATGAGCCGACGACTGGGCTAGATATTGAAGCTCGCCATGAAGTGTGGGAACTGATTCGGCTACTGAGCGACGAACAGGGCATGACTATATTGCTGACGACGCATCTGCTCGATGAGGCCGAGCGCCTGTGCAAGCGCATTGGGGTGATCAAACAGGGCCAATTACTCAAGGCCGGGACGCTGCCCGAACTGCGCCAGTGTGTGCCCGCCAGCGAAATTGTCACGGTGGAAACACCTGACCCCCAAGGGGCGATCGCCCGCGCCTTAGAGTGTGGTTTTACCCCCCGCCGCTATGGCAAGGATTTGGCGTTTTGGATTCCCCAAGAGTTTGAACTCAAAGAGCTGATTGCCCAATTTGACGGCGTGGCGCTTGACGCGATTTCTCGCAGTCCGGTCAAGCTAGAGCATATTTATTTGGAAATCACCCAGAATAAATCTCTCCTGCTACCTGCACCACTCCCCGTGAAGCACTGAGCGCTGCTGGGATGCAAGTAGCGAAACGCGGGGTAAGCCAGTAGAAGGCACAGCCTCTGCCGATGGCTAGAGAGCAGTGGGGCAAGGGGGCAGAGAAACTGGCAGGGTAGTTTTATACCGATGCTCTGAAACAAGGCTACAAATGTGGCTCCCCTGCCCCTCGGCTCCCCTGCGTTTCCAAGATTGCATCAGGAGTTCGATCACTGAGAACTGGTATAGCAGAATGCGGAATGTAGAGTTCGGAATGCGGAATTGAAAAGCTTGTTTCAAGGGGCTTCCAGCGATTTCAGGCTGCCCGAACCAATTGCGGATTGCTATATTACTTCTGCCGTGGGTACTCGATTTATAGCGCTAGCCACTTTGTTTGGGCGCGAAGGATTAGAGTGCTCCTAGAACGTCGGTACAGGAACCCGGTTTCTGGGGCAAAAAGGGACTCATTCCATCGTTGCCTGACACGAGAAACCGGGTTTCTTGCAATACTGTACCGGTGCTCTAGATGTCCTCAGCAAAGGGGTTCGCAGTCCTGTCCTAACCGGACTGGCAACTCTTATTAACCCTGATTCTCTGACACAAGACGACAAATCTGGCCCCCGGCCCCTGAGCTCACCGGCCAACCACCTGAATTTGACAATGAACCCTGTTCTGTATCCCGCGCATTAGCCCACTAACAGATCCTCTTCGGGATATTTCACCATACTGGGGCTGTGGTCACCCACGAGTGCACCCATAAACAATAGAACGCCAACCCGACCCACATACATCGTGGCGATGATGACCAGCTGTGAGGGTGTGGATAGCTCCGCCGTGATGCCGGTCGAAAGGCCCACTGTGGCAAAAGCCGAAACGGCCTCGAACAAGAGCCGCAAGAAGTTGAATCCGGGATTAAATAAGGCCAGCGCGATGGTGACACCGACCACCATGAACCCCGACCCCACGACGACGCTAATCGCTTTGAGTATCCGCATGGGGGGAATCTCACGACGGTAGACCAGCACCTCGTCATAGCCCCGCAAGACCGTCCGGGTGCAGACAAATAGCAGACTAATCGTAGTGGTTTTAACGCCGCCACCAGTGCTGCCAGGACTGGCCCCAATAAACATCAGGGCAATCATCAGAAACAAAGACGCATCATGCATCGCATTGATGTCAACGGAGTTGAAGCCCGCCGTGCGAGCAATCACAGACTGAAACCAAGCCGCTGACAGCTTGGTTTGGAAAGGGAAATAGCCCAATGTGGCGGGATTGGTGTATTCCACCACGAGGAATGCGAACGTTCCTAGCAGCAGCAACACCAAGGTCGTCACGACCACCACTTTGAAGTTGAGAGAAAACTCACTGCGCTGTGAGCGCTGCAGCAGGCGATCGCGGCCCCACAAAAAGGCTTCCATAATCACCTGGTAGCCAATACCGCCAAAAATCACCAAGAGCGTAATCACCCCCGTGACCCAGCCAGAATGCACATAGCGCACCAGACTGTCTTCAAACAGGCTGAAGCCCGCATTATTAAAGGCACTGATGCTGTGAAAGAGGGCTGACCAAAGACCAAACGCCGGGCCATGCTCGCGCATCATCGTGGGCATCAGGCAAAACGCCCCGGTCAGCTCAATAATTAGCGTCATGCCAATAATCGAGATAATCAGCGATCGCCCGCCTGACAGCTCTTGAATATCCATAGACTGTTGAACAGCCAACCGTTCTTTCAGCCGTAAGCGTCGCTTCAACACCAGCAGCAAGAGGGTCGTTGCCGTCATGTAGCCCAACCCCCCCACCTGAATCAGCAACAAAATAATGAACTGCCCCAGGGGAGAGTAATAGCTGCCGGTATCGACGACGATCAGCCCCGTAACACAGACCGCTGAAGTCGCAGTAAAAAACGCCACAATCGGTTGATTCCACTGTCCAGTAGCCGTCGCGATCGGCAACCAGAGCAGCGCGGTCCCTAGCGCAATCAACATCAAAAAGCCCGCGCAGATGGTTCGCGGGACCGTCATTTCAAACAGATGCATGGATCTTTCAAGGCCCAGAGACAGCTTGCGGCTGACTCTAACAAACCCAGCGGTTTGCCACTAGAGAGGCCAGCTACATCGCTCCCTATCTTTCCATGAGTTGCAGGGCTGTTTATGTTTGCGGCAGAAAATAATTCTGGCATAGAGGTTTTTGGTGCTGAATCGGGGCGTCATACCAGTTCTCTAAAACCAGGCTACAGATCTGGCTCCCCCGCCCCTCGGCTCCCCTGCGTTGCCAAGATTGCATCGGGAGTCCGATTACTGAGAGTTGTTATCAGGTCTGGCATCCCGCCCCAACCTCAAGGGTTTCAGATTTCCTCTGATGATAGTGAAAACACCCGGCAATCTTTCCATGAGTTGCGACGGAAGACTACACTGCCCTAGGAGTCGCAAAAGTGCCATGAGTTCAGACCTGTATCAAAACATTCAAACTTTCTACGATGAGTCTTCTGGACTTTGGGAGCGGACATGGGGCGAGCATATGCACCACGGCTTCTATGGCCCCACCGGCACCCATCAAAAAGATCAGCAGCAGGCTCAAGTTGATCTGATCGATGCCCTGCTCCAATGGGCAGAGGTAGAGCAAGCTCATACCATTTTGGATGCGGGGTGCGGCATTGGCGGCAGTGCGCTGTATCTATGCGATCGCTATGACGCCACCAGTGTCATCGGCGTAACGTTGAGCCCAAAGCAGGCCGCGAGAGCGACCGAACGGGCCGCGATCGCGGGGCTGGCTAAGCGCGCCCAGTTTCAAGTGGTTGACGTACTGAATACGCCGTTTCCCGATGAGCAGTTTGACCTGATCTGGTCGATGGAAAGCGGCGAACACTATCCCGATAAAGGCCAGTTTTTTCAAGAGAGCTATCGCTTGCTCAAACCCGGCGGCACGCTGCTGATGGCCACCTGGTGTCACCGCCCAACCACCTCCCTAGCAGGGCCATTGACGGCGTCAGAGCAATGGCATTTAGACGCGCTCTACCAGGTCTACCATTTGCCCTATGTGCTGTCGCTGCCCGACTATGCTCATCTGGCCACCCAGGCTGGGTTTGGCACCGTTCGCACCACTGACTGGTCAGATGCAGTCGCCCCCTTTTGGGATGCCGTGATCGGTTCAGCCTTCCAGTGGGAGGCGATCGTGGGGCTATGGCAAGCGGGAGCGCAAACCATGCAAGGGGCACTAGCGCTGGGCCTAATGCGCTGGGGCTTTCAGCGTGGGTTGGTGCGCTATGGCATTTTGACGGCTACCAAATAATGTGCGCTGGCCACTTTGCTGAGGACACCTAGGAGCACTCTGATCCTGAGCGCCTCAGCAAAGTGGCTCCGCAGTCTTATCGTAAGCGGACTAACGACTGCTAAAAAAATCCCCCAAGGCCAATGACCTCAAGGGAGATGGGGATTATCAATGAGCGATCTTTGGAGTCAGCGATCGCTCACTGAATGGGACTGCCTTACTGAGCCGGAGTTGCACCACAGTCAAATAGCCGGTAAACGGCTGCAGTGGTGTAGTTCCGCAACGATTGGGCATTGGGTCGAAACTCGCTGCCTCTTTCGTTGTAAGGGGTCGCGACGCCGCAGTAAGCCGACATCACACCGATGGTCTCTTCGTTCCAGTGACCTGAGGTGTCAGAGAAGCTAAAGACTTCACCGGTCGGCTTGATTTCTTCAGGCCGAATCCCCTCAGCTGAGGCCACCACCTCAGCGGTGCGACGCAGCATCGACATGAGCTCAGCGCGGGTAACGGTATCAGTCGGGCGGTAGTTGCCAGCCGGATCACCCGTGACGATGCCAGCGTTTTTCAAAATCGTAATTTTTTCAGCGCTCCAGCGATCAGCGGCCACGTCCGGAAAGGGTCGTGAAGTCACTGTGACGTCAGCCGCTAGCCCCTTAGTGGCTAAAGCCTCAACCACGATGGAAGCCGCTTCTTCGCGGGTGACTGGGCGCTCAGGGCTAAAGGTGCCATCCTGTTGTCCGGCCACTAGGCCTAAGTCAACGGCTAGGGCAATCTCTTCCGCGTAGGTATCCCGCGAAATATCGGGGAAAGGATACTCCACCTCCGGGAGCGGATCAGGCGTCGGCGTCGGGTTGATCGCCACACCGTCATCGGTCTCTAGCTCTGCCAGGGTCAAGTCATTGGTGTAATAAAAATGTCCCAGCGGATCCCCTTCGTAGGTGCGTTGGGTAATGCGCCAGCCGGGCTGCAGCTTGATTTCGGTGTAGCCGTTCGCACTAATGCCGCCGGTGCGACCAATCACAATTGAGGAGCCTCTGATGGGCTGGCCCATCAACACCAGCTCATCGCCGGACTCTTTCACCACTAGACTGTAGGCCGACCCCAACTCTTCGCCACCGACTCGAATGGAATAGCCATTGGAATCGGAAGTGGGGGCACAGCCGCTGGTGTTTTCGCGCCAGAGCGGATCGACCACACCCGGATTGGTGCCGCTAACCTCAAAGCAGTCGGCTCCGGGGGTCCGCTCACGAATCAGCCACAGCTGATAGGGAATGAAGCTGCCGCCTGGAATCGCCACTGATAGATACTGACTTTGATCAACTTCTAAAAAACCAAAATCTGCCGCGAGCGTTGCGATCGTACTGCCGAGAACCCCGATGGTGGCGGCGGCCGCGACTGCAACAAACTTAAATGCTTTTATCGTTTTCATAATTCACCCGTTGAGTCTCACCCATGTAGAGACGATTGCCGTAAGTCTAGGTGCCCATGATGGCGCAGAATCCGCAGCCTGATGCTGCCAACATTCTTCAGTAAAGAAAAAGTAAAGACCTTTCCTTTCACCAACCAAAACCCTTGAATCACCTAGAGCATGGCTATTATTAGATCAAATTGCTGATAAATCGAGATCTTTCTTGAAAGATTTCAGAAAGTGTAACTTGTGTCAGGTGGCCTAAAAAGTTGCTTTGACCCATCCAGCAATCATGCAGGGGCTCTTGTTCGCCCACCTGATCACCGCTCAAGATAGGACTTCACCGCCATGCATATCAGCGATCGCCCATATCAAAAACCTATCGGGCTGGTCAGCGGCATGCTGGCCCTAGCCAGTGGCTTGGCGATCGCCGCGCCCAGTCAAGCCTTTGATCGTGAGGCCTTGACTCAACTGAGCAGTACCGGCGATTGCCCCCGCTGTAACCTCTCAGAGGCTGACCTCAGACGGTTAGATCTAAGCGGGGCCAACTTAGCCGGGGCCAACTTAGCCGGGGCCAATTTTTACTCCAGCAATTTGGACGGAGCGGATTTGAGTGGGGCGGATTTGAGCCGGGCTTACCTGGCCAAGGCATCGGCGATCGGCGCAACCTTTGATGCGGCGCTGCTGCATGAGGCCATTTTTTATGACTCAGATCTCACAGCGGCATCGCTCTATGGCACTCGATTTGGCAATGCCTACATTGAGGACTCGCTATTCGTAAATGCCATATTAATTGCCGCTGATCTGAGCGAGATTGTGCTCGTCAGCGGTAACTTTAATGGGGCGATTCTCTGCGGAGCCGAGATGATTTACGGCGATTATCGCTATGGCTGCTTAGGCGAGGCGGGCAGTGAGATCGCGCCTGACCTCACTGGCGGCAAGGATTAATCCAAAGTGTCCGTTAGTGCTGCAACAGACTAACGCCAGGGACCGGGGAGCGAGAGAGCAGAAAGACGAGACATTCCTTTCCACACGGAGGACTCCTTCCCCTGGGTGCTGGCTGCATCTTCTCGACGGCGATCGCTTTTGGGCTGTGGGGCGATCGCTTTTCTCAAACGCGATACAATACATTCGTTCTAGCTTGAGAGAGAAGGGAATTCATGCCAGTCAGCCCTGCTCAGATTCGTGCAGTCTTAGACGAAAAGCGTGATGTGCTTGCTCAGTTTGACGAAACGATGGTGTTTGATCTGAAGCGCTATCGGCAAGCTTGGTGCAGGCTAACCGCTGAGCCCTTTGCGCAGATAGAGCAGCAGCTATCCGCTCCGAGCATCGGTTCGCATCCCCTCGAACCCTTTGCGATGGTCAAAAAAGGGGTGATCGCGAATCCCTATCACTGGGCTAACCGAGAAGACAGCATGGCGTGGGTGAAAGCAAAGCTATCCGGCATCACCACCTTTGCCGTGGATGGATCGCAAATCTTTCCCAGCAAAGATGTCTCGCTGCCCATCGCCCTCGTGCAAATTGGCTGGTTCGAAAATCCCCATGCTGCCGATGGCGCATACACCAAAGATATTGCCCTCGACGTCTTAACGCCAGAAGATTTGAAAGTGGGCCATCGAGGTGACCCGGTCGATCGACGGGTCAACATCCGCCGCTTTGAGATGGAAGTGCAGCGACTGGTGGACTACATGGAAACCTGTACTCACCCTGAGCGCACCCTGGTGCTGTTTGACGGCTCCCTGGTGGTCACCTTTGCCGATGCCTTTGACCCCGAAAGTCAAAAAGCCTATGTCGATGCCATGGTCAAGTTATTGCAGACGAGTCAACGGCGTCGCGTGCCGCTGGTGGGCTACATCGACACATCCTACGCTCGCGATGTCACGACCCTGCTGCTGCACTATGACTCAAAACTCAGGCCAGTAGAGGCAATTCACGATGCGCAGCTGCTTGGACGCTTGATGAAATGGGGCGATCGCACGCCGCTGCTACGCTGCGATCGCGAGGGCATTTTGACCCACTACGGCGACCAGCAGGATCAGGTGATTTTTAGCTATTTGCAGACGAGTCGCGATCGCCCCCCGGCCCGACTGGAGATGCCCCACTGGCTGTGGGAGGCGGGGCTGGCGACGTCAGTCATTGATTGGGTCAAAGCAGAAGTAATCGTGGGCGGCGGCTATCCCTATGCAATTGAAACCGCTGACCAAACGGCGGTATTGCAGGCTCCCGATCGCCAGCTGTTTTATCGCATCTTGCAAGAGTGGGCTGACCGGGAGTCGTTGAACGTACAATTCTCGAAAAAGCTGGTGAGCAAGCTGCGGCGGCGATGATGCGCAATGCCCCGCCTAGTGCCACATTTCTAGACCACAATCAGATCGTCTCACCCGGCAAGGGCACCAGTACACAGCCCGCAATGCGCCAAGTGCTGTCGGTCTGCTGTTCCATGGGATAGTAAGCGGTCATCCACTCTCCCGCCGGCCCCATGACCACAACTGCCTGCACGGGACTGTCATCCACCCATTCCAGGGCACCAAAATCAACGGCTTGAGGTCGGTAAACCGTGGCATAGCGCGATCGCACCATCGCCATGAACTGGTCAGCTGATTGAAATTGGGCTTGAATGGTCGGACTGGCAAAGCTAAAAGCCAACTCAGCGTCATCGGCCTGAAACGCATCCATTTGCTGTTGAATGACGGTGGCAATCGCAGCAGCATCGGCATCGGTGAGCTGGCCAACCGCCGTCTGGGGGGCTGTAGACGGCGGCGGGGCGAGGGCAGGCACCTGACTAGCGGTGGGCAGGAATTCGGTTTGCAGCTGTTGCCGACCCCACCAAGTCACTGGCGCAGCGATCGCGACCAGTAGCCCCAACCAACCCAAAGCCTGATGACGCTTCACGGCATCGCCCAAATCTGGCCTACGGTCTCAGCCTAACGATATTTTGGGTGGGGTGCCAAGTGGGAGCGACCCTTCGTCCCCAGCATCACCAAGATGCCTCAGGAGAATCAGGCGGCAAAGGGCATCGAGTCGGCGTCTAAAATCGCCGTGTAGAACTTTTGCAGCTGCTGGGTGGCGGCATTCCAGCCCCACTTTTCGGCTTCGATGCGGGCATTACGGCTCATGAGCTCGCGCTCGGCCCCCCGATCCAACAGGTGCTGAGTGGCGGCGATCGCCCCATTGTCGTCTATAGGGTCAAACAGGTAGCCATTTTCGCCGTCAGTGACAATGTCAGGAATGCCCCCCGCATTAGCCGCCACCACCGGACAGCCTGCCGCCATGGCTTCTAGCAATACCAAGCCCAACGTCTCCGTACGCGACGGAAAGATAAAGGCATCAGCAGAGGCATAGGCGGCTGCCAGTTCTTCTCCGGCGAGATAGCCGACAAAGTGGGTGTGGGTGTCGGCAAAGTGCTTTTCTAAGTCTTCGCGATGGGGGCCGTCGCCCACTAAAGCCAACCGCGCTTCGGGAATAGCCTCTAGCACCGGCTTGATGCGATCAACTTCCTTTTCTGCCGAGAGGCGACCAATATAAAGCAGCAAGGGTGCATCGGGATGACCTTGGCTGAGGCGATCGCGCATGTCGCGACTGGCCAGTGCCGGGCGAAACAGCTCAGTATCCACCCCTCGTTGCCAAACCTGTACCCGCTCCACCCCGTGGTCGCTGAGTTCCGACTGCATCGCGGTGGAGGTGACCAAATTCACCCGCGCCTGATTGTGCACAGCTTTGATCAGCTCCCACATCACGCCTTCCAACATGCCCAGGCCGTAATGCTCCAGGTATTTGGGCAAGTGGGTATGGTAAGACGCCATGAGAGGAATGTTGAGCGTCTTGGCATAAAACAGTCCGGCCATGCCCAACACGGCAGGGTTCACGATGTGAATCAGATCCGGATTGAATTTCTCTAACGCTTCGCCAATCGAAGGTCGGGGCAGGGCCAGCTTCAGCTCGGGATAAAGGGGAAACGCTAAGCCCGAGACGCCGTGAATTTGCGCTCCTTTATAGGTCTTCAAGCCCCCTTCTGGGCAAAACACCATCACCTCATCGCCCAGCCGCTGGAGATGTTCCACCGTGTGTTTAAGACGGGTGACGATGCCGTCAACTTTGGGCAAAAACGTTTCAGTAAAGAGGGCTATGCGCATGATCTCGTAACGGGGGCTAAAACATCACAACAAATACTTGCACAACACAAAAAAGGCTAGGTTTCGCGATCCGGGGTGAAGTGATGTTGACTTCAGTGAATCTTTGAGAAACCTAACCTCCTGTGCAGTCAGTGACTGAGAAACATTAATCTAACGACGCCATTGAACCTTGGGCAGAATCTGGTTCTTATCGACGCGCTCTTTGTACTTCATGGCGAAGTTCAACAGCGAGTCAATCAGCGAGTCGGACAGATAGTGGGGCTCAAGCCCCAATCCGAGCAGGCTGGTGTTTTTGGCGTTGAAGTAATGATCTTCGGCTTCGACCCGAGGATTCTCAAGATGATTAATCTCGACATCTAACCCGAGTGAGTTGCCTGCCTTTTTCACCGTCATGGCCAGATCAGCCACGCTGAACATCTCAGTGAACTGGTTGAAGACGCGGAACTCACCCGCATCAGCCGGATTGTTGATGGCAATTTCCACACAGCGCACCGTATCGCGAATGTCTAAAAAGGCGCGGGTTTGACTGCCGTTGCCATAAACGGTAAGGGGGTGACCCACGGCAGCTTGAATGCAAAAACGGTTGAGGGCAGTCCCAAAGACGCCATCATAGTCGAGCCGGTTGATCAGCAACTCATCCATGCCGGTCTCTTCCGTCAGCACGCCATAAACGACGCCCTGGTTGAGATCCGTGGCTCGCAGACCCCAAATTTTGCAGGCAAAGTGAATGTTGTGAGAGTCGTGCACCTTAGACAGGTGATAGAAAGAACCCGGCTGCTTGGGATAGGGCAGGGTATCTTTGCGACCATTGTGCTCAATGGTGATGTAGCCCTCTTCAATGTCAATGTTGGGCGTGCCATATTCGCCCATGGTGCCCAATTTGACGAGATGACAATCAGGGAAGTGATCGCGTAGAACGTAGAGCAGGTTGAGGTTGCCGACGACGTTGTTGGTCTGGGTGAGGACGGCATGCTCGCGATCGATCATCGAGAAGGGAGCCGATCGCTGTTCGCCAAAGTGTACGACGGCCTCCGGCTGGAACTGCAGCATCGCCTTTTCGAGGTAGGGATAATCGTTCAAGTCCCCCACAAAAAGCTCAATGTCCTTACCGGTCAGGTCTTTCCAACGCTGCAATCGAGACTGAATAGGGGCAATGGGGGTCAGGGTATCGACACAGAGCTGCCCGTCCCAATGACGCCGCACAAGACTGTCAAAAATGCCTACTTCGTAGCCTTGATTAGACAAATGAAGCGCCGTTGCCCAACCGCAATAACCGTCGCCGCCGATGACTAAAACTCTCATATTAATCAATCAAACACTTCGCTAATACTCGCTCAATTTATCAGCT
>JBHJJI010000180.1:0-7285 GCA_050042805.1 Leptolyngbyaceae cyanobacterium
GGGCCAGAATGGGGAATGCTGGCGAGCGATCGCACTCGCCGCGCCAGCCCCGGTGCTTGGGCATCCACCAGTCGAGCGGCGGCCTGATCCCAGAAGCGGTAAGGCTGGTTTGGCAACGTGGCCAATCCCTGTCGGACGATATCTTGCAGCCACTGCTCCAGATCAGCGAGCCCGGCTTCGACCTTGACCGTTCGCTGTTGTGCGCGTTTCGCCTGCGCTGCCGGGTCCGCCCCTTGAGCCGCTTTTGCCTGTTTCCGCTGGGTGGATTGCGATCGCTGCCCCAGCCACTCTTTTACCCAGTCGGGCGGCGGACTTTCGGGCAGAGCTTCAGCCTGCTCAGCCAGCAGCAAAAACAGCCCCAGCGCATGCTTGCACGGAAATTTACGACTGGGGCAGCTACAGCGAAAGGCCGGTTCGCTCAAATCAATCTGGGTGCGATAGGGCGTTTTGCCACTACCCTGACATTCGCCCCAAACCGCCTGCTCTGAGCGACCGAGCAGCGGCCACTGCGACACGGTCGCCAGCGACTTCCCTCTTTTCGCCGAATTGGCATCCGGCGATAGCGACAACACCTGCTCAGACGTCCACATCACCGACATCCCCTCACATGCCAACAGAATAGTACATACGAACCATGAGCGCTACAGGCTGGGGACCCTCAAGAGTATTTCCAGCAATAACGTGCCCAAGAACCCGGTTTCGGTGGCAAGACTTACCGAGACTGTGACCTGTTCCTGGAAATCGGGTTCTTGAGGGGGGACATTTTTTTGTTTTGGCTTACTCTAAAATTGCGTGCTCTTCCGTCAGGCAGGGCGCAACTAGGCCGTTAGCTTGTCGTTCTCGCCTCTCTGCTCTCATCCAGTACAAGAAGTCGAGGGACCACCAGATTGGAACAGGGGGCGCTAGTGCAGCGCCAAGTTTGAATTTGTGCGTCCTCAAAATTGCAGAGCAGGTGTCTTGTTTGGACGGGCATCTTGCCCGTTTGCCCGACAGGAATCAATCCGGATTGCCATCGTTCTGCAAGTCAACAACCCCCAAATTGAGCACCGACAGACCACTAGGCGCATCAGCTTGAGTGAACCGAGGAGAGCAGTTTTGCGTTCCCCAGCAGCCGATAGAGCTTACTCAGCTTCGCCAATCAGCGTAAAGGCGGCCCAATTGATCGGGTCGGGATATAGTTCCATCGTGGTGAGCATTGCCGTGCGCAGCGCCGCTGCCTTGTCACTGCCGTCCAGCCACTCATCATAAAAGGTGGTCATCAATTCCCCGGTGGGGGCATCAGGAATCGCCCAGAGCGAGACCACGATGCTGGGCACCCCAGAGGCGATAAAGGCGCGTGAAAGACCATTGATGCCATCTCCCGTGAGGTCGCCGCCACCGGTATTACAGGCACTTAATACGACCAATTCGGCCCGCAGCCGAAAGAGCAAAATTTCGTTGGTGTCGATCAGGCCAGCATCAGAGAAAGAAATCTGTCGTTGACTGTCAGGCAAGTCAATGAAGTCGGTCTGCCGCCCGGTGCTTTGAGCGACGGCGATCGCTCCGGGCAAATCAAATGCCGTCACCCCCTCAAGCAAACCGTGGGTAGCAAAGTGCATCACGCTGGCATTCGAAAAGCGCTGCAAAATGGCCGTTTTGGTGGCCGCATCACCGATCAGGGGTTCGGTGTCTAACCGCTCAGCAATGCGGCGGGCTTCTTGTTCGGCACCGGGCAGCGGCGGCAAGATCAGTTGGCGATCGCGCATTTGCACGGGCACATAGGTCGGGTTGCCGACAATGAGGGGATTGCTGCGGGCATCGAGCGATCGCTGCCGGGACTGGGCCGTCAACGAGAGGGCTTGAATCGAGGGCGCCGTAAGGGGCGTGTGCCGTTCGACGAGATAGGTGCCATCAGGGGCTTGCAGCGCTGCAAACGGCACCATAAACAACACAAAATCCGGGATAAAAATGACGTGATCTTCGGGGTCGTTGCTGAGGGAAGCTTGAATCGGTTCGATCAGGAGCTGATGCAGTTCTTGCAAATAGGGGAGTTCGGTGGTTGCACTGGAAAGCGTCCTTTCGGGATTGGCCGCCACAATGGCCAGCCCTCGGGCACCCAACGACAAACGCGTATCTTGCACAAGATTTTGGACATCGCTGGGGGTGTCGGCCAGGGCCGACAATTCCACCGGCTGCGAGTGGAACCGGATGTCGCCGGTCGGCGTGCTCCCCCAGGTCAGCAGTTGGGGCGGCGTGACGGCCCCGCCGCCCCCATCAATGAACGTATCAAAGCTGTAGGTGACCAGGGTGGCATCCCGTTGCTGAGCGATCGCTTTAATCTCTTCTAGGTTGGGCGGGCTGAGTCGTTCTCCCGGTTGCTTGATTGCCCATAGCTCCTCTAAGCCCTGGGTGCGGCCCTGCTCAATGGCGACCAGAGCCGCCTCTGGACGGCCCTGACGAATCAAGACATGCTGGAGCATTTGATACAGGTTGGTGCTGCTAAACGGATCGCCATACCACTCAGCCAGTTGACGAATGTCTCCATCTACCGCCAAATCATCATCGCCGCTGTCGAGTTGAGCCTCCGCAAAAATCTGATCGAGCAGGCTGATTGCTTCCCGCAGGATCGCCTCGGCCTCCGTCAGCTGACCGGCTTTGATATAGGTTTGCGCCATCGACGCCAATGTCGTCACTTCCTGATCAAGGACATAGCTAGCCTCTTGCAAACTGAAGCGCTCAGGACGATTACGGCGGTAAAAATCACGGGCCTCTTCGTAGGTCGTGATCGCCGACGCCCATTCCGCACGACATTGCCAATCCCCAGCCACGGCCCGCAACTTCAGCGGATCAACTAAGGATTGGGCAATTTCCCGTTGTCGCTGCAATGCCTCATTCGCCGCCACTGGCTGACCCGTTTGGTCGTAGACGGCGAGCAACCCATTCAGCGCATCGTACTCACCCTGCACATCTGACAGCTCACGAAACCCTTGCAGTGCGGACTCCAGCGATACTGCCGCCGCCGCCAGGTTGCCGTCAGAGAGCTGGGTCAAGCCGGTATCGCGCAGCGCCGCGACGGTATCAGCAGGATTCGGTTGATCTGCTGCGATCGCGGTAAATTGGCCATCCGCAAACCGTCCCACCACCGTTTCTACATAGTCGTCCTCCGTCACAACCCGCAGCGAAATTTCGACCGCTACTGGGGCGCGGCTCAGCACGGAGAAGCTGACGAAATCAACCTGGGGATAGCGATCATCTTCGACCCCGACGAAGAGGACGATGCCGCCATAAACGGGATAATCGGGATTGGGCGGGATCAACGAACCCGATTTTGCCCGTTGAAAATCAATCACGTACTCTGCTGCGGTCAGGGCGATCGCTTGCTGTTCTTCAATCGACAGCCCCGCCCGTAGCGTGATCCTGGGTGACCAAGAAGTGAACTCCGTACCATCTTCATACAGGGCTGTCGAAGAGCCGGCACTCACCTCCACAATGTCAGGATGCAACTGGCGCAGTTCTGCTTCCAGCTGATCGCGATCAGTTTCGAAAGTCGAGGTTTGGGCCAGCGATCGCGGGGCCGAAGGGGCGGTCAAAGTCGATGCCGCTGCCGCGCTCACGCTCAATGATTCTGGGCTCGGGGCGATCGCTACTAGTGCTAACCCAACCGCCATCATGCTGGAGCGCCAAATCATGCGTCTGTCCTCATCCATACTCTTGATTGCTGCACTCTACACAGTGCGATCGGCCTCACCCTGACAACAACGACATCAGTCCTCAACCCGGCTATCAGAGTGCTGCTCTCGTGGGCTCTTCCATCATCAAGTACCGCCAGCGAAGGGGCAACAGTACTTCAACAGGCTGAGGGCTTTACTCATGCCATATTAAGAGTGTGGTAATAGGCACATAGCAGAGGGTCGAAAGGTGCCAGGTTCAAGGTGCGGGGAAGGGCATAGCCGCAAGCGATCCGGCGATTAAAAGTGTCCAAACCTGACTGTGGCTCGCCATAACCGCGAGAACGGCAAGCACCAGTAAGAGCATGCCCAGAAATAACGTGTCCAAAAACCCGGTTTCTAGGAAAAACTTGCTGGAGATTGTTGGATTGTTCCTAGAAACTGGGTTTTTCAGATTGGCTTACTCCAAAGGCAACAAAACCGTATCGGCTTCGCCGCGATCTCTAATTCATCGATCCATGAGTAGCCGAGCCAGGGTAACTGTTCTACACATTACGTTGGCTGAGCAGAGTCGTTCGCCGGCGTCTCCCAAAGGGAGAAAGCCAAAACCCCGCTAAAGTCCCCTTCGATTTCGCTCACGGAACGGTTACAAGCAGGGGACTCGGATCAGGTGCAACGGCAATGCCTGAAGCGGTATGTCAATAGCCTGGGATTTCGATGATTAAACCAGTCCATTTCGCAGTGCCGCGACTGCTGCTTGAACGCGATCGTCTACCGAGAGCTTGTTCATAATGCCGCGCAGGTGCGTTTTCACAGTGCTGATACTGAGAAAGAGTTCTGCGGCAATTTCGGGGTTGCTTTTGCCCTCCACAATCAGCTTGAGAACATCCAGTTCTCGCGGCGAAAGGGGCACCACCGGCACAGACGGGTGAGTACACTGCAGATGATTAAAGACCCGACGGGCAATTTGCGGATCGAGATAGGCGGCCCCCGTACGGGCGCAGCTCACGGCCACCGCCAACTGCTCTAGGCTCGCGCCCTTAATGCAGTAAGCATCGGCCCCACTCGCTAAGGCCGCAACGATTTCCACATCATCCATGTGGGAGGTCAAGACCACGACTCGCATGTCAGGGCTTTTTTGCTTGATTTGCTGGGTCGCGGCAATGCCATCCAGCTGCGGCAGGCCAATATCCATCACCACTAAATCAGGCGCTAACTCCAGTGCCAACGTGATGGCGGCATAGCCATCTTCAGCGCGGCCAATGACTTCCAGACTGTCACAATCATCTAAAAACTGCTCTAGCCCTAACTGCATAACGGGGTCGTCTTCGACGATCAAAACCCGCAGCAGGGGATGAACCGGAGACGCCGATTCGGCAGGTGCAAGGTCATTTGGCATACCGCCTCTGGTGCATGAGAATGACGTTGGCAAAGTGAACTCAAATCAGGCTGCTCTTTACACAACGGCAGCGCGCAGCGCATCAAGGGCGAGGTCGGCGTAGTCAACGGCTGCAGTGAGATCGACGCCATTGCGGAAAAGCACTGTCGTCGCTGCGGTGTCTGCGTCATAGCGTAGTCGCACCGTCCAACCATAGCTATCGCCGTTGGCGAAGAAGAAGCGCCCCGTTTCTGGCTCGTCTTGATAAGCAAAGCCCAAGCCCACCCCGACTGCCGGCACGCCCCCAGTAATCATCTCTTCCAGGGTATCAGGACTGACTAACTCGCCACCATACAGCGCCTGAGCAAACTGAGTCAGATCTTCAACGTTGGAGATTAACGCCCCGGCACCGCCAAACCGTTCCAAGTCAGCCTCCCCAGCGTTCAGGTCAAACCGGCCATCACCATCCACATCGATGTAGCCCGGTTGGTAGTCAGCGGGCACTTCCCCCCCTGGCATAAAAGTGTTTTCCAGGCCCAGGGGCTCAATAATGCGACTGTGAAACTGACTTTCTAAGCTGGAGTCGGTGGCGGCGGCAATCACGAGCCCCAGCAGCAGATAGTTGGCTGTTGTATTCCACGTCAGTATCGGGAGCAAAACTGGCCGCCCGGTCATACGTGTAACGAGCGAGCAGCTCCGCCGGTGTCCAATCGGCAAAAATCAGCGTCGGGTCGTTCGTCAATTCCTGAATATATTCGTTGCTCATGAGGTAGCTGTTGATGCCGCTGGTATGGCTGAGAAGCTGACGAATCGTAATCTCGCGGCTATTGGGGATTTGGCCAGACGCTGTATCGGGCAGCCATTGCGCCAGGGTGTCTTCTAGAGAAAGAACGCCTGCTTCGGCCAGCTGCATCGTGACGACAGCCGTGAAAGGTTTAGTGACACTCGCCATCGGGAAGCGATCGCCCGCCGTCAGGGGAATGTTGTTTGCCGAATCTGCGAGGCCCGCTGCCCCCGTCCACAAATAACCGTCGGCGGTGGTGACGGCCGCGATCGCCCCCGGACTGCCACCATCATCGAGGGATTGTTCTAAGCTGGCCTGCAGCTCAACCAATAACTCAGGGTCCGCAAAGCGGAAATCTGATTCTGTCAGGTCAGCCGCTTTGACACCTTCCAACAGCACTAACCCTTCCTGCCTTTGGCTGCTGATCATGACGCCGTTTTCCGTATCGAGGAAGGTTAAGTCATCAAACGTGATGCCGAAGTTGAGGGTTAGCACGTCTTCACCAACCGTGAAATCGGTCACGATGAAATCAGGTGCAGGTGGAAAAATCGTGATTTTCGGGCCATCGGGGAGGCGACCATTGCCGATGCGGAACTCGTCGCGGCCACTGCCGCCAGTAAAGCGATCGCCCACGTCAGCATCAATCAGCACGTCATCGCCGCTGCCGCCTCTGAGGTCATCTTGTCCGGCTCCTCCGTTGAGCTGGTCATTACCCTCGCCACCCCAAAGCGAGTCATCCCCCGCCTGACCCCTAAGGGTATCGTCGCCGTCTCCTCCGAGAAGATAATCATCGCCCGCGCCGCCGATTAAGGTATCGTCGCCCTGATCGCCCCAGAGGCCATCATCGCCTGCTCCACCGTTGAGCCAATCGTTGCCACCCAAGCCGCTGATGAGGTCGCGATTTGCGTTTCCGGTCAGGCTATCGTCCCCCTCCTGGCCCGAAATCCAGGTGTCAGCTCCATAGTCGTAGTCAACAATCTGGCTAGGGTCAGATACATGCAACTCTACATGCAAATCTTCCGGTGGTCCCACGAATGGGGGAAGCAAGGGCGCTATTGCCTGACCCGGTTTATGAGCTGAGGGCAAGGTCTGGATCGCCAAGGTTGCGTTCAAAGCGATCCCGGTCCAAGGGCCAATGAATTCATTATCCAGGGGGGCAAGGGCGATCGCGTCCAACATAAAGCACCATAAAAATTGAGTTATCCAAAGCCTGCGGCCTCTCTCAAACGGGAGCTATGTACAGGCAAAATCTGCCCCAATGCTAGGCAAATCAAAAATTCTTAAAATCGACCGATCGGCCAATCAATGGGGTGGTTTAAGGGCTCAGGGCTCACCCACCCTCAAACCCTGACACCCTCTTCCTCGCCGACATTTACCGCTCTAGAGCAGTGATTACTGACCTTCTAGGGGACTCACATGCGGCGCCAATACAGCTTGCCAATTCTCCCAAGCCTCCCAGTATTCTTGCTGACACAG
>JBHJJI010000181.1:0-10388 GCA_050042805.1 Leptolyngbyaceae cyanobacterium
CGCCGATGGGGCATTGCAAGTTGTGGAATCACTGGCCATTTTGGCCTATCTAGAAGCTAAATATCCCACGCCATCGCTCATGCCCAGCGAGCCGGAAATGGTCGCTCGGGTGCGGATGGTGGAAACGATTACCGTCGTCGAGTTGCAGCCAGAGACCCTGCCATTGACGCGGCCGCTGGTGGGCCTGGAAGTTGAGCCTCAAAAGCTGGCAGCGGCTGAAGCCCGCGTGACCGTGATCTTGCAATTTTTGGAACAGCTCTTGGCTCCAGGCCCTTATTTTGCCGGTACAGACTTGACCCTGGCTGACATCGTCGCGGGCACCTTAGTGCCCTCCTTACCGCTAGAAAACTATCCTCGCCTAAGTGCCTGGGCCGACCGTTTGGCCCAGCGAGAGAGCTGGCAAAAAACGGCCTATACCCCCGATGACATTGCTGCCGCCCTGCCGAATATCCGCCAAATTCTGGAGCGGCGTTCCTAGCGATTCCATACCCTGGCAACCCTGATGAATTCGTCCCCAATCGCCGATTATTGGCAACGCTATCTTCAGACTTTGCCCGCTGATGCAGCGGGCGATCGCCCCTACTTGGCCGAAGCCTTTGGCGATACGCCCGCCCTCGCCGACGCCCTCGGAGGCCTAGTGCTCGCCGGTATCAAAACCGCTACTTGCTCTGCCCTGTGGGAATGGGAAGCCGAGCAGAGCCCACTGCCGACGGTGGGATTAACCACGATTGTGCTTAATCGTGAGGCCCAGCCCCTGTGCATCACGGCAACGACGGAGGTGCGGGTTTGCGCCTTCAATGAAGTGGATGCTGAGTTTGCCTACGATGAAGGCGAAGATGACCGCACCCTAGACGCTTGGCGGCGCGAACATTGGCGATATTTTTCACGGGTCTTACCGAAAATTGGTAGGGCACCGACCCTCGATATGCCGCTGGTGTGTGAGCGGTTTCGCGTTGTCTACCCCACCCACCCATAGGAGCTAACGGTTTACGAATGCCACGAATTCATATTGCGATCGCCACCCACGACATTGCCGCCACGGTACGCGACTACTCCGTTCGCTTGGGTGCCCAGCCCTGTGTGGTCGTGCCCAACGAGTACGCCCTCTGGCGCACGGCAACGCTCAACTTCTCGGTGCGGCAAGATGCCGCTTGCGCCCCCGGCGAACTGCGCCACCTGGGTTGGGAAGACGATACGGCCTCAGGCTTCACCACAGACACTGACTGCAACGGCATTCTTTGGGAGCGCTTTACCGCCGCCTTTCAAGCAGCCGAAATTAACGAAATTTGGCCTGGCGCTGACTATGCAATTGAGGGGCGATCGCCTGAATAACACTGTATGAATTATGTCATCTGAATACTGGGCAAATCTGGTCAATTAGGGCAAAGATCGAGAGGTAAAGCTCTGCTGGAGAGACTATGGCAAATCCTGTTACAACGCTAACCGCCAACGCGATTGCGGCACTCGCGTTCCAAAAGTTTATGGAATTATCTGATAACTCTAACGGTCACGAAAGCTGTCGCTGATTATCACCGAATCTGCGCCAACAAGCAAAATCTTGAATGGTTGTTGCACAGGATGACTATACTAAATCAGTTTGTCTTTGGGTGAAGTTGTTGCCCGTAGAGAGAGAGTAGCCGTGCCTTTTGAGTGGAGACGTAAATCCCCCAGTAATGAAACCATTAGACAGGTAGCCAAGGAAATCTATCAAAATCGACTGCTGTTGAAGAGGCCCGGTGATGCCCAGAGTGACTGGTCAAAAGCAGAGAAAATCAACCGCAGTATTTTCAGAAAAATTTTGTTTGCGAGCCATCGCCCCCTTATCAAACTTGAGAAGCAAATCTGGGAGCCGCTACTCACGTGGGCTGATAATCAAGCGCTCCTAAGCTTATTGGGGTTGTTCAGTAACGTTGGAATCATTGTTGCAATCTTTACTTACATAGGTACTGAAAAGCAACGTCGTGATACAGAAGTGCTAAATGCTTGGCAAACAATAACATCTGCCCATGAGCAGACTGGTGGTGGCGGCCGCATCCGTGCACTTGAATTTTTGAATGCTTCGCCTGGAGCCAACTGGCGGCGGCGTGCAATTTGTCTATGGGTATGTACATGGCAGCCAGAAAGTTTGGAAGGGCTTGATCTAGTCCCATCTGAAGAGGCAGCCGGTGTTTATTTAGCTGGAATCAACCTTGTCGGGGCCGACTTAAACAACGCCCAACTCACCAGAGCCAACCTCAAGGGAGCTGATTTCAAAGGTGTCAACCTCAGAGGTGCTGACCTTATGGGCGCTGAACTGAAGAATGCCAACCTCAGAGGTGTTGACCTTGGGCTAGCTGAACTGAGTGATGCAAACCTTAGGGGCGCTGACCTTAAGGGCGCTGAACTAAGTGATGCGAACCTCAGGGGTGCCGACCTCTCAGGTGCCATTCTGGAATCGGCTTTTCTTACTGGTGCTGACTTCAGTTCCGCTGATCTTCGCAGAACTGACTTCAGCTTCGCTTACCTCAGTTCTGCTAACTTCAGCTTTGCTTACCTTGGCTTTGCTAACTTCGGAGGAGTTGATCTCAGCTTTGCTAACTTTAGAGGTGCGAATCTTAAGGAAGCCAACTTCAGTACCTCGATTCTCAGAGGTGCGAACCTTGAAGGTGCTGACCTCAGAGATGCTGACCTTGAGCAGGCTGACCTCCGGACGGCTGATCTTAGAGCTGTCAACCTTACAGGTGCCAATCTCAAAAACGCCCTTATGGAAGACGCCAACCTTGCAGGTGCCGACCTCACAGGCGTCGATTTTACGGGGGCTGACCTTTTGAAACCTAGCCTTGAAAACGCTCTGTTATGTGGCACCAGACTTCCATTAGATATTGACATCGATCCAGATAGGGATTGTGCAAAATTCGACATCAAGACAAATTAGTGACTTGAGCATTTAATACCGATTCTGCCCAAGAGTGCTGCAGATCGCGGATATTCTGCTACTGCTGTCTTCCGGGAGGGCCGCAGCACAAAAAAATGGAAACATATTCTATTCAAAGTCTCTGGGAATGACCGGCAAAATTCTGGAGTAACAGATAGGTTCATGCAAACGAACTTTCAACGTTGCGGTCAGCGAATTTCTATCGTGGGCACAACCGGTTCAGGCAAAACGACCCTGGCCAAACAAGTTGCTCAAAGAAAACAGCTTCCTCATATCGAGTTAGATGCCTTATTTTGGGAACCGAATTGGACCATTGCTGCACCTAAGGTCTTTCGAAATCGAGTCAGCGAAGCGTTACAGGAAGATTGCTGGATCGTCGACGGCAACTACAGTGTAGTGCGTGACATCGTTTGGGGTCAGGCTGATACCGTTGTGTTTTTAGACTATTCTTTTGGGCTGATTATGGGGCGGCTGTTGCGGCGCACTTGGCAGCGATCGCTCACACAAGAAGCACTTTGGAACAGCAATCGAGAAACTATTCGCAAAGCATTTTTCAGTCAGGACTCCATCTTGCTGTGGATGTTGAAAACCTATCCCAAAAATCGTAAAAAATATCCTGAACTCTGGCAGAAGTCCGAATATGCGCATCTATCTGTAGTGCATCTAACATCGCCCAAAATGGCGGAGAAATGGTTGTTGAGTTTGAGTTTTTAGATAAGTCTAGTGCGCCTAAAACGACGACAGAACTCATAAACAAAAAACGGAGCACTTAGCAGAGGCGTATCTGATGACTTGGCCGATTACGTCAACTATTGGCAACACAGCGGTTACTGGTTTTTCGATTCTCCAGAAATCATTCGGCAGGTGCGTCGAGAGCACGCGATCGACTTGCCCGGCATCCAGTTTTTTGATTCCAGCCATCCGAGTTGACCTGATCAAATGGCGGCTGGCATATTTGCAGCTAGCGATCACGGCGGGGTGATGCTTCTCCACTGAGTTGATCGCAATCCTCTCTAACAAAGCGTACAAATCTGGCCCTCTTGCGCCTTTGCTCCCCTGTGTCGTCCCGATTGCAGCGAGAATCCGCTCTCTGCACATGGGTACGAGCCGACCCGGCAAGAAAAATCCACAGATTTAAATCCAATTGCGATTGATGCCGGTAATCAGTAACAGAGTGAGCAATGCTGCTGCAATTTTGCATTTGCCAGATATCGCAGTCGCCAGTCCGGTTAGGACAAGACTGTGGAGCTACTTTGCTGATGCGCTCAGGATCAGAGCGCTCATCGGTGTCCTCAGCCCAGGGGCCAGCGTTAGATTTACTCACGCTAAAGCGGTTTTATTCACTGCTTCCTGCGGTTGAAAAGCGCTGCTTTTGAGCAGTAAAAGGAGTTCTAAAACGCTCGCTTGAGCTGTCAGTCATCACTGGCAGTCACGGTTTTGTGTGCATGTTCCTTTGTAAATAAACAGGTAATCCTTATGGCTGTAATTGATCCTGACTCACTCTCAGAGACCTCTCTGAGGCCAATGGGGTAGCGTTTGCGAATACGGGTGTGGCTAGGCAATGACATTTTCTGTCGGCGATCGCCTAGCCACAGTGACCGGCGGCAGTCGCGATATCTTTGTGCTGGCGACCGGTGAAGGGAGCGATACCATTCTTGACTTTGAAGATGAAACCCTGGCCACCTGGTCGGCTTAGACACAACCGCCCTCACTGTCGAAAGCTTCATCACGGTTTAGCTGTGATGCCGGTCATTCAGCGGTAGCCTTGATTAGAGATAGTGGTTACTGTCCCTACTCAACTTAGTCATCGAGTCCTCACCCCCTGCAACACACAAATAGTTCGGAAACTGACCCTCGTTCACTCAGGCTTCTACCTCAGCCCATTCTCATCGGCTCATGTTTTCATGCTAAAACCCCCAAACCGCCCTCGAAGCCCCTTTTTCCAGCATGGCTTTAATGTCCCCTGATGCTTCTGATATTGAGCTGATTGAAAGCTTAAGGTCAGGTAACCCAGACGCCCTGGCTGGCGTCTACGATCGCTACGGGAGCTTGGTGTATACCATTGCCCTGAAGATTCTCAAACGCCCTGCTGAGGCCGAAGACCTGACCCAAGAAATTTTCCTAAATTTGCCAGACAAGGAAAAATTCGACCCGACGCGGGCCGCCCTCAGTACCTATCTGAGTGTGTTGGCGCGATCGCGGGCCTTAAACCGTCTCTCTAGTCACGGCAGCCAGCAGCGATCGCTGCAAAAATTAAAACGGCTCCTGCCTGACCGCTCCCACATCACACCGTTAGAACAAGCCTCGCAAGCAGAACGAAAAACCACGCTGCAGCAAGCCTTGGCCACCTTACCCGATCAGCATCGCAAGATTTTAGAGATGAACTTTTTTCAGGGGCTCAGTCACACAGAAATTTCCCAGCAGTTAAACATCCCACTTGGTACCGTGAAAAGCAAGGCACGCAAAGGTTTAATGGATCTTCGCCAACACTTGGGTGAGGCAGTGCAATGAATAACGATCAGCTCAAACCCCTGTCAGAAGAAGAGGAACAGCTCGCCGCAGGCTACGTGCTGGGCGATTTGACCGATGCCGAAGTGACGCGGCTAGAACAGCTATTAGCGGATAATCCGGCGTTGCAGCAAGAGATTCAAGCCGTACAAACCAGCCTGGATTTATTGTCCCAAGCTCTCCCCACTGTGCAGCCTCCCGCTAGCCTCCGGGCTAAAATTGTGGCTTCCCCCGTGATCGCCCCATCGCCGCCGCGCAGATCGAACAATTGGGTAAAGGGATTAGCCGGGTTGGGCGCGATCGCCCTACTGCTGCTGGGAGCCGACAATTGGCGCTTACGCTACCAGCTGGGGCTAGCTCAGCAGGTCAGTCCTGACCGCGTGGCGGCTATTTTGCAACAGCCCAACAGTCGCCTGATTGCCCTGACGGGGAATGACTCGGCTGCCGCGGGCACCCTTCTATTTACCCCCGGTCGCTGGCAAGAGGTGATTGTGTCATTTGGCGATTTGCCGCCCCTGCCGCCTGACCAGATTTATCGCATGTGGCTCGCCTTAGAAAATGGGGAGATCATCTACTGTGGGGAATTTAATACGGAATCGGATGGTTCCGTTTTTGTCCGCTTCACACCGCCGGAGACCCCACCCCAGGGCGTGAAGGCCACGGAACTCTTTGTCACGATTGACGCCAGCGCCGCCTCACCCGACCCCGCTGGCACCCGCGTGATGCAAGGGACGATTTAGACCGACAAGCGACCCTATTGCTGCGGTCTTAGTCGGTGATTGGCATGACTCTGGAGCAGATTTCTGAACCCACGACTCGTTGACCTGGGAGAGGGGCTATTCGTTGCGCGGATCCGCCCACCAAATGACGGCTAGCGTATTGGCATCGCCATCACCAAACCCAATGATTGAGGCAAAGAGTTGGGGCACGCCCTCCAGCGACATTTGCACCAAGAGCGCACCGCAATATTCTCCCGCGTCCACAACTTCAGTGTCATAAAACTGAGACAGACGAGGCGGCGCATCATTAGCATTCAGGGTGACGATTAGCGCATCAGCGGCAGCTTCTACCGGCACCACTCCAGCGTCTGGATCGAGTTCCGATAGGAAACAGCTCTGATCAATATCTGGTGGCCAGTTGCCCGCTAGAAAATCGGCGGCGATACCAGGCTCGTCGTTAAGGGCACCGGTCATATCGTCAATGACGTTGCGACGACCCCTGTCAATCAGTTCGGTCTGCTGGTCAGGACTAAAGGCCAGTGCTTCTACCGGTGGCTCATCTGTCGTCGTAGCCGAAGCATCCGCCGCATCCTCAGCATCGCTGGCAGGATCGGGCGGGGTCGGCTCGGCAGACTCAAAGGTTTCCAAGGGTGTGCAGTTCGTCGGATTGTAATCCACAGGAACGATGACAACGTAAATCTGAGGCGCATCAGCTTCTGGAAAATCGTAGTTTTTGACCAGCTCCAGAGCGCGATCGTTGAAATGTTGATAGCCCGTCGATCGCAAAGGGACAGGGTCACGGCTGAGACTGCCATCAGGCTGCACGACCACGCCCCACTTCGCATCTTTGGGGGGCAGGGGCAGACAAATGGCGAGGGGATATTCCACCTCGGGCTCAAAATCTGCGAGTTCGGTAGCATTCAACGCGTCCTCCGGCAGGCCGAGATCGTCTGCTTCCTCTAGGGCTTTGAGCCAGTCAGCTTGAGCTGTGGCAGCCTGCCTTGGGGTGGTTAGGTCTGGCCCCACATAAGCGTCTAAAACAGTGAAGTAATCGGCAGGGATGCGGTCAACCTCGGGTGGCCATTCACAGTTTTCGGCGTCGTAATCAACAGCAACCTCAGCTAAGTAGGCTTGAGGCCCCTCCGCCGCAGGAAAATCATGGGCGGCAATCAGCGCTTTTGCGGCAGCATTAAAATTTCGATAGCCAGTTTCCTGCAGAAAAGGTTGATACTCGTCCAGCTCACCTTCGGCATCGACCAAAACCAGCACTTCGGCAGTGGCGGGGGCGCTGGGCAGGCAGATGTTGGCGGCGTAAGGTAGCGGGTCGAGCGAGGTGAGGGGCTGAATCTCCAGATCAGTAAAGGCAGCACCGCGATCGCTAAAGCTCTCTAACCAACTGCTGCGCTCTTGCTCCGCGTCTGCCGTCACGGTTACCCCGTTGTAACTACCAAAGACCTCAATGTATTCCTCAAACGGATCGGTGGATGTATCGGCAACTGGAACATCGACAGAGGGGGTATTGGGATTGGGGTTTTGCACCGTGTCGACCGTTGATAAATCGGGGACGGTGGGCTGCGTTGAACGGGGCGATCTGCCACTTGTTTGTGACGGGGCGGTCGGACTTTGCCGCTGGTCAGTATTTGACTGAGTGCGGTTCGCTGAACGCGCTGGTGTCGCTGGCGTTGATGCCGCTGTACCACTACTCGCAGGAGCCGTTTTGACCGTACCCGAATTGGCCGGGGCAGCCACTGGTTGACGCGGTTGAGGCGCTTCGATCTTCGTAATCGCAATGCCATCTTCCTCCGGATCGGGGGGAGGTAAGAGATCGTCTTCGGAAGGGCCCACCGGGGCAAACAAGACCAGTCCATGCAAACCGAGAGACGCCAACAGCATCGGCGGCAGTAGCCAACGCCAGTACTGTGGCTTGGGCTTCTGAGGCGTTTGCGCGGGTAGGGGGCGGCTGTCTTGAAGCATGATGAGGGCAGCAAAGGTGAATGGTTAGAAGGTTGACGTAAAAGGGCCACAATCGGATCAGCACAATCAATCTTACTGGGGGGGTGTCTCCCAAATCACGAGCAGCGTTGATCCTTTAAGCTGGGCTAGGCTAAAGGTCATAAATGATTCACCCGCAGCGGTAAACGCCTCGAAATAGCGCTCGCCGCAAAACGCATCACCTCGCTCAGTTAAGCTGATGCCACTGGGCTCATAGGACTCTTGTAAAACCGCAAAGACGTCACTCGGTTCCAGCTCTAGCCAGCGGGCATCACGCGCCTCAGGAACAGGGCCTCCATCGGGTCTAACAAAGCAAACCGCGTTAGTCTCCACTCGAAAAAATCTCGGTTCTGGTAGTCCCACTTCGGAGGTTTGATCCGTCACGGGCAGGTTGGCAATTCCGTCGATAAAGACATTTCTCGAAGGCCCTGGATCAAACACCGGCTGCTCGTCTAAGCCATCATCAATTGGGAGTTGATCCTCAAAGGTGTCCTCTTCAACGGGTGCGACTTCCTGCGTCGGATCGGGCGGTGGTGGCACCTCTGCAGGCGGTGGCGGTGCGGCCTCAGGCTGAGGCTGCTGTTGGGGCTGCTCGGGCGGCGGTTCGGGCGCAACAATCTCTGACAGATTGAGAATGTCAACGGCAATTTCTTCATCTTCTTCAGGCGGTACCTCTTCCACCTCTTCGGGGTTTTCGGGTGCTGGCAACGGCACAAACAGCAACGCGATATGCAGAACGACTGAGAAGCCCATGAGTGGTGCCAGCAACCATTGCCAGCGCCAAGCTCGCTTGGGAGCCGCTGATTTAGGAGGCGAAGGCGCATCTATTTTGTCTAGCGTGTCGAGATCAGACATGCCGGTTTAGCGATCGCGCCGTGCGCGCAAATTGAGGGCTTACAGAACGCATGGCAAAAGCGTTGGGAGAGTGATGAGATTTGATCAGAGCTGAAAATTAAGTCGCCTAACTTTTAACGCGATGCCCACAGGATAAAGACATCGGCGGCTAACAGGGGTGGCTTACCGATAACGCTAGCAAAGACCAATGGTTGAGCGCCTTAGTGTAGAGCCCCTATGGGCTTGAACGCTCCCTGCCAAAATGCTAGAAGCGACTGGCAACCAGAATAAACCCCAGAACAACTTGAGATTGCTCTGGGGTGGGCATTTAAGTCGCTAGGGCGTCACCAAAACTCGGCAGCCATGCACCGTCTAAGTGATGTCGGCCCTAGCCAGCCGTCAAACACTGAGACTTAAAGCAGCCCAAGCGCTTCATCGTAGGCATCAGTTTCGAGCGGCACGTAGCCAACTTCAGTGATGAGGTCAGTGTCGCGAGCCGTCTCGAGATAGTACTCGACGAATGCCATCACTTCAGGTCGGTCCAAAGCGGCGGGGTTAACGTAGATATACAGGGGACGAGCCAATGAATATTCTTCACTCTTAGCGTTTTCGGGCGTGGGCTCAACCCCATCGACCGAGAGCGCCTTGAGGGTCTCATCGTTCTCTAGGAAATAGGCAAGACCAAAATAGCCCAGCGCATTCTCGTCACGGGAAACCCCCAACACGATGATGTTGTCATCTTCGCTGGCGGTATAGTCAGCGCGGCTAGCGCCTTCTTCACCGTTGACTTCTTCTGTAAAGAAGTCAAAGGTCCCAGAGTCGGTGCCAGGACCAAAGAGGCGAATGGGCGCATTGGGCCAGCTGGGATCGACTTGGTTCCAACGGGTGATGGTGCCTTCGGCTTCCGGTGCCCAGATGGCGTTGAGCTGCTCAGTTGTGATGTTATCGATGAAGTCATTTTCAATTGAGGTCACCACGGTGAGCGCGTCGGTACCCACGAGGATTTGGAGGGGCTCGATGCCGTTGGCAGCACAGGCTTCCAGCTCTTCATCCTTGACTTCGCGGGACGCGTTGGAGATATCAGTTTCACCCGCGCAAAACTTGCGGAAACCACCGCCAGTACCGGAGACACCTACAGTCACGCGGACACACTCGTTAGCGGCCATGAAATCTTCGGCCATGGCCTCAGAGATCGGGAAAACGGTGCTAGAACCATCGATCTGGACAATGCCAGATTGAGCTTGAGAAGACGTGGCGGTGACGAGACCAGCCACCGTGATAACTGCCGCGATCGCGCCAGTCAATTTAGTTCCATTAGCAAACATACAGCACACTCCGTAGAGCCTTAAAAGACTAAAACCACCGTGTAGATTACTGGCTGGAGATTAAAACTGGCTTCATCGAACAACAAGGGAAGTTTT
>JBHJJI010000182.1:0-5490 GCA_050042805.1 Leptolyngbyaceae cyanobacterium
CGTCAAACAAGCGATCGATCAAGCCGAAGCGGATATGGGCGATTTAGGGCGAGTGCTGGTTCGCCCTTCTGGCACCGAGCCGCTGATTCGCGTCATGGTCGAAGCTGAGCAGTCGGCTTTAGTCGACCATTGGACTGACCACATTGCTAACGTCGTGGCCGCCAACCTGGCGGTCTAGGTTTCAACTCTGCTGGGGGACGCTGGCAGCAAAGTCCCCCTCATCGTGAAAGATTTAATACCCGTTCTGCAAAGTAGCGCTACAGATCGGGGCTCCCCTGCTGTCGCTGCCCCCTTGTCGAAGGGGCTACACAATTTTTTGATGTGTATTCCAAATTCGGCGAATTGGGATCAGTGGGACGACACGATAGGGGCGTTGCTCAAAAATAAGGTGCCCGATCATAGAGGGTTGGCACTGCCCAACCCCAACAGAAAACGGTCTGTCCTGGGGATATTATTTAAGCGCCGATCTCCAGGCTGATTTATGAAGCATCGCCAGCACCCGCCATGGCCTGGAAGGGTAAGCTGACTTTAACTTGGGTGCCAGATCCTAGCTGACTTTCAATGTCAATCTGGCCATTCAGCAAGTGGGCACATTTCAGCGCAATGGTTAACCCTAAGCCAATGCCTTGAATGTTTTCAGCGTTTTGGGCGCGATAGAACGAGTCAAAAATCCGCGCTAACTCCTGTTCCGGGATACCGATGCCCGTGTCTTCGATGATGAGGCATAACTGCTCAGACGTGCAGAATGCCTGTACCCTGATCGGCGACTGTTCAAGAGAGAACTTAGCGGCATTATCGAGCAGATTAAACAAGATTTTAGCCATCAGTCGGCGATCGACAAATTGGTGATCGCAGGCTGGATTAATCTCAATTTGCAGGGTTGGACGTAACTCACTAGACGCCTCAATCTCGGTCGATAGGCTATCAATAAGTTCTCGCAGGCTAACCGTTTCTCGCTGCACCTCTAATGTTTCAAACTCGAGTTGATTGAGAAAAATCACCTCATCAATGAGATCCGTCATCCGTTGAATAGCTTTTTGTACGCGGCGGAAGTGCTTGTTCCGCAAGGTATCTGTTAGGCGATCGCCATAATCTTCTAGCACCCCCATCGAACTGCTAATGATCGACATGGGCGTTCGATATTCGTGAGCGATGGTCGTAATAATCTGCGATTTGAGCTGACTCAGTTTTTGCTCTTGCGCCAGCGATTGTTGCAGCTGTTGACCGAGTTGCAACAACTGCTGATTGGCTTGGGTCAGCTCTAGGGTTCGCTGGCTGACGCGATCTTCTAACGCATCATTGGCCTGCTTAAGCGCCGCCTCAGCCTTGAGCCGTTCAGTCACCTCTGCCTGCAACTGCTGATTTTGCGCTCTGAGCTGTCTTTGTAGGCGCACCAGCTTGAGTTGGTGGCCGATGCGGGCTAAGACTTCGGTGATTTCGAAGGGTTTGGAAATGAAGTCTTCACCGCCAACGCTAAAGGCCTTGACTTTGTCGAGGGGCTCATCAGAAGCACTCAGCAAAATAATCGGAATCGGCTCAGTGCGGTGATCGGCCTTGAGCTGTTGACACACCTCAAAACCATTGATTTTGGGCATCATGACGTCAAGCAAAATCAAGTCAGGGGGGTTGATTTGCGCCACCTCCAGGGTGAGTTCGCCTTTCAAAATTTTGCGGACTTTGTAACCTTCCTCTGAGAGCATCGTTGACAGCAATCGGAGATTATCAGCGCGATCGTCAACAACTAAAATGTCACCTTTATGAGAAGGGTCAATATCGTGAGTCATGGCCGAACAGAATAGAGGATATGCAACAAGATGGCAGGGAACGGGAACAGGTGACGGCACAGGCAACAATCGAGCTAAAAAGGTCTGACCGACGAGGCCAGTTGAGAACAGTGGTTGGGCTGACCATTCTCAGCTGCCAGTGTGGCAAGGCCCAGTAAGCGGAGCCTGGTGCAGCGTTGTGAGTGCTCATTGCGGCGATCGCTCATCATGATGCGGCAATGTGGCGATCGCCCCAAATGATGATCGCCCGGCCACCGGTTGACCACTATCCACGGTCAACACGGCTTGTGTGAGCCGCACAATCTGGTCGAGACGGAAGTCATTGACCAGCTCGGTAAGAGCTCGCGCTAACGCCGACTGAGCCGGCGGGAGTTGGTCTAGTAATGGCCAAATCAAGTCGTCATCAGCCCCGCGAGCCGCCAACTGCAACTGAGTGACCCACGCCTGCGGCTGGTCAGCTAATTGGCTGGCTAATTCGCTCGTCGTGAGGGGAGCCGGGAGCGGTTGAACGGCAGCCGACCCGAGTTCGTCTTGATAAAGATAACGAACGTCCAAATGCTGCGCCAGTTTATCGAACATTTCCGTGGCGCTAATCGGCTTACGGACAAAATCATCACACCCCGCTTGCAGAATGTTCGATCGCTCATTATCAAAAACACTTGCCGTCAGGGCGATAATCACGGGAGGCCGGCCAGCAGCCTGACGTTTGATCGCTTTGGTCGCTTCGTAACCATTCATCACTGGCATGCGAATATCCATCCAAATTAGCTGAGGGGCATGCCGCCGCCATTGTTCTACAGCTTCGCGGCCATTTTCAGCTGCATAAACTTTGAAGCCCAGTGGCTGTAAAAAGCGACGCAGCAACTGACGATTTTCTAACTGATCGTCAACAACTAAAATGTGATAGTCAGGTTGATCAGGTGCCAAGCCGATCACGCGGCGCGAGACCCGAGGGGGGACGAGGGTTGGCGGGGCGGCAGCAGTCACCGGCAGCGAAAAACGAAAGCTCGTACCGATGCCCAGGGTGCTTTGAACCTGTAGCTCACCGCCCATCAGCTCCACAAACTGACGACTAATCGGGAGACCGAGTCCCGTGCCCTCCTGCGATCGTTGACCCGCTTGAGTCTGCACAAAGGGATCAAACAAGTGTTGAATGTCTGCGGCGGCAATTCCGACGCCCGTATCTTTAACCTCAAACGTCACCGTGTGAGTCACAGCGGCATTGGCATTGTCAGCAGCGGGGACGGCGGCGATCGCCCCAACCTGTAAAACCACCGCGCCCTCTTGGGTGAACTTGATGGCATTGCTGATCAGGTTGATCAACACCTGCCGGAGTTTGCGTTCATCGCCACAAACCCAAGCCGGAACTTGGGGTGCACACTCGTACTGCAGCAAAATGCCTTGCGTCGTCGCCCGCAGATGCAGCATTTCGATCAGTGCGGCCAACATGGCCTTGAGATCAAACGGGTTAAGTTGCAAGGTCGTATGACCCGCTTCGATCTTAGACATGTCAAGCACGTTGTTGATCAAAGACAACAAATGCTCACCACTCCGATAAATAATACTCAACGTCTCTTGCTGTGATTGATGGGGATTATCTGAGCTATCAGCTTTGCCCAGATTGAGGTCACGCATCATCACTTCAGTGAACCCCAGAATGGCATTCAGGGGCGTGCGCAGTTCGTGGCTCATATTCGAGAGAAATTTACTTTTTGACTGATTCGCAGTTTCTGCTTTTTCTTTCGCCTCTCGAAGCTCGCGGGTGCGGGCTTCAACGTGCTCCTCAAGCGTCGCGTTCACTTGGCGCAGATTGTCTTCAATATGTCGCCGATTGATCAGTTGCATGCCGACATATACCAATGCCGCAAATGCTGTCCCGGTAAACGCCAGCCAATACCGGTACTGATAGAGCACTTGAGATAAAGAGACCTGGCCCCAATCCTCGTAGGGACTCACCTGCAGCTCACGCAGCGTCTCATGCACTAAAGAATAATTAGCGGGAATGGTCCAGCCGCCATATTGCCCGGCCTGAGCAGCGGGATGATCAGCCGAAATCTTCATGAGCGCGGTCGCCACCTTCTCTGACAATTCCGTCGGGGTTTGAGCCAGGGCCGCCATGGGCCATTCGGGGTACAGTTCGGTCGAAAGCACAAAAGGAAAGCTATCACCAGGCTGAGTTTGGTGATTTAACACGACAATATCTCGAATATTAATTTGGCCTTCTCGCAGCATGCGTTCTAGGGTGTCAGTGCGCACGGTGCCCGCGTCTACTTCGCCGTTGAGAACTGCGTAGACGACATTATCGTGGCTACCACCAAACACTAAGCTTTGAAACTGCTGGGATGGATCAATGCCAACTTTTTGCAGGGCGGCCCAAGCGATCTGCCAGCCGTCAAAAGCCTTGTCACTCACGGCCATAAACCGTTGGCCCTTGAGGTCGTGCAACGTTTTAATATCGGTGCGATCAGCCCGACGAAAAATAACCGCTCCAAATGCCGAGTACGTGCGGCCCGAGCGGAAGTTTTCTAACGTGGCGATGCGGCGGGCTCCGTATCGTGACTCTGAGTTGACATAGGTGCCTGGGTTTGAAAGCAAAAAATCGATCTGCCGACTCTGAACGATCGCCTCAACCGTGTCTAACTCAACGACAATCAACTCAAAGTGATAGTCAGGAATCGCTTGGTTCAAATACTCAATAGTCGGTTGCCATTTTTTTTCTGAATGCTCTATGCCGCGAACTGCGATCACCCCAATGCGAACCTTTTTTTTGATGGTTGGCGTCTCTAATGTCATATGAATAGACGGCATGGGGTCTGGTGCAGCGAGCACAGTTGCTGCACTGGGGAATAGCGTGGTTGATACCACAAGCCCCATGGCGTAAACAAATGAAGTGAGGCGAGTAATCAAGATCGAGAACCTTTAGAGAAATTCAAGGCGGTGTCATTTGCTGAATCGATTCACATCCCAGAATGGGGCAGGACGTTAGCAGTGATAGCAGCGAACACGATTTTGCATCGGCGGCAATCGTCTAAAGCGAAAATCCGAAACTAGACCTTGTCTGCAGCCATCAATCAGGCACTCCAATTCCTGGGCTCCCTAGCCATCGGGTTTCTACGCCATACGCTGTCATCATGAAACTTACACTCCATTTAAGTAGTGTTCGGCAAACATAAAGTGGTGTCTGGCAAGCATAAAGTAGTGCCTAACAATCGTAAACCGAGGAACTACCTCCAGCTTTACCTAGCATTGGATTCCGAGCATCCGCGACTTTATTGGACTTTTATCAAAGCTGCCTACGAGAAAATACTGATCCCAGCAGGGGAACATCTCATTGAATGCTGAAGCCATCACACCGAGTCACTCAGATTCCCTGTGTGCTCAGAGTCAAGGATTCACCTCTGCCCCACACTTCAACTGCCGATCACATCCCGACAGACTCTGCGATGAACACCTGCGCAAACCCCAGCCCAACCGTCAAAACTGAGTATTGACCAGACCTGTCTGATCATCTGGCAGGTCTCTGAGGTCTAGGAACCACAATCGTCCTAAGCCGAAACATCATGTTTCTAGTTGAGTCTGGCTTGAATCAGGCTACCATCTAAGAGTTGACTTTGAGGTTCCTGTGATGGCACGTCTCGCGCCCGCCCCACTGCACCTCACCGACGCAGAACGAGCCGAGCTTCACGCCCTGCTCAATCGCCATAGT
>JBHJJI010000183.1:0-10012 GCA_050042805.1 Leptolyngbyaceae cyanobacterium
TCGCAGCGTCTGTTGATTGCCATCCAACACCAACAATTGCCCACCCGGACTCAATACCCGCCAACTCTCTTGCAAGATTGTTTTCGCCACGGCGGGCGGCGTTTCGTGAAACAGCAGCGTGGCGCACACCACATCAAAAGACGCCGCCGGCAATCCTGTCGTCATGGCGTTGCCATGGTGGAACGTCAGGTCGAGGGACTCAGCCCGCGCCTTGTGATCAGCGACGACCAGCATCTGCGGTGACAAATCTAGCCCCAACACCTCAGCCTGAGAAAACTGGCGCTTCAGCAGGCGCGTCGTCGTGCCCGTACCGCAACCCAAATCTAAGAGGCGGCGAGGTCGGCCTTGAATCGCCTTCACTAAGCTTTCGCGCACCCAGGTCTCGTTCGGTGGCAACACATATTGGGTGATCGGGTCGTAGGTGACAGCGGCATCAATGCTGAGATAGCCGTTTTTAACGCCGTGGAAATTGCTGTTTTGGTAGTAGTCGGGATAGGTCACCTGGGGATTGGTGATCGCGGCGATCGCGGCCTCCCAATCAATGCTGTTGCGAAATTCTAGGAGCGCTTCTCGATCAATCAGCTGCCCAAAGAGAGGCTCTAAAAATTGCTCAAATATCGTTTTGGACTGGGTTTCCATCGGCATTTTAGTGGGTTACTGGGGAGGGATGCGATCGCCCCCCTAATCTAACCGCTGAGGAAAAAGATAACTGAAGCGATCGGGCGATCGTATCCCTCTGGGTGCTGAATCAAGCCAGCAAACCATCACCCCCTGGCAGCACCGCTTCAGACAGTTAAAAGAATTAATCAGGCACATCTCAAGGCTTCCAGAAGCTCAGGGCTACGTTTAATTACGTCCATATACTTAGTTTTGCTTAATGGGGAAGGGGAGCTCAGCAAAAATAAGCGGAGATCACGGTTGGCTGATTGCTGTGTTGATTAGCACACTTTATGTCAGAGCATATGCTGATCTTCTGAAGAAAACCCTGATAAAGGTGAATTTTTCATGAAGGGGTAAGCGTTTGTTCCGATGGAATTGGAGTGCAACCCAGATGCTTCGACAATTAATCGCTGGTACGCTGCTGACAATCGCGGCCATTCTGCTTCCTGCCCAAGGCGGCACCGCCGGGAGCTTGCAGCTCGGAGAGACTATTTTGATCCGGTCTGACAAAGGATCGCGACCGATCAAAGATGGTACGCCCCTGGGTGAGGCTGAAGACTCCTTTTTGCTCAGTCCCGGAGAGTCCTTCACAGTGGGCATCGGCAGTGCTTTTTTCTCGTTCGCCGACTTTCCCGAGGGGCGTGAGCAAGTTGAATTTTTGCTCGAGGTCAACCCTGGCGATAGCTTTCTGAATTTGAATCTGCCGGGTGGCTTCAACCTCACCACTGACCAAAGGGAAACCGTCGTCGTTTCGGTGAGCGAGGGGGATGCGCTGAGTATTGCCTATGGCTACGACGCGGAAACGGATACCTTTGCCTTTACTCGGTTCACCTTGGCAGGCATCAACGAAGCCAGCGTGTCGGGATTGACCGTAGCGGAAACGCCCTCCTCCTCCATTCCAGAACCCTCTATGCTGCTCGCGACCAGCGCCATCCTGTTGGCTTGTCTGACTAAGAAGTTAGACCCAGCGAAGTAACACTGATTCTCTAAAATCAGGCTACAGATCTTGTTCCCCTGCCCCTCGGCTCCCCGGCATTTCCAAGATCGCATCGGGAGTCCGATCACTGAGAACTGGTATAAGCTGTCCCAGACTCCAGTTCAGCAAACCGTCCTAGCGAGTTCCGGCACTTCTAATGCGCTGAGGCTTACCGGTGGGGCGAGGTTGAAAAGGTGCTTTGTGGCGATTGCGACGTTTGGCGCGGGGCGAGACAGGACTTTGGCGGTAGGTGCTAGACATCGTCATTCCTCAAAAACATTCACTTAATGAGGAATTCACGGAGACGCCCAGCGCTTCCGGAAAAGAGAAATAAATCACGGCGGGAAAAATAATTTTGGAGTTGATTGCTGTTGCTGGGCGAGTCAGGTCTAAGCTAAGGTCTCTGTCGCCTGGGCGCTGACCCAATCGATTTTTTCCTGAAGATAGGCTTTAGTTTGGTGCAGCGCCGCTATCTGTTCGTCAATGAGCGCGATTTTGTCTTGGAGTAAGCTTACTTTCTCAGGAATGCTGAGGCGATCGCTTTCCCAAGCAGTGATTTCCTGCTGAATTTCGGCCAGTGTAAACCCTAAGCGCTTGCCCTGCTGAATAAGTTTCAAACGAGTGACGGCAGTATCGCGATAGTCACGGTAGTTGTTGCCTTGGCGCTGCACATGGGCGTGATCCAGCAGGCCGCGCTTTTCGTAAAACCGAATGGTATCGACCGACAGGCCGGTGATATCGGCGAGTTCTCGAATTTTCATGACTTACCCCCTTGACCTTGGAGTATGGTCTAAGGTCTATCTTGTCGCTTAGCTGAACTGTTAAACATATTCGATGAAGCTGTTCGTAGAAAAAGGCTCGAAGCGCCTGATGTGGGGACTCATCGGCCTGCTTGTGGCCATGGTTGGCTATGGTCTGCTGCAGCTAATTGAACCGGTGCCGATTCAGAGTCCCACGGAGACCACCGAACCGCCCATCTTTGCAGGGCGAGCACTGTTGGTGGCATCAGATGCCGATATGGTCGCCACGGCCTATGCCGATGCTCAACTTGATCGGGTGCCTGGCATTGTCGATACGCTCTCGGTGATTCCCCTGCCGCTAGCGGCCGAGAATCCCCAGGTGGCAGAAGTTCCTGTGTCTAATTCGGTGATGTCGTGGCCGCAAGTCATTGCCGTTGCTCCCGACGGCCAGCGCGCCTATGTCGTGGAAGTGCGATCGCCGCCCCCAGCCGGGGTGCAAGCTTTAGATGACATTGACGATATGCCTGCCGGTCAAACTCTCACGGTGCTCGACCTCTCTGATCCCGCACAGCCAAGACGACTCGAAGAGATAGCCGTCGGGCGCAACCCAGAGCACATCAGCATCAGCCCCGATGGCCGTTTCTTGGCCGTTAATTTAGAAGAACCGGGACGAGAACTGCTGATCATTGAGCTGCTGGCGGATGGTCGGCTCGGGCAGCGCACTTACCTAGAGATCGCCGAAGGGCCGCAGGATGAACCAGGCAATCGAGCTGTGGTTTGGCACCCGTCTGGGCAGTTTTTGGCCATGACCCAAGGCAGCGATCGCGACGTGGCTTTCTACGCAATTCAGATCGATGGCGATGGCGCAATTAATCTGCAGCCCCACGGTGAGCCATTGCAAGTGGGCAACCATTTGAGCAATGGTCGGTTCACCGCTGATGGTCAATTTTTCTTAGTGCCTGATCTGAAGTGGAACACGCAATTTCTCCGTATTCTCAATTTCATTCTCAATCCTGCCGGAGAGATGATCGCGATTCGCTTTGATGAGACGGGACAACAGCATGAGGTGGTATCTAGAACTCCGGTAGGAGTTAGCCCCGAAGGCTTTGACCTGAGTCCAGACAACCGCTTAATTGCCACGGTGAACATGCGCCGCACCTATCTGGCCGCGTTTCCGCCGGCATGGCGCGGCAAGCCCCACAGCTCTCTGTCACTCGTACAATTTGACCCCACTGTGGGACAACTGGAAACGCTGGGAGAATATGGGTTTGCGGGTCTGCTGCCAGAGCAAGCAGTATTTGATGCTAGCGGGACCGCTTTAGCTGTCGTGATTTATAACTATCGGGAAACTCAACCCCGCACCAGTGCTGTTGAGTTCTGGCAAGTTGTTGCTGGCAAGCAACCACAGCTCCAGCGATCGGGCTGGCAAATTCCCGTGGTCCGGGGAGCCCATGATATCCGGCTAGTACCATGAGGCAAGGTCGTCCCATATCGTGCACGGTTTATCGGTCTCCAGATCGATATCAACAAAGGGAAAAGACTAGAGAACCGGGCAAAAGGTGTCGTGGCGGTGTTACGCATTGGCCCGGCTAGAAAGGTCAAGTGATGGTTCAGGTAGGGGATGTTGAAATGCCCAACCGCGATCGCCACCATCTATTTTAAAACTCTCAAAATAGTGAAAACGGCATTATCAGACACTGCTAAAGTGTACTGACTTCATTCAAAAGTTGACTCAGTCGCAGTTAAACGGGGCTGTCCAAAGTTTCTTTGATCTTCCTCTGAATATTACGGTTCACATAGCAATCACTATTGAGGCAATCCATTAGCAATTTATTGGCATTGTAATAATCCAACAATATATCCAGCTGAACTGGATTGAAGTTCCAGTCATGACCGACATCACGATGCCTGATCACGGTATTCCTCAGCTTGGTTGCCCAGTAACGCAAGTGATCCATCCAGTCTTCTAGCATGCACCATTGCTGAAACTGATGCGACGTTTCTATAATCTTTGCCCAGTCATTTCGAAATTCCACGCTAATTGACGAGTCTTGATGCACTACTTTGTCAACCTTCTTAAGATCTTGCTCTATCCCAAGCAACGTTTGCATGTATTCAGGACTCGATACTGGCATTTTCAGAAACTTACTCACACTATTAAGCGTAATAATAAGCATTCGATCTAAGTCCATTTCAGGATTCAAAGATTCAGTATTGACTGGACTGACTACCTTCTCTTGACTAATCGAATACATATAATAGAAGGAGCGAATGAAGTATTGAGACTTTTTAACTTGAACACTCCGTGATTTTCTATTCAGCCATTCCAGAAACTCAAGCAAAGGCGGTTGATCTATCAAGATTTCATCAGTCTTCTTTTTCATAAATTTAACAAGCCCATCAGCCCGAGGGGACATACTGATGGCCAGGCGAAAAACCTCATGCCACTGCTTATCTTTAATCTGATCAAACGCTAATTGAATATCTTCGAGATTATGCTCATATGAAATAGCGTATGCTGCAAAATACTCTTGAAAGCTCAAATGTGAAAATGAATAGATATTGTATGCTCTCTCTACCAGCAAACCATGCTGAGCTTCAATAGATCTCAGTGTTTTTTCTCCCTCTGCTTCCATTTCATACGGAAGCAATTTATGCCTACGTTTACTGGGAATATTCACCATGTAATCGGCAATATAGGTAGCTAGTGTTCGCTTTTTAAAGAAAATTTCTGATCGCTCGAATGCTTTCAATGCAATATGGCTCAGCAGTGCCTTTTTTCTCTCTACTGAAAGTTCTTGGTAGATGTGGTTCCGTTCAATATTACGACTGGCATCCCATCGTCTTAACAGCGTGTACGTAGCATCAGAATACAATTCCGCACGGCTTGCCGGAAAATCTGATTCAACTTCAAAAACCAAACATAGCATTGTCAACAATAGCGGATTTGTCGCAAGCTCTTGAATGCGAGGACTTTGTCTAAGTTTATCCAGAAACAAGTCTGCTTTTTCAGGAATCTGCTTGTAAATGAACCAATTCCTAGAAAAGACTTCAATTTGTTCGTCTGTGAAATCTGCAATCTCAACCTCAGTAAACTGCTCAAAGATATATTCTTGAGCAGCTATTCTACAAGTCAGTACAAACCGATTCCCATGAAAATTATTAGTAAAACCTTGTATTTCTTGAGTAACTCGATGAATATCCTCGATCTTTACTTCATCCAAGCCATCTAAAAGCAATAAAACTCTTCGTTCTTGTAGTAGTCCCTCTATCTCATAATCTTTTATCTGCCAAGGCACATGTTCTTGAATAATGTATTCAAGGAGACTGGGATGGTCTTCAACCTCTGCAAATTTTCTCAAGACGACGAATACGGGAAGATAGTTTTGGAAAATTTTCCGCGCGCTACACTGAGTCGCCAGATGCTTTAGAAAGGTCGTTTTACCTGCACCAGGCCGACCTAGTATCAGAAGTTTGTCTTGCCTTTGAACATAATCAACACCTGATACCTTCTCGACAGTTTGGCGAGCAAAGCCGAAGGGGTTTAAATGATTGTCATCAGCATGCAAAGCATTGAGATCATCTAAACGCAAACGTTGATGATGAGAAACCTGCTCAAGGATATTGACTTCTGTAAAAATGTTGGACAAATCGAGGGGACGAGTCATTGCGAGCACACGCATAGAGCCGCACTCATTCTGAATCTTCTCTCTAAGACGGCTATTTAGCTCATCCACTAACTCTTCAATATCAATCTTGCCTGAGCGCAGTGAATGTCTACCATTACTCTGTCTATACTGCTCATTGAGAAAGTACTGAAGGCGCGCTCTCTTACCACGTCCACCATCTCTGAAGCTAAATTTTGTATAGACATTCCCCATGCGAGAACGATAAGCCGACAAGGTAAGGTTGAGAACCTTAATAATCACTGCATCGGTTCTGCCGGCGTGGAATGTTTCAACAAATGCATCTTCCTCTAACTTGGTCAGACTGTATTTCCTTGCTATAGCAACAAGGAAATCTCTCGGTAGTTCTTCCTGCATTGCCTGTATAGATGCCTTGAATTTACCCTGTGAGAATATATTCTGGCACACCACACAGAGTATCAACGTGTCTATTAATTTTGATTATAGGTTTGCTTTAAACTTCACCGTTGTTTCCATATTTTGCTGGAAGCACTGAGCTTGCCTGCATAAACAGGTCCAAACCAGGAAAGTCGGGGAAAGTTGGCGAAAGTTGGCGTTTGTCTAACAATAAAGTCTGATTTATGAGCGCGATAGTGAAGCTGTAAGTTTCATCACAAGAGATCAAAGCACTATGCCGCTTTCTGACTATGACTTTTCCAATCCCTATTCAGTCGAGTTGCTAGAAAATATTGGTGTTGCAACTGTACTGAAAACCATCACACCTGATCATCGTGGTCGGGTTCGCTTTAGAGCAACTGACTGGCCAGCTCGCTTCTACTATCCCAACATGCAAAATACCCTCAAGCCAGATACCCCCGTTCATGTGGTGGCTCGTCAAGGGATTACTTTACTCGTTTTACCACAACCATCAATCTACAATTAGTTGAGGAAGGTATCAGACGACACCTTTTTTTGATTGATGGGGCACGCCGTCATGCTCGACGTTAAAAATCCCTGCAATCCTCGATAGAGACGACATGTTGAGTCGTGACAGTCGAACGCTACAAAGCGAAGAATCTGTCTTCATAAGGAGGTTGCCGATGGCAGCAATTGTGATAGTTGCTGTAGTTTCTTCGCTGTCCGATGATGCTGTTGTTGTGACAGCAAATGACCTGCCGACAAGAGAAAATGGAGCTTGAATTTAGGACTAATCAATGAAAATAGATTTTCCAAGTTTCTACAAAAACTAGAGGATTCGAGAGAAAAATCCTAGATGCCATATCAATGGTTTTGGGTAAGTTGATTGAGCTGGTCAAAGAAATGCAAAGACTTTCAGGGAACTTCTAAAACATGGCTTCAACAAAGCTCGGCACCACGTCGATGCCAAACATCGATCGCACCTCCGCCAACGGCAGTTCCCAAAGACGTTCAGGCTGCCAAGTATCTGGGTCAAAGCCAGATTGTTGACCGCGACGATAGGCCGTTTTGAGGCGCGATCGCACTTCCCCATGACTCAGTACATTGGCATTGACACTCCGTTGCCGCGCCAGCCCCCGCAGCAGTCCGGCCAGCAAGAGGACGTGTGCCAGACGCCACTTTGCTCCCAGCAAAAAAGCCTGCACCTCCGCTTCGCCGATCAGGTCAGTGCCGTAGCCCGTCAGCACATGTACCCCATCATGCAACTGTTGTCGCCTGGGGCCATGATCAAAAGGCTCCAGATTATGGGCCATGAGATGATCTGCCCAAGCACGACCAAAGCTACCAGGGGGCAGCGATCGCAGATCATCCATTTCTACAATGGGGGCTACGTTGAGGCCTAATTTTGTGTGAACCCAGTGCAAGCCGCTCAAAAATCGGCTGGCCTGAGCCCCTTGGTTCAGGGTGTTGATATCGGTAAAAGTCATGATTGACCTCCTATCGCGGGTGATCTCGTTACCAGTGATTTGGGCGCATCGATCGCATGCGCCCAATTGAGCCCCCTGATGGGCTTAGCTCAGAAGGTCAGCGATCATTGCGGCGATTGTTGCGACGTTCTTGCATCCGTGAGCGCAATTCTTCGAGTTGCTCCTCGGTCAGCACTGCACTGATCTCATCTCGCGAGGCCTGAGCAACGGCGCGATATTCAGCTTTTTGGTCATCGGTCAGGTCATCGACAGCCGCCGCCGCTGCTCGAAAGTCTTGCGACTCTTCGTAAGCCTCGCGAAACTGCTCGCGTTGCTCGTCGGTGAAAATACTTTCAACGTCCTCACGGCGGCCTGCCAGAATTGCTTGAATTTGTTCTTGCTGGTCTGCTGTAAGGTCAAGCTCAGCAAAAACTTCGGAGCGGGTTTGGGCGATCGCGCCACTCATCATCATGGGCATACCGATCACCGCAGCGGCGGCTAAACCCACGAGTCCAGTCTGAAAAAAGCGTTTCATAGAGTTGTCTCCCATCGAGAAGTGAACTTCAACGATTCCACTGTAGGCAACGCGCCTTTGGAAAAAGGGGGAGATAGGTCACGATCGCACCCATGACTTTAGTCATGGTCGGCGGCTGACACAGTAGGGTTTCATAAAAGTAAGCAGTGACGCGGTTTGTTTATGCCCGATGTCCGCGCGATTCGCCCTGACAATCATCCTTTCCCCTTTTTGCTGTATGGCGAGTGGACCCTGCTGGGCATGGCGCTTTTTAGTGAATTGACGCCGCGACTGTTGCCCCGAGCGGCCAATCTGCCCGCGACTGCCCTGATCGCGATTCTGGCCTTTGGCGGATTGGGCCTGTGGTTGCCGATCCGGTCTCTCGCACTCAAACTGGCGCACGTAGGCTTGCAACTCAGCCTGATTTTGATCGCCACGCGATCGGGGGTTTTGGATTTCCGGCTGTTTCCCCTGCTGTATATCGTGTTGGTGCTGCGCAGCTGCTTTCTGTTTGGGCAGTGGGGGCGACTGATCGTCACGGGAGTGTCACTGGCGCTGTTTTTGAGCGTAATGCGGGATTGGCTGCGATCGCTCGATAGCGAACTGCCGCGCCGCGCCGTTCAACGGCTGCTACCTCAACTCATCGGCCTGCGGCTCAACTTAGTCGTCATGTTTATGATGCTGCTAGTGTTTTTGCTGTTGTTGATGAATGCGCTGCTGGCAGAGCGAGAACGCCGCGACGAATTGCACCGCACCAACCAAAAACTACGAGAATCTGCCGCCCAAATCGAAAAGCTGGCCATGGCTCAAGAACGTACCCGCATCGCCCGCGAAATTCATGATTCCTTGGGACATGCTCTGACGGGCCTCAACATTCAGCTAGAGGGGGCACTAAAGCTCTGGGAAACCCAGCCTCAGCAGGCTAAACAGTTTGTCGCCCAAGCCAAAGAGATGGGATCAACGGCGCTACGAGAAACGCGCCAGGCCGTGACCACCCTGCGGACCACGCCGTTACCGGAGCAAGATTTAGCCAGTGCGATCGCCCCCTTGATGGAGCGGGTGCAACAGCTGATCGGGGTGACGCCCAGCGTCACCGTCACGGTGCCCCCGTTGCCCCCCTCGGTGAAACTCACGGTCTACCGCATCGTGCAAGAGGCGTTGACCAACATCTGCAAACACGCCGAAGCGGCTGCCGTCAGCGTCAGCATTATCTGCCGGGAAGCATCCACCTCTGCCCCCGCACTGCACATCACGGTGCAAGATAACGGCAGGGGGTTTCATCCCCAAGACAACACCACCGGCTTTGGGCTCAAAGGCATTCAAGAACGCGCCGCTGCCGAAGGAGGTCGCTGCCAGATCGACAGTGCGCCGGGCCAAGGCTGCACCCTACAAGTTTGGTTACCCCTATCCCCTGAGGCCCCATGATTCGCGTGTTGTTAGGGGAGGTTCGGGCGATCTTCCGGAGGGGGCTGAGGGCGCGGTTAAACTGGGAGGTTGCCATCCAGTTGGTGGGTGAGCCGGCCACGGGCCCCGGGGCCTTGCCCGTGATCCGCGGACGCCGGCCCCCACCAACCCCGGTGACTTTGTTCCGATTGGTATTCGTATGCCCGTGG
>JBHJJI010000184.1:0-13111 GCA_050042805.1 Leptolyngbyaceae cyanobacterium
ATACCAGGGCCAATAGCGGCCAATCCCACAGCCAATGCAGCAGCAATGACAGATGCAACAGCAATATTCGGATCCATGTCTTTACCTCAATGAGTTGACAATCTATTTACAACTACAGAAATGAGTTCGCCGTTCGACTTACTCTTAAATGATGGCCTCAAGGACCGCCTCGTTGATGTCGTGCTGCGTAGAGCCCCGCATCAACCTAGGTATCATCTGGGCAGTCTGTAAACTACCCATGCTCTTCTTCGCCATGCCCTTCCATCGCTTCTCCGATGTAAACGGCGGCTAGAGTTGCAAAAATCAACGCCTGAATGGCACTGGTAAACAGGCCCAAAACCATGACCGGCAAGGGCACGAATAAAGGCACCAGCAACACCAAGACGGCAACCACTAGCTCATCCGCCAAGATATTTCCGAAAAGACGGAAGCTCAGGGACAGGGGCTTGGTGAAATCTTCCAAAATATTGATCGGCAAAAGAATGGGAGTCGGCTCAATGTAGCGAGCAAAATATCCCAACCCTCGACGACTAAAGCCAGCATAGAAATAGGCCAGAGAGGTGAGTAATGCCAGCGCAACGGTTGTATTAATGTCGTTGGTGGGGGCGGCAAGCTCACTGCCAGGAATATGAATTAACTTCCAGGGCACCAAAGCACCCGACCAATTGGAGACAAAAATGAATAGAAACAGCGTGCCGACAAAGGGCACCCAAGGGCGATATTCTTTTTCCCCAATTTGCCCCTTGGCTAAATCTCGAATGTATTCCAGCGCGTATTCCATGAAGTTCTGGAGACCAGAGGGAATGCGCTCAATTTTTCGAGTCGCCAGCACCGAAAAGAGAACTAGCAGACCAATCACAAACCACGAAGTCATAAAGACTTGTCCGTGCACTTTGAGGCCTGCGATTTCCCAATAAAAGTGCTGACCCACTTCTAACTTGGCCAACAGCATTGAACTCGGCATAAAATCAATCATCTCTAGCTAATCTTAAGGTTTGCACAAAAACCTACCGAAAAATCAGTGCTACACTCGCATAACGCAAAAGACTTAGGCTGCTTCTTAGCTCTTGTGAGGAATAGCAGCCCAAATTGTGTAGCCAATTAGTGCAGCTTTGTAAGTCAAAAAGCCAAGAAACACAGGCATGATTTCAAGCTGGTTCCATTGGCTAGCGACGAGGATCAAGGCAGCGACTAAGGCTAGTCTCCCACTCGAGACTCCGGAGCCTCGTCCAATTCTCTCGACATTTTTTGACAACATCCTCAAGTAAACCACACCCGTGCACGCACCAATCAGATAATTCAGTGCGGTATGCAACGAGTAGACAAATCCAGTGCTGACAAAGATCACTGCTGAAAAAACTAAGGTCGTTTTCAGTAACTGCCTTTGAAGACGGTAAAAATCTTCCATGGAACTGGCATCGGATGCCACTGGTGGAAGTGTTTGATTTTCCGTCGCGTTTGACAGTTCAGGACTTGAGGGAGTCTGCACGCGGCCTATCCGGTCGATTAAGCGTTACTGCCTGGGTTCAGCCCTTACGAGTAGATGCCCAAGCCATCGCAGATCATATCACGGTAACAATCTTTAATTTTTGCGATATCGCGGTTCGGTAGAAAAATGTGCGGGAAAATGTATGGAATTTAGCTGAACGCCTTTCCTGAGGATTTTGCTGAGTCCTAGAGTCATTGACGTTGGCGGGTTTCCTATGTCAAGGGGGCAAGTGGTGGAGGCTCTTGAGACTCGGTTTTGCCCAAGCGATCGCGGTGTAGTGGAAGCTCTTGATCTCAACGTCAGCGATCTCTCAGCCTATGGTGAAGAGCGCTTTGATGAGGTTTAGTCTGGTGAGGGTGCCGCACCAGAACCCAATATGTTGATAGTTCCATATATAGTGAATCGATAACAATTCCGCACCCAGTGGTTCGTCGATAACGCTCCAGGGGCCAACATCCAGAGAATTGCTGTTCATGGTTCCGTTTCCGCAACAAACCCTTTTCCAGCAATCAGCCATCTCTGGCCGCAACATGGTTGATTGCTGAATTCATCATCTAAATGCCCCATCATTCATCATCTAAATATGCCCCATCCAGATGAGGCGCTGGAGTTCTCGCATTCACCTGAACCCCAACGCTTGCGACCCCTTTAAATCATTCGAGGAGAGATTGAAAGGCATGCTGAGTTCTTCTCTTCAAAGCTAAGGAGAGGCGAGATGAGGTTCGAGCCTCCACACAATCGTCTATGACGCGGGCGCGATATTCCGAAGACTACAAAGCTTGGCCCCAAGCTCTCCTCATAGTCCTTCACCAGCCAGCAATACTTCCTTACATTTAGAGAAGCTGCAACAGCGAACGTTACAGAGCTTTACATGTTTCTAATCTTCAGCCCTCATCCCCTGTAGGATGACCCTTGGAAGAAAGGTTGGGGTTGTTACACAGTTTTTAACATTGACCTTTTTCTATTCCAAATCGTTTTAATCTGAAGTCTAGGTTAGACGTCTGTATCGGGCGGTTTAATTGGACTGTTTTGGATCAACTAGATACGTCACGCAAAAACGATGAGGCTGTGCTCATCGCTTCAGGTGTCTGACAAAAGCTGTTTTTGAAGATTGTGAGTAGGGAGCCGTTGAGAAAGGATGACTCTAAAAGCCAGTGGTGGGAGCGTTGTGGCGCGCCCTCAGCTATATCAAACTCTGCCGGTCGCCACTATCTCCCAGGCGGAACAGCAAGACCGCTATATCGACAAGGGGGAGTTAGAAGAGCTTTCTAGCTTCTTTACCTCAGGCTTGAAACGGATTGCGATCGCCGAAGCGCTAACCCTCTATTCTGAGCTGATTGTGTCTCAGGCGGCTAATCGCATCTTTACTGGGGGGTCGCCGCTGTCTTATCTAGAGCGGGTTGACGATATCCCTGAGGCTGTCCCCATGACGATGGGCGGCGAAGTGCTTGACGAGCTCGAAGCCGCCAAGCTGGGTACGGCTACCTACCAAGAGAGTGGTGGTGGCGGCATTTTTGACGGTCTGCGTTCGATTTTTAGTGTAGCCACTCCCACTGGGCCTATTCCCCCTGGATTTCGGCCCATTAATGTGTCTCGCTACGGCCCCAGCAACATGCAAAAGTCGCTGCGCGATATGAGCTGGTTTTTGCGGTATTTGAGCTACGCGATCGTCGCTGGCGACCCTAATATCCTCTCTGTTAATGTTCGTGGCCTGCGAGAAATTATTGAAGGCGCTTGTTCTTCAGCTGCCACCATTGTGGCTATTCAAACCATGCGAGTAGCGTCTTTGCGCTATTTTCGCGAAGATGCTGAAGCCTCGGAACTGGTGGCTCAGTACTTTGATGTTTTGCTGGATGAATTTAAGGCGCCGACGCCTTCGAACAAGCTGCGTCAGCGACCTTCTAGTGATCAGCAGGGACTAGAGCTGCCACAAATTTACTTCAACGCCTCAGAGCGGCGACCGAAGTATGCGATGAAGCCAGGCTTATCGATTTCAGAAAAGCAGGCTGTGGTTAAAGCTGCCTATCGACAAGTTTTTGAGCGAGACATTACGCGCGCTTATTCTTTAAGCCTTTCGGATCTCGAATCAAAAGTAAAGAACGGTGAGATCTCCATGAAGGAGTTCATCCGCCGGCTTTGCAAGTCGCCTCTCTATCGCAAAAACTTTTTTGAGCCCTATATCAACAGCCGCGCTCTAGAATTGGCTTTCCGCCACATTTTAGGCCGGGCTCCTAGCTCACGCGAAGAGGTTCAAAAATATTTCTCGACTGTCTCTGACGGGGGGCTGTCGGCCTTGGTCGATGCGTTAGCCGATTCCAACGAATATGCCGATTACTTTGGCGAAGAGACGGTACCTTATCTGCGAGGTCTGGGCCAAGAGGCGCAGGAATGCCGCAACTGGGGGCCGCAGTTCAATCTTTTCAACTACAGTGCGCCGTTCCGCAAGGTTCCTCAGTTTGTCACGCTATTTTCGGCTTACGAGCAGCCGCTGCCTGATCAGCACGTCTATGGCTCGGGCAACGATCCGCTAGAGATTCAATTTGGCGCGATTTTCCCGAAGGAGACGCGCAACCCCAATGCCACCCCCGCCTTCTTTAATAAAGATACGCGGCGAATTTTGATTCGTCGAGGTGCCGGTATCGACAATCAACTCAGTAATCCTGCTGCGAGACCAGAGGCCCCTGGCTCTTTAGGGCCGAAAGTCTTCAAGCTGGATCAAATTCCGGCGACGGGGAATGCCCAGGCCAGTATTCGCTACTCGGAGAGTTCAACCCAGGCTGTGATCACCGCGGCCTACCGCCAGGTGTTTGGGCGCGATGTCTATGATGGCCAGCGGCTCAAAACAGCGGAGATTAAGCTGGAGAACGGTGACATCACGGTGCGGGAATTTATTCGTAACCTGGCCAAGTCTGAAGTTTTCCGCAAGATGTACTGGACTTCGCTGTATGTGATGAAGTCGGTGGAATATATCCATCGGCGTTTGCTGGGGCGCCCCACCTATGGCCGCCAGGAAACGAATCGGTACTTCGACATTTGCGCCAAAAAAGGCTTCTATGCCTTGGTCGATGCCCTGCTCGATAGCGTGGAATATAGTGAGGCGTTTGGTGAAGATACCATTCCCTACGAGCGGTATTTAACACCAGCAGGGGTGTCGATGCGGACAGTGCGAGCCACGACGATGGCCGATCGCGGCCTGGCTCAAAACATGCCGGAAGTAACGACGCCACGCTTTGTGGAACTGGGTCAGGCAGACAACAATCGCTCAATGCCTGAACTGCAGATGCGAGTTGATCAAGGGGTTAATCGTCAGCGTCAACAAACCAAGGTCTTTAAGCTCACTAGCTTGGCCGATAAGGCTGTGCTGAAGACGGTAGCTCAGGCGGCCTATCGCCAGATCTTTGAGCGAGATATTGCCCCTTATGTCGTGCAAGACGAGTTTACGGCCCTTGAAAGTAAGCTCGGCAATGGCGAGATCACCCTCAAAGAATTTATTGAGGGATTGGGCTGTTCTCAGCTTTATCTCAAGGAGTTTTATGCCCCCTATCCCAACACGAAAGTGATTGAGTTGGGGACAAAGCATTTCTTGGGACGGGCACCGCTTGATCAAGCAGAGATTCGCAAGTACAACCAGATTTTGGCAACTCAAGGGTTGAAGGGCTTCATTCGAGAAATGGTCAATAGCCCCGAATACTCGGATTGCTTTGGTGAAGACGTCGTCCCCTATCGCCGCTTCCCCACGCTGCCAGCTGCCAACTTCCCTAATACTGAGAGGCTGTACAACCAGCTCACTAAACAAAATAGTGATTTGGTCGTACCCAGCTTTGAGCCAGTCCCCTCTAAATAGAGGCGGAGTATTCTCAGATGCGACTGAATCAAGGCCAGGTGTCATCAAACCACCTGGTTCTGGCTAGGAGAACTGGTGTGTCTATCCCCTGAGCGGTGCTTTGAGCCGTTGATGCGGCGGCTGAAGGGGGTATTAGTGGGGCTTGCCGTCTCATCGGTATATTTTGTCACTCTATCCCTAAGCGGCATTGGTGAGCCTCATACTTGAGACGCACCGATGCTTTGTTGAGTGGTCAAAGCAGGGCTGATCGGCTTACCCGGTGAGGGCATCTCGGGTGGCCGATAGGCTGAAGTATGGTGAGGCGATCGCCCTGCGGTTGCTTTGTCTTGCCTCTCACCTTAGGGATTGGTAAAAGATGAGTGGAAGTATTACAAAATATTTCGGCCTGTCTAAGAAGGCGAGTGTGATACCGGACAATAATTCCGGAAGGTGCCTGTATCTCAAAGGTTTTAGGGAATGGCATTGAGGGGCGCGGAGCTTCATGTCAGATGGGAGCAACGCGGTCAACCAGTGTTCTAAAGCTTTCGGTTATCAGGCTTTAACTGTGGTCAGTAGTGGCTGTTGAGCCAACGCCTTCAGGGGCGATCGCTGACTTTCCAGATTCAGTGAATACCAGTTGACAATTAATATCTGGTTACTTTTTTCGGAGGAATCCACCCAATGAGCATTGTCACGAAATCTATCGTGAACGCTGATGCTGAGGCCCGTTACCTCAGCCCCGGCGAATTAGATCGGATCAAAACCTTTGTGACTTCAGGCGAGCGTCGCCTGCGAATCGCTCAGGTTTTAACTGAGTCTCGCGAGCGCATCGTCAAGCAAGCTGGCGATCAGCTGTTCCAAAAGCGCCCTGATGTTGTTTCCCCCGGTGGAAATGCTTACGGCGAAGAAATGACTGCTACCTGTCTGCGTGACATGGATTACTATCTGCGTCTCATCACCTACGGAGTGGTTGCTGGCGACGTGACGCCGATTGAAGAGATTGGTTTGGTTGGCGTCAAGGAGATGTACAACTCCTTAGGCACTTCCATTCCTGCAGTTGCAGAATCTGTTCGCTGCATGAAGTCAGTGGCTGCTGGTCTGCTGTCTAGCGAAGATGCTGGTGAAGCATCTGCTTACTTTGACTATGTCGTCGGAGCCATGCAGTAATCCTGCTGGATCTAACGCACGTTTTTAACTCAAGTAAGGACATTTTAAGGAAACAAACCCATGCAAGACGCAATTACTGCCGTCATTAACGCTTCTGATGTTCAAGGTAAGTACCTTGACGGCTCCTCTTTAGACAAGCTCAAAGCTTACTTCCAAACGGGTGAACTGCGCGTTCGTGCAGCCACCTCTATCAGCGCCAACGCGTCTGAAATCGTTAAGGAAGCTGTGGCCAAGTCACTGCTTTACTCCGATATCACTCGTCCCGGTGGCAACATGTACACGACTCGTCGCTATGCTGCTTGCATTCGCGACTTGGACTACTACCTGCGTTATTCGACCTACGCCATGCTGGCTGGCGATCCTTCTATCTTGGATGAGCGCGTGCTCAACGGCCTCAAAGAGACCTACAACTCTCTGGGTGTGCCTGTGGGTTCGACTGTTAACGCGATTCAAGCGATGAAAGAAGTCACCGCTACTTTGGTCGGCGCTGATGCTGGTAAAGAAATGGGCGTTTACTTTGACTACATCTGCTCTGGCCTGAGCTAGGCGTCAGTCTGAGTCACGTTTTCATCATCGATAAGATGCGCTCCCGCAGAGCTTCTGTCTGGGGCGAGTGTTGAAGCAACGGGGTTTCCCGTCTTTAGCATTGGCTTGAGACATGGGTCTTCTGCGGGAGATGTTTTAAGAATAAGGCTCGTTTTGGTTGGTAGGTCTGCTAGGTCTTTGAGATTAGGCGCGATCGCCCGTTGAGCTATTTGACTAACTGAATGTTGATTGATTTAGGTCAGGAGAATTAACTTGCCATGCGAATGTTTAAGATTACGGCCTGTGTTCCTAGCCAAACTCGCATTCGCACCCAGCGAGAGTTGCAGAACACCTTTTTCACTAAATTAGTGCCCTACGATAACTGGTTTAGTGAGCAGCAACGGATTCAAAAAATGGGTGGAAAGATTGTCAAAGTTGAAATGGCGACGGGGAGACCCGGTCTAAACACTGGGCTGTTATAGTCCTCGTTGCTTCTACCTTTGGGCATTGTGAGTGATTTGAGTAGGCGTGGGTATCCATTGCCTACTTTTTTGTTGGGAGTTCGATATACTGGCCGGATATTCTGAGGGAAAAGCCCTGCTCCTCAGACGACGTCCAGTTCACCCAGTTTGGGCGCTGCGTTCCAGAGACTGCGATCGCGACCTGTTCTTATGCTGAGGCCTGTGAACTCCGCCTTCGGTCAACGCGCGTTCTTGGATAGGCTGTACGTTGGCGAAGCGTGAGCCTTGTCCGGAAACATCATCTCGCCTAGTGAAGGCGGGCTGAGCGGTGTGTACACAGTCGCCCTAACCCCTGATCCATTAAGAAAGCTGATGAATTTCAAGGCCAGTGCCACGCTTTTATGGCGATTGTTTCCCGTCGTTGATCCCACGACGTCTCAGTGGTCGCGAGAGGCTCGCTTAACGCGGTGGCTAACGTTAGTTTGGTTAGCCATTGGGCTCATTACACTGTTTTCGGCTTCTTACCCGGTGGCCCTCGCCGAAACGGGGGTGGGATGGCGATTTCTGGCGGTGCAGCTGCTCTGGGCTTTTCTGGGGCTGACCCTTTTTAATTGGGTGGTGCAGCAGCCCCTGAATCGGCTCATTCGGCTGTCGGGACTCGCTTTTTTTGGCTTGTTGGGGCTGCTGATTCTGACCTTGATGCCAGCTCTGGGGATCACCATTAATGGGGCGACGCGGTGGTTGTCGATTGGCCCGTTTTTGATTCAGCCCTCTGAACTGCTTAAGCCGCTGCTAATTTTGCAGGCAGCGAGGTTATTTGGGCGCTGGTCGAGCTTGCCGTGGTCGACGCGCGGGTTGTGGATTTCGCTCTTTGCGATCGCGATCGCCCTAATTTTATTGCAGCCCAACCTGAGTACGGCGGCGATTTGTGGGCTGTCATTGTGGCTGATTGCCCTCGCGGCGGGATTGCCCTACCGCTTACTGATTACCACGGCAGTGACGGGACTTCTGGCCGCTACCGTCAGCTTGGGAGCGAATGCCTATCAGCGTGAACGGATCACGGCGTTCATGAATCCTTGGGCGGATCCGACCGGTAACGGCTATCAGCTGATTCAAAGTCTGCTCGCGATCGGCTCAGGCCGATGGTTAGGTAGTGGATTTGGGTTTTCTGAGCAGAAGCTGTTTTTCTTGCCGATTCAATATACTGACTTTATTTTTGCGGTCTATGCCGAAGAGTTTGGCTTTATCGGCAGCCTAATTTTTCTGCTGCTGCTATTGGCCTATGCCTCGCTGGCGACGCTGATTGCTTTGCGTGCAAGCCATCCACTGCATCGTTTGACGGCGGTGGGAGCGATGGTATTGCTAGTAGGCCAATCATTTTTGAACATTGGTGTCGCTGTCGGCGCTTTACCCACCACCGGTTTACCGTTGCCCCTGTTTAGCTATGGCGGCAGCTCGATGATTTCGAGTTTGGTGACGGCGGCGCTGCTGACGCGGGTGGCTCGCGAAATTAAGGAAGATAATGTCGTCCGTTTGCCGGTTGAGCAGGCGACGCCGATCTGAACAGTGGTCTAGTTTTCCCTGGACGGTGCTCAATGATTGATGCGACGTTGTGGAGCGACGCGATGGAAAGGGGCTCTATGATGTAATCAAGGAGATTCGCGAGTTAACGAGAAGCGACTGTGTGGCGATATGGAAGAGTTGCTGGAGCTGCAAGAATTGCTGTTAGCTGATCGAGTCAGTGATGCTTTGCTCTTGGTCGAGGAAATGACGGAGATGAGCAAGGATGACAAACTCAACAAGATCTTTAGTTTTGGTGTCGTCCTGCTCCTGCATTTGGTCAAACAGGCGGCGGAAGGACGAACGACGCGCTCCTGGGATACATCGATTTTTAATGCAGTCAAGCAAATTCAGCGAACTAATCGGCGACGCAAATCTGGGGGTTTCTACCTGACGGTGGCAGAACTTCAGGAAACCCTAGAAGATGCTTATGACTCAGCATTGCGACAGGCGGCTCTGGAGGCCTTTGAAGGTCGCTATGAGGCAGCGGAGTTAAGCCAAAAGGTTGAACAGCAGAGAGTGATTGACCAGGCGATCGCATTGATTCGGGCTAACGAGCAAGAAGCGACGATGCACTGATGGGGGTCAAAACGACTGCCACGATGTCACCCCCCCTAACGTTCCCGTCATCGGTAGAATGATGTAGACATAGACCGGCGATCGCGCTTCATCGGCATCCTCAATCAGCATGTTAGAAACGCTTCAGACCGACCTTTATCAGGTCAGCCAATATGCCAATGCGTTGGTGGCTAATCAGCTCACGAGCATCTCGTTCGTCAGTTTGGGCGTGGTTTGGGTTGCGGGTTTGCTCACCAGTTTGACCCCCTGTACGCTCTCGATGCTGCCGATCATGGTCGGCTATATGGGCGGCTATGAAGCGAAGGGACGTTTCCAGGCGATCTCTCAGGCGACGTGGTTTGCCTTAGGGCTGGCTACGACCCTCGCTGCCCTAGGGCTACTTGCCGGTGCGGTGGGGCGCGTGTATGGGCAGGTCGGCATTGGTCTGCCGATCATCGTCAGTGTTCTCGCAATTTTGATGGGGCTCAATCTGCTGGAAGCGCTGCCGATTCCCCTGCCCAGCTTGGGCAACAACGTCGATGTGACTGCGATGGGCGTGCCGCTGGCGTTGAAGAGTTACCTGCTGGGCCTCACCTTTGGTTTAGTGGCATCGCCTTGTAGCACGCCGGTGCTGGCGACTCTACTGGCGTGGATTTCGACCACCGGTGATCCGGTTTTGGGAGGAGCTTTGCTGCTGGCCTATACCGTCGGGTACGTCACCCCCTTGGTGATTGCCGGCAGCTTTACCGCGACCCTCAAAAAGCTTTTGGAAATTCGTCGCTGGTCAGGCTGGATTACACCAGCGAGTGGTGTTTTGCTGGTCGGCTTTGGCGTCTTTTCTCTACTGCTGCGCTTCGCGCCGAGCCAGTTAGTCTAGCGACGCGTGACCGATGCTGGTGACGAGATGGCAACGGGCCATCCCTTCAACGAGATATCCCTAAACCCAGTCAAATTTTTCTAAAACGATTCAAACGCCCCTATCACTCACATATAAACTTCTCTTTGCATCATGATGACGACGTTAAACCGCTGGATTCAGCGATACTTCAAACGAGAATTGCTGCCCCTACTGGCCGACTTGCGACTCGCGATCTCCCTGCTGCTGATCATCGCCGTCGTGAGCATTACAGGCACCGTTATTGAGCAAGGGGAGTCTTTGGCCTTTTACCAGGCGAATTATCCTGATGATCCGGCTTTGTTTGGCTTTCTCGACTGGAAGTTCATTCTGATCTCGGGGCTGGATCACGTTTATCGCACCTGGTGGTATCTGGCGATTTTGATTTTGTTTGGCAGCAGTCTGACGGCCTGCACCTTTACGCGCCAGATCACGGCGCTGCGCTGGTTCTCGCGCACCTGGAATTTTTATACCCAGCCACGTCAGTTCAACAAGCTGGCATTGAGCGGTGAACTCAGTCAAGGTAATTTAGAAGAAATTTCGCCCATTTTGCAGCAGCGGGGATACCGGATCTTCACCCGCGATCGCGCGCTCTATGCGCAGAAAGGGGTGGCGGGTCGCATCGGCCCCATTGTGGTTCATGCCAGTATGCTGATCATCCTCGCCGGGGCCATCTTTGGCGGCATGACCGGCTTCTTTGCTCAAGAAGTGGTACCGAGTGGTCAGGTCTTTCAAATTCGCAACATCTTTGATGCTGGCCCTTGGGCTGAGGCGCAAATCCCTAAAGACTGGGCGGTGCGGGTCAACGATTTTTGGATTGATTACACCGCTGAAGGGGCGATCGACCAGTTTTATTCTGATCTGACGGTGATCGACGAGGCGGGCAACGAACTCAAGCAAAAAACCATTCACGTCAATGAACCGATGCGCTATCGCGGCGTCACCCTGTATCAGGCCGATTGGGGCATTGCCGGGGTCAAAGTCAAGTTCAACAACAGTCCGGTGTTGGACGTGCCGATGGGGCCGCTGAATGAAGGCAAATCGCGCATTTGGGGCACGTGGTTGCCAACGAAACCGGATATGAGTGATGGCGTTTCGCTGGTCGCGACCGATTTGCAGGGAACGCTGCTGGTCTATGACAACGACGGACAGTTAGTCTCGACCGTGCGCAAGGGCATGGCCACTGAGGTCAATGGCATTCAACTCTCGATTGTGGATATCGTCGGCAGCACCGGGCTACAGATTAAAGCTGATCCGGGCATTCCTGCCGTGTATCTCGGCTTTGGTTTGCTGATGATTGGCGTCCTCATGAGCTACATTTCCCATTCACAAATCTGGGCGTTGGAGGCAGACGGACAGTTTTTTGTGGGTGGACGCACCAATCGGGCTCAGGTCGCGTTTGAGCGAGAACTGCTGCAAATTATGGAATCTTTGGAACCGACCGAAATGCCTTCAGGTCAGACCCAAGAGACGGCGATCGTATAGCTGCTACCGTTGATTTTTCTGATGTCGGTAAAAGGTTTTTCGCGCTTACTCGGGTGCTAATAAAAAGCTGGCATCCTTTTCTAGTCAGGACTTATGCAGTTGAATCCGATTTTGACCCCCTACCTTCCAAATCTGGCGGGGAGCGGATTCAACATCCCCCAGATTTGGGGGATCCAGGGGGCTCTTGCGTAAGTCCTATCCAATGAGAGGAGAGCTGGGTTATTGATTGCTCTCAAGGCGGCTGCACCCACAATTCTGCTCAACCGACCATGATCGAAGGATGAGCGGAGTTTTCCACACCTCAACTCTCCCCAAGTATTTGCCAACAGAGAACTCGTTTAAGTGGGTCTTGATTTCTGCGCGAGCAGCCAAATTTAGCCTTGAGCTGGCTCAGGCGTTTTGTCTACAGCGTCATCTGGCGCGGTGGCAGATAGCTGTTGACGCTCTTGATCGAGGCGGCGCTTGCGAGCATAAAACTGAATAGTCACGGCCATGAAAACGGTCAGTCCCGCCACGAGCCAGGTCGTAGTGTCTGTCGGCAGGTTGTTTTTGAAGATGACCAGCATCACGATCACCACCAGCAGCAGCGTGGGGGCTTCGTTTAGGGCGCGCAGTTGCTTGCTGCCCCACTTACATTCGCCGCGCCAGAGCTGTTTCATCAAGCGGCCACAGTAATGGTGATAAAACAGCAGCAACGCGACAAAGCCTAGCTTGGCGTGCATCCACCCCTGCTTAAGCCAATCAGGATTGGTGACGAGCAGCCCGATCGCCATCGCTACTGTCACCACCATGCCCGGTGTGGTGATGATGCGATACAGCCGTTTTTCCATCAACTCATACTGAGCTTTGAGAATGCTAGAGGCGGGTTCGGGCTCGGCTTCTGCTTCCACGTGATAGATGAAGAGACGCACCAGGTAAAACAACCCGGCAAACCAAACGACGACGCCAATGATGTGAAACGCTTTGAACCAGTAATAAGCCATGGAGAAGTGAGAGGGGAATTAGGGCAGGGAACTTCAGAGTGGAAACGGAACTTTGCGAAGCGGTAAGAACCTGAAATCTATTGTGGGACAGGCGATCGCGTTTTGCCGTCAGATGTCTCTCATCTTAATGTTTTGAGAACATCCGCCTCTCAAATGACTAGCTGC
>JBHJJI010000185.1:0-22652 GCA_050042805.1 Leptolyngbyaceae cyanobacterium
AGTCCAGCAGTAGGCCCTGAGTCGTACCGATAACCGTCACTACCCGGCCAGTTTTGCCTGTCCTTATCCCCCTATCCGAGTTCTCAGTAATCGAACTCGCAATGCCATCTCGGCAACGCCGGGGAGCCGAGGAGCAGGGGATCCAGATCTGTAGTCTTATTTCAGAGAATCGGGATTACTCCCTTGTCCCCTTGCCCTCTCCGCTCCCCAACCATTGCAATCGTTGATGAACGAGCGCCATCGGTGTTCTCCTAGCCGCTCCTACTCTAAGTCGCTGCCGGTTGCCGACGCCTGGCAGAATTCTCGGGTATCGGCATCGACCTGACTGTTGTGCTCTAAATAATCAGCTAGCCAGGCACAACTGCTACGCAGCAAAGCATCAATATCATTCATGCCATCACGATGCCAAATGAGGACCTGGGAGTCACTGCTGACCGAGGCGAGATACTCACCTTGAGTATCAATTGCCACATCGCGCACGCCTTGAGTATGGCCCGAAAGGGTGGTGATCAGTTCGCCTTGTAAGTCCCAAACGCGAATGGAATTGTCATTACTCGCCGTGACGATTTGTTGGCCGTCGGGGCTGAAGGTGACCGCCAGAACGCCATCTTCATGGCCTTCGAGGGTTTGCAAAAGCTCGCCACTGCTGGTTTTCCAGAGGTTGACCCGATTGTCGTAGCTCGCCGTGGCTAACAGTTGGCTGTCAGGGCTGAATGCGGCATCCAAGACCCATCCTCGGTGATCTCTCAGCACCCGCGGCTCAGCCGCCGTCTCCCCATTAATGATGTCGTCTACCGTCCACAGTTGGGTGAGATGATCCCATCCGGTGGAGACTAAGTACTGCCCATCGGCACTGAAATTCACGCCAAAAGCCCCGTCTCGATGGGCTTCTAGGGTCTTGATTAAGGTGCCGTCGGTTTGCCACAGGCGGAGCGTATGATCGTCACCCACCGAAGCTAAGAGTTCACCGTTGGGATGAAAGGCGACATCATTGACGCCACCGACATGCCCCTGCAGGGTGATTGAGGAGGGCGTAGGGGTCAGAAAATCACGCCAGAGACGAACGGTGCCGTCGGCACTGGCAGAAGCCAAGCGATCGCCTACGGCATTAAAGTTGAGGCCATTGACCGCGCCCGTGTGGCCGGGCAAAGACGCCAGCCAACCACCGTCTTCGTGCCACAGGCGGAGGATGCCATTTTCGCCCCCTGAGGCAATGATTTCACTATTATCGGGCGCAATGGTGACGGCATTAACTGGCCCCGTATGGCCCCGCAGCACATGCAGATTATCGCGCTGTAAATCCCATAGGCGCACCGCGCGATCGCCCCCCGAAGTGGCAATCATGGTGCCATCGGGACTCAGAGCGAGGGCGGCAATGAGCCCGGTGTGGCCGACCAAGCTGGCATAGTGAGTGCCATCTAATTGCCAAATTTTGATGACTTTGTCATCGCCGACGGTGATCAACTGCTCGCCGTCAGGGGTAAAGCGCACGTTGTACATGGGGCCTGCGTGGGCCGCGAAGCTGCGAATGAGTGATTGGGTGGCCAAGTCATAAAGTCTGACCTGACGATCAAGTCCCACCGCTACCAGCATTTGACCATCGGCGCTGATGTCGAGGGCGGTCACCTCAGACGGTTGGCTCGGTAGCGTCGCGATCGCCGTGCCAGATTCGTCCCAGATATAAATACTGCCCTTTTCATCACCGGCAATGAGCTGGCCATTTGGAGTCCACAGCAGTGCTTGAAAGCCGCCATTGTCTCCCCTGAAGTTGGTAATGAGTTCACCATTCAAGTTCCAAACCTTAACGGTGGCATCTTCACTCGCCGTCGCCACATACTCACCGCTGGGGGAAAAAGCCACTGCTCGGGTTGGTTGACGGTGTGCTTGCCAGGTGAATTCAGAGCTGCCATCGCTGTTCCATAAATGCACGGCCCCATTGGAGTCAGCTGCCACCAGGAATTCACCATCGGGTGAAAAATCAACGTCTAACAAAGGGGTGCCTTGGCCTTCCAACATTGCGAGCTCGATCCCGTCTAAGCACCAGAGGCGAATGCTGCCATCGGCACTCACCGACGCCAGTGTTTGCCCATCGGGACTGAAGGCTACCTGCCAAACGGTGCTGGTATGCCCTTCTAAGCGGTTGCGTTCTTGCACCCAAAACAGCGATTGCTGCAGCGAACTCAATACTTGAGCCTTGAGCTCAGGCGTTTGTTGCTCGGGCTCAAAGGCTTGAAAAACTTGCCCAGCGCGGGTGGCCGAGAGTAAAGATTCAAACCGGCGATCGGACAAAAAGAGTGCTTGGGCCGATTGGTTAAGGGCCTTAAGTTGAGCCTGCTCGGCTAACTTTTGAGCCCGGTGCGCCTGACGCGACAGGCCCCAGCTGGTGATGCCCATCGCCACCGCGAGCACGGAAACGGCTGTGACGAGCTGCAACCAGCGCTGCTGTCCGGCCAGTTCGGCTGTTTGGCGTCTCAGCTCACTATCCCGACCAGCGGCTTCCGCTTCGGCGCTGGTGATGACATATTGATGATGCAGGGCCGTGGGCCGGGGTTCCTGGTCTTTGCCCTGGGTGAGATAATGATTAGCCCGCTCTAGGTCGGCCCCCCGCAGGAGATAGCTCTGATCGCGGCTGTTGCGTTCCCATTCCAAAGCCCGCACCAAAATGCGGGTGTGCGTGCGGACGTAATCGAGGTCTTGGTCAAGGGCCTCCAGCAGGTTCTTAAACCCCGCTTGAAAGTCATCTTGAGGTCGTAGAAAAATCCAGTTAAGCCGCGCCAGTTCTGGATGCACTTGGTCAGGCTGCACATCCTCAAAAACCACCGGCACCAGTCTTTTGTTGTGCTGCAGGGCGGCTTCGATCTCTTGGCCACAGACCTCAGAGGCGACCGAGTCCGGGCTGAGGACAAACACAAAGGTGTCGGCCAGCTCAATGCCGAGTTGAATCTCTTGCCACCAGTCAACTGCGACGGGAATGTTTTCCCAATCGACCCAGACCTCTCGCCCAGTGGCATCTAGGGCTCCATGCAATTCCTGCACAAATTCTTTGTTACGCCGCGAATAAGAGATGAAGACGTTGGCCTGCTGGCTGTCTTGATCTAAGACTTTCCACACGTCTTTGGGCATTTGCCGCCCTGACTTCGGGGCCAGTTTGACCCGATAGTAAGTAGTCCCCTCTTTGTCTAGCGTTTTTAAGAGGCCTCGATCGAGCAGGCCATCGAGGCTGGTTTGTACCTGGTTGAGATCTTGGTGAAGGCTCTCGGCAATGCTCTGTGAGGGGGCTTCGTAATGACGCAGGAGCCAGTTGACCAGAGACTGTTGCTCGGGCGGCATCATTAAAATATCGGCGACTTTTAAGCCGGGTAGTCGCGCTCGCCGACCGCTGGATTTCCCCTTTAAAAGCGCGTCTAACGCATCGTCACCCATGAGCACTCCTGACTTTCCACACAACTGACAGTTCGCTAATCGTCTGACAGTTGCTGATGCCGCTTCTCTCCCCATCATATCGGAGGGAAGAATTGCGAGGTTTTAGTTCCTTCAGAGGATACCTGACCAAGCTTAAGCAATGCTGAGCCGGTCATTGATCGGTCAGTACACCGATGTTGAGTCCGTCAGCAAGAGCTTGAGGTCTTGAATAAAGTCCGAGGGGCGGTTGTCTAAGTCGATCGCGGTGAGCAACTCATCGGACTTGTCGACGAGTTTGGCCAGTCGGGGGTCATCAGTTGTCTTGCCTTCCACCACTTTGTATCGCAGGGCTTCGACAATATCGTCAGCCACGCGGCCCGAGCCCGCTACGATGACCAATTCCCGCCCGGCATTGATGCTGGCATAGGCATCTTTGACCGTGACGGAGCCGCCATTAATCAAAATCGTCATCGACTCATGAGTGCCGGATAGATGGGTCGCCATTTCCGAAATCCAGGGCGATTCGTCTCCCCATTTTTCGCCGGGCACCAAGACGCAGTGGGTATGGTTGGGTTCTAAGGTTGAGGCATCGGGATGGGAAACGGGGTGATCGGGTAAGTTGACCAGCGATCGCGGTGCCACCCCAATCAGCGGAAAGGTGCCGTTAATCGAGGTTCGAGCTTGGCCCATCAGCCGCATGACTCCCGCATCCGTTCCCCCATCCACGACGTAGAGCTGCATTTCTTCGGCTAGGGGTGCCAGCACTCGGTGAAACAAGCCGTTGAGCTGAACTTTTTGATCCTCATCCAGCCCACTCGCACCGCCGACAATTACCAGTGTTATGCGGGGCTCAGATAACCCGGCAGTTTCGAGATAGTAGGCCAGATCCGACGGCTCAGTAATAAAACCAACTTGGACGCCCGGATGATCGGGGCTCTCGGGTTCTCGCAGTTGATAAACCTGAACGGGGGATGGCATAGGTATAGATTGGCGCTCAATCAGCAAGTTGTGAATGCCCAATGGTCACGATGTCGCGACGTTGGGCGGCATCGCCATGAGTCCGGCTTTCACTAGGGGATGTAAATTACTCTCAAGATGCCCAGTTTGGGGAAATGAAAACAGATGTGCACAGGATACATGGAGATCTAAAACCCAACAATATCAACGCAGTCTTTAAACATGGCCCGACGGCTGAAACATGTTTGACCTTAAGGCTGGCTCACAGCTATGTGCTCCTGGGCATCGGCGATCGTCCTGGGATCTGGGCGATCGCTGATGCCCGCATGGCCTCAAGGGAGCAGACAGCCTAGCGGCCAGCTCACAGCCCGGCTTGATGCCCCATGACAGTCTCTCTCGCCGCTCCCCTCAAACTGCGGGTTAGGCAACCATTCAGGGCTAAGCCTGGAAGCGCATACTATGATGACAATGAAAGCTTAACTTTTGTAAATCATTTTGACTTCGGTTGTCAGACATCCCCAAGAGCTGCCCTGTCCTGCTACATGGTTGGCGCTCGATATTCTGTGGCAAGGTGGCAGTTCGGTTGTTAAACGGGGGCTGCCCCACGATCAGCTCTCTCCGGCCTGGCAAATTTTGCTGTTGGGCGATGGGTCCCCCACGCGCCATTTGCAACTGCTCACCCGTGAACGCACCGATGTGGACGTGATTGACATGTCAGCGATCGGTCAAGCGCCGGATCATGCGCCCGAGATTATTCAGGCGGTGCCGGGGCCGCGATTACGCCGCCAAGTCTGGCTGCGCACCGCATCGGGGCAGCGTTTGGCCTATGCCACCTCCTGGTGGGAGGCCAGCCATGTCGATGATTATCTGCAAAATAAGTCACTGCCGATTTGGGCCAGTCTGTCGCGCATTCGAGCGGAACTCTATCGCGACATTCGCGGCATTTACTACGGTCACTCGCAGCCGTTAGAAGATGCTTTTGGGGAGCGGGGGCCGTTTTGGGGCAGGCACTATCTGTTTTGGCATAACGGCAAACCGCTGACGCTGATTTATGAAGTGTTTTCGCCCTATCTCACCCGCTATCTAGGCCCCACGCGAGCCGAGGTCGGCTTAGGGGAATGACGCCCACGTTGGGGAGCGGACGTTCTAACTTCCCTCGGGCCGCGATCGCCCCAGCCCTTTAGCGCAGACCGATGTCGGCCATGAGTTGCCAATGCTCCTTGACTGGCACCAACGTATTGGCGGTGATTAAGCCGCTCGCGGCCACGGCGGGTAGGCCAATGCCGGGAAACGTGGAGTCGCCACAGCACAATAGCCCGTTAATCGGAGTTTTCGGCCCTGGAAAGAGCGCTTTGCCCGCCGCGATCGCCGGACCGTAGCTGCCCCGGTAACGCCGTAGAAAACGTTCGTGGGTCAACGGCGTGCCCACCAGCTCTACTTCCACCCGCTGCCGTATATCGGGAATGATTCGTTCGAGCGCCTGCCACATCACCTCTGAGCGCTGCGCTTTGAGCTGGTGATAGGCTTCACTGCGACGATCGAGCCCCTGCCAGAGTTCGTAGGGGTCATTCCCCGGCGTGTAAACGTGAATCGTTGCTTTGCCCGGCGGGGCGAGGGTGGAGACAAGCTGCGACGGCATCGAGATCAGCACGACGTATTGGGCGGCAGTGACCCCGGCTTCCCAATCGTTCACCACGATGTGATGGCAAGCTAAGTGCTCTAAATCAGTAGCGTCAATGCCCAGATGCAGATGCATAAAGCTGGGGCAAGGCGGGATGGCTTGCCGCTGTTGCCGCAGGGTGCGGGTTCCTGGGTGATCCGGTAAGAGCGGCAGCGTATCCCAAATGGAGGCGTTGGAAATCACAGCCCGCTGCGCCTGCAGCATCTCTCCCGTTTTTAATCGGACGCCGGTGGCGCGATCGCCCGCCAGCACAATTTCATCCACATGGGCCCCAAGGCGCAGCGTGCCCCCCTGTTTTTCGAGCCCGCGCACCAGGGCTGCGACCAGAGCCGCGCTGCCACCAGCAGGATAGTCAAGCGTGACACCGGGGCGGTACCAATCGGCGAACATGAAGGCCATCTCAGCGGTGCTCGTGCCGGAGGCCGGGAGCCCTGACAGCAAAAAACACAGCAGGTCGAGCCAGTGCCGCAAAAACGGATCGCTCACGACCCGATTCATCAGCTGACTGAATGGCCCGGTCAGTTCCGGCAATCGGAATGCGTGGCCCAACATCGATCCCAGAAATGGCGAAACGGTTTGCAGGCAGCCCCAATCAAACCGGATAGCGGCGGGCGGCAGGGCGATCGCGGCTTCGCCATAGGGCTGCATTAGGGCCTGAAGCTGCCGCCATTGAGCGATCGCCTCAGGCCCCCGCAACGTCGCGAGCACCTCACAAAACTGATCGGCTCCGACCTGGGTGGCAAAGTCACCCTCCGGCAGGCAACAGCCCCAGGTGTCATAGGTGTGCCAGTCGGCATCTTCACCAATGGCGTTTAAGACGTGGCGCAGCGGATTGTTGGAGGTGCGATCGGACAGGCCCGAATAGAGGGAAGGGCCAGAGTCAAATTGGAAGCCCTCGCGCTCAAACCCATGAGCCGCGCCTCCCGCGATCGTGTGGCTTTCGCACACGGTGACGTCCAGCCCATAGCGAGCCAGCAAAGCGCCGCAGCTGAGCCCACCGATACCGCTGCCGATGACGATTACATCCGTTTTCATATCCCTGGGCTGTCCTGCGTTTTTCTCTAGGGCGTGTCATCGATGCACAATGGCCGAAGCTGCGAGTTCAGGCATTACCGCGCCCGCCCACACTCTATCAACTGGGGGCCGGGAAAGAGGCATGTCAGCCCGATACACGCTAGAGGAAAGTTGTCCGATTCTCCCTGAGGAAGCGAGACTTACCCAACCAGTTCTCTTGGCTGTAGTCGATGGTTGGTGTAGCAGAATACCCTTCGGGAAGGGCAAGGCCCTACGGAATGTAGGAAGTCGGAAGTCGGCATTGAAGCTCCGATCAGATGCTAATTTCAGCAATTTGGGGTTACGGTTTGCTGTAGGAAGCGATGGGAGTACTGGCTTAGGGAGTGATGGCAGGAAAGGCCGTAGGCGGGAGCGATCGCAAAAAAAGAGGCATGATCATCAATCATGCCCCTAGTCTTCGCACTGCAGTGAGCGTGATAGACGCTGACCTGCAAGCTTATGGCAACTCAAAATTTCTAGGCTTCGCTTTCGATATAGAAAAACAGGAGGCCCATGACTGCTGCTGGCATCAGCCAGGTAATCACAGGAATCATGATCCAGGGCAACCAGGAAGCTGCATACGTTCCGTCCATAGTGAGAGTCTCCGGTTAAATAACAAATCAGTGTTTGAGCGAACAGCTCTGTAATGAATGCGGAATGTGGAAGTCGGCAGGCAGAATTCGAACCTTGGAGTCTCGACCTCCAAATTCCAAATTCCAAATTCCAAATTCCGAACTCCGAACTCCGAACTCCTAATTCCGCATTCTCTAATTCACAAAGCCTCTGAAAATCGCATTGATCTCCTCAAAGTGGGCTAGCAAGAAATAGGCCATAAAGGCCCCGCTGGAGCCACCAATGAAGAAGCCAGCAGCCATCTCGCTCCAGCCTTCCGCAGTTTTCAGAGCATCGGTACCCGTGGGCAGTTCAGCGGCGGGCTTGAGGGAGACAAGACCGTGGGCGTTCATGCAAGCTGTGCCCAGCAGGACGATCGCGATCGCGGTGACCAATCCACCAATATAGGGCGCCACCTCAAAGTCCCGCAGCGCCCCCAAAATAATCTCTGGACCCACCAAAAAATACCCGTGGGCTAAACCAATTTCTAGCCCTCGTGTCAGGGGGGCCATGCCTATGCGGTAGGCGGGCAGAGCACCAATGAAAGACCGCACAAAGGCGGAATCACTGATGGGCGTAGACAGGTGGCCCAGTTCCGGGTTTCCCTGGTAGGGCTGAACCATTTGATTTGTCATGTTGGAATTTGCCTCCATATGGGTGAGAAATCTTCTCTCCTGGGTCAGAGAGAAACACGAATCGTTAGGCGATCTGGGTGAAGCGACAAGCCTCGGCGACTTTAAGGCGCCGGGGCTCTATGGCCTAACGGAAGGATAAAAGTCCTGGTTCAACTACCCCGAAGAACCAGGACTCATGAGGCGCGGAGAGTCTCCATGCGTCCCAAGCCTGTAAAGGGGATTCAGAAGGAATGCATCGTTAGCTTCTGAACAACCGTAATCAAAATCTTTAATACGGGTCATGCTCATCCTGAGCGCCTGAACCGCGTTGGGGGCGTTAGCCGGAGCCAGGCCAAAGCTGGGCTGGGTGTAGAAAGCTGGGGCGCGCTAATGTGCCCCAGCTTTCTATCTCAGGGAGCCTCGCTAGCCAAAGCGGCTTGAAGTCGAGGCGATGAGGAAGGCCGCGTAGGTGATGATATAGCCCGCTGTAAAGTGAGCCAGCCCGACCACTCGCGCCTGCACGATAGACAATGCTACCGGCTTATCTTTCCAGCTCACCAAGTTCGCGAGGGGCGTGCGCTCATGCGCCCACACCAGCGTCTCGATCAGCTCTTGCCAGTACCCTCGCCAGCTAATCAGGAACATGAAGCCCGTGGCCCAGACCAGGTGTCCTAAGAGGAACATCCAGGACCACACCGACAGGTTGTTCATGCCATACGGGTTATAGCCGTTGATTAACTGCGACGAGTTGAGCCACAGGTAGTCTCGGAACCAGCCCATCAAGTAGGTCGAGTTTTCGTTGAACTGGGCCATGTTGCCCGACCAGAGGGTGAGATGTTTCCAGTGCCAATAGAACGTCAACCACCCGAGGGTATTGAGCATCCAGAACATGGCCAGGTAGAACGCATCCCACGCAGAGATGTCGCAGGTACCGCCGCGTCCTGGGCCATCGCAAGGGAAGCTATAGCCGAAGTCTTTTTTGTCCGGCATCAGCTTCGAACCGCGAGCATCCAACGCTCCCTTGACTAGAATCAGGGTCGTGGTGTGCAAACCGAGGGCGATCGCATGGTGCACCAAGAAGTCACCGGGACCAATGGTCAAGAACAGCGAGTTCGAGCCACTGTTAATCGCCTCCAGCCACCCTGGTAACCAGACATTGCCGTGGTTAGGCCAAGCCGTCGTGGCAATGCTATCGGAGTTTGACAACAGAGTGTCAAAGCCGTAAAGCAGTTTGCCGTGGGCAGCTTGAATCCACTGGGCAAAAACGGGCTCTACCAGAATTTGCTTCTCAGGCGTGCCAAAGGCCACCACCACATCGTTGTGGACGTACAGCCCTAAGGTGTGGAAGCCGAGGAAGAGGGAAACCCAACTCAGGTGGGAAATCAACGCTTCCTTATGCTCCAGCATCCGCGCTAGCACGTTGTTTTCATTGGCCTTCGGGTCATAATCCCGAATCAGGAAGATAGCCCCGTGGGCAAATGCCCCCACCATCAAGAAGCCAGCAATGTACTGGTGATGGGTATACAAGGCCGCCTGAGTGGTGAAATCCTTCGCGATAAACGCATAGGACGGCAGCGAATACATGTGTTGCGCTACCAGGGAAGTGACGACGCCTAAACAAGCCAAGTGCCACCCCAGTTGGAAGTGCAACGAGTTGTTGTAGGTGTCATACATGCCCTTGTGACCCTCGCCAATCATGCCGCCAAAGGGGGTGCCCTTCGGTGGGTTATGGGCCGCCATGATCTCCTTCATGTTGTGGCCAATACCGAAGTTGGTGCGGTACATGTGGCCCGCCACGATGAAGATGACCGCGATCGCCAGATGGTGATGGGCAATATCCGTCAGCCATAACGCTTCCGTCTGAGGATGAAAGCCCCCCAGGAAGGTCAGGATCGCGGTCCCGGCACCCTCACTGGTGCCAAACACATGGTTGAGCCCATCGGGATTTTGGGCATAAGCACCCCACTGTCCGGTGAAGAACGGCAACAGGCCGTCTGGGTGAGGTGGCGTCGTCAGAAAGTTATCCCAACCGACATGCTGCCCGCGCGCTTCAGGAATCGCCACGTGTACCAAATGCCCTGTCCAGGCCAGCGAACTGACGCCAAACAGACCGGCCAAGTGGTGGTTCAGGCGGGATTCCGCATTTTTGAACCAAGCCAAACTGGGGCGAAACCGGGGCTGTAGGTGCAGCCAACCGGCAAAGAGGAAGACGGCGGCCAAAATCAGCAAGAATACCGCACCACTAAACAAATCCATGTTGGAGCGCATGACGATGGTGTACCACCAGTGGTAGACCCCCGAGAAGGAAATATCTACCGGATAATTGGCTCCAGCTTGGGTGAAGGCATCCACAGCCGGTTGACCAAATTGCGGATCCCAAATCGCATGGGCGATGGGACTGACACCGAGCGGGTCTTTGACCCACTGTTCAAAGTTGCCTTGCCAGGCGACGTGGAACAGGTTGCCCGACGTCCACAAAAAGATGATCGCCAGATGACCAAAGTGAGAAGCAAAAATCTTTTGATAAAGATTTTCCTCCGTCATGCCATCGTGGCTTTAAAATCGTGGGCCGTCGCAATCCCATACCAGATCCGTCTTGTGGTTGGATCTTGCGCCAAAGACTGGCTAAAATTCGGGAAATTACTTGCCATGAATCAAACCAAGTTTGAAGTACGAATGTGCGGACAAAGTTGTCCTGTGCAATCGATTCGGGGTGGGGAGAAGAACGACCGGGGCGCGGTTCTCAAGTCATTGCGGCCCCTGCTTGTGAGCCTCAATGACCGTTGTGCCAACGCGGCGATCGCCCCCTCCCATCACCAAGGGGTCACCCCACCGAAATAATTCGTGCCAGGAAAAACGCCCACGTCGTGGCAATTCCCCCCAACAGATAGTGAGCTAAACCCACTGCTCGTCCTTGCGTGATGCTCAGCGCCCGGGGTTGGATCGCCGGAGCCACCTTCAGCTTGCTATGCGCCCATACGATGGACTCAATCAGCTCTTGCCAGTAACCGCGGCCACTAAACAAGAACATCAGGCTAAAGGCCCAAACAAAGTGCGCCCCGAGGAACATCAGGCCATAGGCCGACAGTGCTGAACCGTAAGAGCCAATCACCTGCGACGCCTGCGCCCACAGGAAATCCCGTAGCCAGCCGTTGATGGTGATGGCGCTTTGGGCAAAGTTGCCCGCCGTAATATGGCTCACCGCTCCTGAGTCAGACACCGTGCCCCACACATCGGATTGCATCTTCCAACTGAAGTGGAAAATCACGACCGAAATGCAGTTGTACATCCAGAACAGACCGAGGAAGACATGATCCCAACCCGACACCTGGCAGGTGCCACCCCGACCGGGGCCATCGCAGGGGAACCGGAAACCCAGCTCACTCTTGTCAGGAATCAGGCGAGAACTGCGGGCAAACAGCACACCCTTAAGCAAAATCAACACCGTCACGTGAATCGTGAACGCGTGAATGTGGTGCACCATAAAGTCCGCCGTGCCGAGGGGAATCGCCGCCATCGCGACCTTGCCGCCGACGGCCACCACGTCACCGTTAAACACCGGACTCACGCCCGCGAGGGCACCCGGTGCGGTATTGCCCGCCGCCGCCGCATGCAGCCCCTGCACCCATTGGGCAAAAATCGGCTGCAAATTAATCGCGGTGTCGGAGAACATATCTTGAGGCCGTCCCCACGCTCGCATGGTGTCGTTGTGGATATAGAGGCCAAAGCTGTGGAAGCCGAGGAAAATACACACCCAATTCAGGTGAGAAATGATGGCATCCCGGTGACGCAACACCCGATCAAGGTTGTTGTTCACATGGGTGACCGGATCATAATCTCGCACCATGAAAATGGCTGCGTGCGCCGCAGCACCACAGATTAAGAAACCGCCACTCCACATATGGTGGGTAAACAGCGAGAGCTGCGTGGCATAGTCCGTCGCAATGTACGGATAGGGCGGCATCGCATACATGTGGTGCGCCACAATGATCGATAAAGACCCGACCCCGGCAAGGTTCCACGCCAACTGGCAGTGCCAGGAGGTGGTGAAAATTTCGTACATGCCCTTGTGGCCATCCCCAGTGAAGGGGCCTTTGTGCGCTTCGAGCACCTCTTTAAAACTGTGGCCAATGCCCCAGTTCGTGCGATAGAAATGCCCCGCCACGATGAATAACACCGCTAACGCCAAGTGATGGTGCGCTGTATCCGAGAGCCATAACCCACCGGTGACGGGGTTCAGGCCACCATTAAAGGTGAGGAAATCGGTGTAGGCGCTCCAGTTGAGCGTAAAGAATGGCGTCAATCCCTGCGAGAAGCTGGGATACAGGTCTGCCATCAGACTCTTATCCAAGATCCACTCATGGGGAAGGGGAATCGCCGCCACCGAATCAATTACCCGACCCCCAACGGTCAACGGCTTACCCGCATCGATCGCATCCATGCAGGCGTTGATCGGCAAAGAAACGTGAATCTGCTGTCCGGCATACCCCAAACAGCCCAACCCCAGCAGCCCGGCCAGGTGATGGTTCATCATCGATTCCACATTTTGGAACCACTCCAGTTTGGGAGCCGCTTTGTGGTAGTGGAACCACCCAGCAAACAGCATGAGGCCCGCCATTACCAGGGCTCCAATGGCTGTGCAATACAGCTCGAAGCTATTGGTAATGCCGTTAGCCCGCCACATCTGGAATAACCCAGAGGTGATTTGAATGCCCTGGAAACCCCCGCCGACATCGGCGTTCAGGATCTCTTGGCCAAAAATGGGCCAAACCACCTGAGCACTGGGTTTAATGCCGGTGGGGTTGGTGAGCCAAGCCTCGTAATTTGAGAACTTAGCACCGTGAAAATACATCCCACTCAGCCAGATGAAAATGACTGCCAAATGGCCAAAGTGGGCGCTGAAGATTTTACGTGAAATATCTTCTAAGTCACTCGTGTGACTATCAAAGTCATGGGCGTCAGCGTGCAGATCCCAAATCCAAGTGGTGGTTTTGGGGCCGCGTGCTAGCGATCGGTCAAAATGTCCCGGTTTTGCCCATCGTTCGAACGAGGTTTCTACCGGGTCTTTATCAACCACAACCCTGACTTTCTGTCCCGGTTCAGGGGGACTTATTGTCATGGGACTCTCCTCTCTTCTACTCAGAAATACAGAGCGGATAAAGGCGCTTTCATAAGAACATAGACATTCATTAAATGAGCCTATAGAAAGCTTGAATAAGACGTTTTCACCATGGAAGGCTTGCCTAGAGCCCTTCTGAGGCAGCACGAATAATGTGCCGCACCCAGCATCCATGTAAATAATCGAACTTCTGGAGTGGCTTTAGAAATACTTTCATGAGCGAAAAGCCCATGCCTTCTGCAGCCGGAATAAGCTCGGATTAAATATCAAACTACAGAAACACTATTGCTTTAGTAAAGGTTATTTTCAGAAGTTAATAACCTTGGAAAAAGATAATTGTTTTGTTCATCACCAACTTAATTAAAGGGGTTTTGATAGGCTCTATTTTTTTTATTTCAGCAGCTTATAAAAATAAACTAATCATGGTTTTTATTCTGGCTATAAATGAAAAACAGCCTCGCCAGGCGTTGTTGAAAGGGATGGCTATGCCAGCAGTCGGCAAGGACATTGGTAGGCAGGTAAAATTATCTTGCGGACGGATTTTTGCCTGGTGAAGTCGTTCGCAAGCAACCTAATACCCATTCTTCGTGATCGGACTCCCGATACCATCCTGGAAATGCAGGGGAGCCGAGGGGCAGGGGAGCCAGATGTGTAGCCTTGTCTCAAAGAATCGGTATAAAACGCAGGACGTCTCCTAGAGGGAGAAAAATAGCGGCGGTTTGACGTTTGATTTGGCCCAGCAACTGATCGAATTGCAAGTCATGCTTTCAGAGGGGCTGGTCGGTTTGTGAGGATGGCGGTGACTGTCTTCAGGGGCGGAACCTTAATCTGGCCATTGCGATCTTAAATTTGTCCAAAAAACTGATTGATTGGGGCGATCGCGATTGACGATAAAGGTCGCGATCGCGTCTACGGCCTGCCGATACCGTGCTCGCCCTGGCTATCCGTCACCCCACAGTCTCTGAGGAACCGATGATGAACCGAACAATGCAAGCCCTCTCTCTACCGCTGGCAGCGGCGATCGCGGCCCTTGGCATGACTTCCCCCGCCCAGGCTGACACGACTGCTGCCAACTGTGATATCTATCCCATCGGCGAAGATACGGCCACGGCTTACGGCCCTTGCACCTTTTCGCAACGGCAGGGCTACGTCACCATCACCCTTGAAGATGGCACCACCTATGAGCTGACCCCTGACCCCACCCTGGCCGCGCCCTATACCGATCAAACGGGTCGCCCCGCCACCCGCGAAGACGGCCTGGGAGACGCGGGATTGATTTATCGCTTAGCCGATGTCTCGATCTTCGTCTACTGGGGGGACGGCGATTCGGGAGCTGGCACCAGCACCGCCTTTGGTGAACCGCGTCGGGGTGGGGGCTGGGTGCCCTGCTCGATTGTGGCTCCGACCTACGACGCCATGTGTGAAGCCAACGTTGTCTTTGGCGATCCGGGCAATGCTAGCCTGACGCTGATCGGGGTCACCGGGACTGAGCATCATCTGTCGTATTACAGCGGCACTCTCTATTCCACCGATCCTAAGGATGAGGTGTTGGTGCAGTCTTTGAATGGTCAATATCTGCTCAACATTAATGATGAGGAGTTCTTCGAGCTGGATGAAATCGTGGTGACGGGTGTGGATTGAGGTGTGGCCAGTCGGTACATGATCTCATTAGGGAATGCCAAAAACTTATTGACTGGGGCGATCGCGACCTGTTTTATTACCTTTGCCATCTATCGCGATCGCCTCTACGCTGTTCCTAACCACCGCAACTCGGCTCACTGGTCGGGTCAGCGCTGAGGGCTCGGCGGTGCATTGCTCGATATATCTGTAAGGTTGACCATGATGAAATCTTGGCTGTTTATCTTTCCGGGGGCACTAGTATCGGCCTCAATGCTGCTAGCGCCGATGTCCCTCGCGCAAACGGAGCCCAGCGGCACCTGGCTGGATGAAGTGACGAACTGGAATGAGGCAGGCGCAGCCATGCCGCAAGCGCCCGAGCAGGACGGGAGTAACTTGACGGAGTGCGAGCACACAGTGCGTCCAGCAGCGCTCCCAGAAGATGATCTCGTCATGGCTGCTGGTTGGAGCCTGACTGGCGCGGCTCAGGTCTATGGTGACACGACCGTCATTATGGGCATGGCCAATGCCGATGGCATGTGTCGGCCGCTCGCTTACCAAGTATTTGTGTTTACCGCTGGCGAGTTCTCCGGCACGATGTCGCCCGTGCCGATGGACTCTCGCACCGATGGCAGCCTATTCGATCTCAATCTCTATAACAAGGGCTCGCTGGACGCTTCCTTTAATCGCTATACGCCTGAGGATGCCCTGTGCTGTGCGTCAGGGCAGAGTCGCCTGTTCTATCAGGTAGAAACGGAGGGCGACAGCCCAGTCTTAGTCCCTGGCCTCCCGGCAGATACGTTTCAACCCCTGGCACCGGAACTACCGGAGGGATCGCCCGATCCAATGCCCGTACCTCTGCCAGAATAACGAGCGTCAAATCAGGGGCAATTGACCAGTCGCGATCGCCCTGGTCAATCGCCTGAAACCATCCCCCTAATAACCGTTTTCAGAGATCGGACTCCCGATGCAATCTTGGAAACGCCGGGGAGCTGAGGGGCAGGGGAGCCAGATCTGTAGCCTTGTTTCAGAGAATCGGTATAACTTTAGGAAATCAGCCCTAATGCTGCTGACGGCAGTTATCGCAGTGCCCACAACGCCCCGGTTTTGTCGTCTTGGATCGAAATCCAAACTGCTGCATGATCAGCTGCCAGCGACAGTGACGGCTATACAAAAACGCACTCATACCATGGCCCGACTGCGGCGTGGCTGATGCGGGTGGGCGAGCAGACACCAGCCGATAGTGAAAGGGATCCAGCCACTCTAGTTGACCCTGACTATGGAGATATGACAGGGCGATCGCCCCGTCTTTGAACTTTTCCTGCACGGCTGGCAGACTCCCTTCAGGGGGAATCTGTTGACTGAGGCGCATCGCCTGCTGCCGAATTTTGTGGGCCTGATCGCGAAAGAACCGCGATCGCTGGCGGGCGGTGGAGTCCAGCAGTCCGCTGCGCTCACTAACCAGCGATAGGGCATGGGCGGGCTTACCGTCGCGTCCCGCTCGGCCAATTTCTTGGACATATTCAGTCAGCAAGGGGGGCACATGATAGTGCGCTACCCAGCGCAAATCTGGTTTGTTAACCCCCATGCCAAAGGCATTCGTGGCTACGACGATTTGCACCTGATTTTGCAGCCAGGCCTGTTCACACTGGCGGCGATCGCGGGCGGATAACCCGGCGTGATAGCCGGCTGTGCGATAACCCTGTTGCTGCAGCCAGCGGGCTAACTCAACGCTGTCGCGGCGGGTGCGCACATACACCAATCCCGTTTGGCCACGATGCTGGCGCACGAATTTCAGCAATCCTTGCTGGCGGCCTCGCGGCGTCCACACGGTTTGGACGGCTAGATGCAAGTTGGCCCGATAGGGACTCAGGCAAAAAACTTGGGGCGATCGCAGCTGCAACACCTCACGAATCACCCTTTGTGCAGTCGGGTCAGCCGTGGCAGTAAAGGCTGCGATGGGAATTTGGGTGCCGTCGGGTCGGCCCTGCTGCAATGCTTGGCGAGCGGCCCCTAACCGCCGATAGGCCGGACGAAACGTTTCGCCCCACTGCACCAGGCAATGGGCTTCATCCAGCACCAAGCCGTTAATGGTCAAATCTGGCTGACAGAGGTGTTGCCAAACGGGCGGACTCAACAGCGTTTCGGGTGAGAGATAGAGCAGTCGCAGTTGCTGTCGGTCGAGCGCCTGCAAGACACGATACCGCTCTGATTTCGGCACTTCGCTGTGCAGGGTGGCAGCGGGTAATCGGCGATCGCGCAGTTCCTGCACCTGATTTTCCATCAGTGCCACTAGCGGAGAGACCACTAGCGTGACGCCTTGCTGCATCAAGGCGGGCAGTTGAAAACACAGCGATTTGCCCCCACCCGTTGGCATCACGATCAGCGCATCCTGCCGCTGCAGCAAAGCTTGAATCACCAAGTCCTGGGGTGGACGAAAGTCGCTGTAGCCCCAGATTTCTTTAAGGCGAGCCTGGGCGATCGCCCAAGCCGATGATGATGTCGATGTGGTCACGGTCGTTCCCCGAGATGCCCTCAAGGGCAGCATGCCCAAAAATGACCGCTCAAGATTGAAGGATCGTTGTGGTCATTTTTGCGGCTCTATCCCGACAGGGTCGCTGGGCAATGTTGTGACCTGAGCGGTTCTAGAGGATGAAGACGTTAGGCTCGGATTCACAACGGTTCGAGCCCATGTTGCTCTGGCTAAGACAGTTGCGGATGCTCTCACCCATTGAGTTGAGGAAATTGCAGATGCTACAAACTGCGATAGCTTTTGAATGATTGCAGTCAAGTTCCACAGCCATGATTGATCAGACAGTCTCGACAAAGCGCTCTGACGATGAAGAGTTTAGAACACTGATGGACAATGACTGGGTCAAGACCTCTGACGGGCAGAACCCAGCAGCCTTAGACCTGGCCAGCCAAATCATTCAAGACAACATTTACTGCACACTCTCAACCTGCTCGCCGGATAGTTGGCCTTGGGCCTCTCCGGTATTCTTCGCCTATGACTCAGCACTGAACTTGTATTGGTCTTCTGCGATCGCGGCTAGGCATTCTCAAAATATTTATCTGAACCAAGGGCGAGTGGCCATCACTATTTACGGCACCCATGCGGGAGAAGGCAAAGGCAAGGGTGTTTATCTGAGTGGCCTCGCCCAGGAGTTAGACCCTGCGCACGTCGACACGGTGATGCAGTCTCTGTTCAAACGGGCGGGCGGAGCCCCACCCCGACGAACCCGAGACGATTACCTGGGTTCCTCTCCGCGTCGGATTTATGGCTTTCAGCCTCAAGCCGCTTGGGTGACTGGGGAACGGCTAGCGCTGGGGAACCAACTCATCGACATCAAGGTTCAGCTAGATCTCGCTAGCTTGATCGCCAACACAAATGCCTGACTCAGAGAGTGGATGACTAAGCTCTAAGGTTGACGAAAGTCGGTGCAGCCCCAGATTTCTTTACGGCGAGCTTGGGCGATCGCCCAAGCCGAGGATGATGTCGATGTGGTCACGGTCGTTTCCTGAGATGCCCTCGAGGGCAGCAGGCAAAAAAAGCAGCGAGCAATTGGGGTCCGTGATGGTAAGCCACCGACTTGTTGCTCCCCATGCCCAAGGCATTTGTCGCCATCACGATTTGCATCTGATTTTGCAACCAGGCCTGTTCACACTGACAGTGATCTCGTGCCCCGATTTAGTCGGAGCATCGGCGCGTGTATTAGAGCCTGTTGAATCTGCTCCGCGGGCCATTGAGATTACTAATGCTTCAATCGAGATCCAAGTAGAGCAATGGCTGCAAGAGACTTGCCAGCCTAGCAAGGATTTAGAGCATAGCCGTTGGGAACTTGGGCTCAACCAGTAAGCCTCTTAGAATTAAGCTGCGGCCCTATTCCATCAACAGAATAGGACTTTCTGATTGAGGAAAAGAATCTGATTGCAACAGAGATCTGATAGCTAGCCTATGTGATCGCGGTGAATGCAGCTATTGCGACAACATTTCCAGTCAAATTGTTGAGTCCAATACGATTAAAGCCGATAACTGTGACCTGCAATGAGTTAGACGGAACATACAAACCCAATCACGGAAGCATCCCACTTTCGCGAAAACATGCTCAGGTGGAAGCATGAGGGTTCTGCCTCTAGCGAACAAGCGAATGCTCAAACAGACCAGCTATCGAGCAACATATTAAGGCTATAGCAAACCGCAATTGGATCAGGTCACTCTCAATGCCTGAAATCCCCATCAAATAAGCTCTTTAATTCTTCATTCCGAATTCTTCATTCCGAATTCTGCTATACCCTGTAATCAGCTCAATAGTCACCTGCATTTGACTATTTAATCGAAAGTGAGATGCTCCCCCCAAGCGCTGCCAAACGCGGCTCTTGTGCGCTGCCAGTCATTTCAAAAGGGTGCCCTCATGTCAATACCTGCTTGAGCACAGATTGATTCTCTGCGGTTCTTTTAGGGCGGCATATTGGCTAAGTAGGTACGGCTAATTAAACCGAGGTACAAAAAGATGTGCTTGATCGCCTGAGTTCGTTTCCAGGTAGAGAGCTTGAGGTCATTTACTTTTCTTCATGCACTGCGAACTTTATACCCCAACCTACTTACCAGTCTAGATTCCTAACCTTAGTCTGCAGAATCCGATTCTCCAGCAGCACATATGCTTGATCTTACTTCACTATTTTGCTAAACACTTAGCTATTAACCCTGTCCGATTTACTGAAGCCATAATGAAAAGATTTTTTTCAAGAGCGCTTGATATTGTCAAAGAAAGTTTTCAGCATCCACTAAGAAGTTCATTTCTGCTAAGAAGCTATAGAGATGAGCTGAGCATATATAATGATTCAATGCCTAAAAGTTATATTGGAGAGGTTATAAGTTCGCCTAGCGATGATCGTGAACTACCTTCTTTGCGTGCGGAAATTGAGAAACTAAAAAAAGAGAATAATGATCTAAAGAGAGAAGAAATCACCCCCAAATTCAAGCTGATTTTCATTGCTGTATTTTCACTCACATTATTGTTTTTCATGACTAGTGTCGCCCTAGCAATCTTCATTAGTGACCCCAACGAAAATCAGCAAGAAGTATTTTCAAATTGCGTCACTTTATCTCAGTGGGGCTTCGTCGCCATTATTGGTTTAATTGGTGGCAAAGCTTTGTAATGCCGAAAATACTTGCTCAGTTTAATCATTCTTCTTCACTGGAATCACATCTTGATTCCATGAAACGAAACGCGCCGCAAGGCCCATCAAGCTGAACGCAATATTCTTCGAGCCAGTCCATCCCAAGAAGGGCATAGTTGTATTGCCATCCATAAACTTCCACTAGCTTGTTCGGATTGCCATCAAATCCGATTTCAGCAGCATAGGGGTAATATTTTTTAACACCACCAAGCCCGCGAATTTCTGCAGGAGAGCCTATAGTACTCAAACCCAATCTGAGCAGGCAATCTTCAGGTATGAATGTAACCTCTGAACCTGTATCTAAAATTCCTCTACATGGCTTACTCATTCCCTCTACTTGTGGATTCTCTATAACAAAGTCAAGAGAGAGGCGCGGCGAGACTCTACCCGGGTCGTATGGATGCTCCAGATAATTCACAAAAAACCCTAATTAATCGATAAAGATAGATCCTTCAACGACTAGAGGAGACATTGACTCGTATACAGGCTCCTCCTCACATGAAACTTTTGCAATAAAGAGGGGCTTTACTTCTCCGCTCTTTTTGTATGCACGCTTCACTATCTCAATTCGACTTTCTCCTTCATCTAGAACCTTGCCATTTTCATACAAGACGAATTTACCTTCATAGATTTTAAGAAGTTCTTTTTTGTCTTTTTCAAAGAGTTCAGCTTGGCATTCAATATATTTCTTTGCATTGCCACCCTTTGCATTACCGCTCTCTGATATAGGAAGAGAGGAAGTCATTTTTGTCAAGTTCTTCCTTCTGTAAGCCGTGGAAACATGATCAGACGAAGAAGGCTCATATGGAACACTGGCAATATTTGGATAATTGGCAACATAACCTACTAACTTCGAATGATGTCTGGCAGCCACGAAATTACGAGAATGATTAAAAATAGAGGGATTTTGATCAATCAAGGCAAAAGATCCTTGTGATCTGCGATGAATTACAGCTCTGGCTCGCAAAACAGGTGCTGTAGAATGGAAAACTCTCACAGACCTTCCAGATTTTGGAGGCAGTAGAGGCTCGATGATGGTAGGCATAGCTAAATCTTCACTTTCTCATAATTGTCCATCTATCTTTAACTGCTTTCCTGAGCTTCTTCGTCTAAGAAATTGTGTATTTCATTAACTTTCTCAGTCAACCAGTCAATAAGCACCTCTGCTGTCTCCAAATCAACTGATATGCTTACTTCCACCTCCCTAGTAATTGTATCAGGCAGCTCTCTCCCCTGTTCTTCAACTGTTCCTTCATCAGACACCCGATACTCAACGACATTTGGAAATGGGAATCGTTCGTTCCAAAAAGCGATTTGCAAGCCCATCTGTGAATTTATGCATCCCCAGACCCCATCAGCATGAATTACACGAAAAAAATTACTCTTCTCGTATTGGTATTTTATTTGTTGAGGATCTTCTACTTTAGTTGGATCTATGCTCTGGTCAACCATCGACTTTAACGTCTCCCGCTACAAAAACTTTTATAGTTTTAGAGTTCGAGGACTCTCAACTTGTTCAGCCATGCGTAAATCTGCTGAACGATAAGCTTCGAATCGGGCAAGCAAAGCAGCTTCTTAATAAATCTACAAGGAAACGGCTCTGACTCTGCTTACTAGATTAAGCTCTAGACATTTATATTGTAGCTTGCGCTACAAAATGCCGAGAGTATAGCGAAAGGCCAAAATTTCCCTCTGGAATTGCACAGGAATAAGGCTAATAGCTTTTCCCCAAGTCATCGTCCTCCCAAAGTTGGACAAAATATCTAGGACTGCGGTCTACAGGGTTCTTTTTATCGTTAGCTACATGTCTTGGAAGTGTCAATGCTTGTTTCTGCACATCTAAGACTCAATGATTTCCACAAGAAGCAAGTTTAGTTTTCCCCAGAAAAGCTTCAAGACCTATGCCACCGTGCCTATCTGTGGAAAAAGGAAGGTTTTTCTGTGGAAAATCTGTGGAAAACTCTTTTAGCATAGACTGGCGTGTTAAAAAAAATTAAAAGTGTCCGGATATTTTTTCAGTATAGGAAAGCTTCAACGTTTGGTATGAAATAAACCGATGTATTTATACTGAACCGTCTATCTACCTGCAACTCCTGGCCCTCTAAGTGCTCTACAAAGCTTTTTGCGCCATGGCTGGCTTATATTCTGAGATCGCTCAGTCAAGAAAAGATGCTAGTGGTCTGTCAACGCTAAATTTTCGGGTTAGCTCTTTTCAGAAGCCTTGCGTGGCAAGCACTATGAGAACTGCCTACCCTAATCTTTAGTCTTGACGCTGCACTAGTTGAGTCTGGCTTGAATCAGGCTACCATCTAAGAGTTGACTTTGAGGTTCCTGTGATGGCACGTCTCGCGCCCGCCCCACTGCACCTCACCGACGCAGAACGAGCCGAGCTTCACGCCCTGCTCAATCGCCATAG
>JBHJJI010000186.1:0-7034 GCA_050042805.1 Leptolyngbyaceae cyanobacterium
CAAAGGCACGGATCTGACGGCAGCAACAGCGATCCAAATTCCGCAACCGCCGCCGCTGGAAGAAATCGCTCCCGAAGTCAAAGATCAGCTCGAACGCACCCGCTCTGTCGAAGCGCTGATCGATAATCATCCCGCTCGCGATTACGGCAACCCGAAGAAAATGCTGAAGCAGTTCCGCCGCATTCAGCGCTTAGAGGAAGAGCTGCGGGATCGCCAATTGTCGCTGGCGAACTCTAGCGATCGCTACTGGCTAGAGTTTGTCAGCATCATGGCTGTGCTCGAACATTTTGGCTGTGTTGCTGAGGGTAAACCGACGTCGCTGGGCGAAACCGCCGCCGCCATTCGCGGGGACAACGAGATCTGGCTGGGCCAGGCTCTGGCCTCGGGCAAGTTTGATCGACTCACCCCGCCCCAGCTCGCCGCCGCCTGTGCTGCCCTCGTCACCGAAAGTACCCGCCCCGACACCTGGGTCGATTACGACCATTCGTCACCGGTAGACATCGCCCTAAGTGATTTACGACAGCTGCGCCGCGAACTGTTTCAGCAGCAGCGCCGTCAAGAGATCATGTTTCCGATCTGGCTGGAGTATGACCTGATCGGACTGGTCGAGCGCTGGGTCGAAATGGGCAAGACTTCTGAAACCGCTGATCCGATTGGCTTTGGCAGTAACAAGACGGGCGATCGCAGCGATTGGACAGAACTCTGCAGCAACACCAGCCTGGATGAAGGCGACATCGTGCGGGTGCTGCGGCGCACCCTCGACTTTCTCTCGCAGATTCCCCATGTCCCCCACATCTCCGATCAACTGCGATCGAATGCGCGCCAGGCAGGCGACTGGATAAACCGTTTCCCCGTCAACGAAAACTAAGATGCCGTCAGACCTAAAACCGTGAAAATCGTAGGTGCATCCGCGCAGCGATGCACCGAATTGAGGGTGTTTTCGGGGCCATGACTCATGTCGCGATGTGCTCCTCTGGACCGGTACAGAGGACCATCGCGACATTCCGAACAGGAAAATGGGGTGTCCGTTACGGGTGTGGGGTGGTGGGTCATAAGGCTCTCTGACAGAGAGGTTGGCACGATCTGCTGGATCTCGACACCCTATGCAGAATTTGTTTTCAGGGCGACTGTCTCAATATTTGGATCAGCCCACTGCACTCCTAGTGAGTCAATGGCGCGATCGCTTGTCGGTGAGATCGGCTCATACGGATTGTGATAAGTCACAAAGAATACTTTTCAGATCCCGACGGGCCTCTTAAAATGCGGCCAATCCCCTGAGTCTCAATAGTTTCCTATGACAAGCATCACCGATCCCTCACCCGTCCCTGCCGGTAAAGCAACCGAAGATTTCCCTCTCAGTTCGGTGCCCGAAACTGCGCGAAAATCGATGATTTCGCTGGCTCCCATTTTGGCGGGCTTTACCCTCTACTCTGGCACCCTGTTTGCAGGCGGGTTGGTGGGGCCTTCCTTTCAATTTTGGCCCGACTTGGTGGGGCTGATCTTACTGAGCAACTTGATTTTGGGCTTATATGCAGCCTTCTTAGGTTTCATCGCCGGGAACACCGGCCTCACCACCGTGCTCATGGCGCGCTTTAGCTTTGGCAGCGTAGGCTCTCGCTGGGTCGATTTCATCCTCGGCTTTACGCAAATTGGCTGGTACGCCTGGGGTTCAGCGTTGATGGCCCAGCTGCTCAATAGCTTGGCCGGGGTGCCTGAGTCTTGGAATTGGCTGATTATTTTGTTCTTCACCTACGGCTTTTGCTCAACGGCCTATATGGGCTATAAGGCGATGGACTGGTTGAGTCGCGTCGCGGTGCCCGCCATGATTCTGTTGATGGTATTGAGCTTGTCCGTGGCCGCTGGCGATGTCGGCGGCTTTGCCGGTCTGCAAGCCCAAGCGATTGGCGACCCGCTGCCCGTTAACGTCGCCATCACAATCATCGTGGGCACATTTGTGTCGGGCGGCACCCAGGCGACCAACTGGAGCCGCTTTGCCAAGTCGGGTAAAGCCGGATTTATCGCCACGCTGATCGCCTTTTTCTTAGGGAATGGCTTTTTGATTTTTAGCGGCGCGTTTTGCGCCAAGGTCTATGGCGAGCCGGATATCGTCAAGGTGATGGCGACCCAAGGGCTGCTCGTCTGGGGCCTGATTTTGTTCTTCTTCAACATGTGGACGACTCAGGACAATACGATTTACGCCTTCTCGATCGCCGGATCTAACATGTTCCGCACCAGCAAACGAACGCTGCTGGTACTGGGCGGGGCGACGTTTGCGCTGGTGTTGGCTTGGGGCGGCATCTACGAAATGCTGGTGCAGTATCTGATTCTGCTCGGCACCTTCATTCCGCCCATTGGGGGCATCATCATGGCCGACTATTGGGTCAATCGAGGCGGCGAGTTTCCCGCCCTCAGCGAGCCGCAACCGGCTTTTAACTGGGCGGGCATCATTGCCTATGTCGCCGCGTCGGCGATCGCTTACTTCACGAATACATCAGGCTGGGGCATTGTGCCCCTGAATGGCATCGTGTCAGCCCTGGTGATTTATGTTGTATTGACGAAGCTCATCCCCGCCCCCCAGTCTCAGTCGTAGGGAAACATTCCCTCCAAAAACATTGATTTCCCAGCTCACAGTCAAGCGGCGTCGGGTGCCAGCCAGAGTGCCAGGTTTCTGAAATAGGTGTACACGTCGGCCACTCCGACCGGATTCGCCCGAATGCCTTGACCGGGAGCCTCATCCACAAAGCTCGGACAGCCCAAGCTGGGGTCAATGTTGTAATCCACAAAGTGATGGAAGGTCGATTGCGCCACCACTCGCCCGGTCTGGTCACCGACTTCGTTGGTGGTGCGATCGCTGACCACGACTAGATTAAAGGGTCGCTTCGTCGCCTTACTTTTACCCGTTGCAATCACTCGTGCTTGGGGCATATTCTCCGGCACGCCAACACCGCCCTCGTGGGGATGGGCTAAGAAATACTGCAGCGGGCCATTGGCACCTTGCAAGAGCGGATGTACCGGATCAACGGGATTAATCGTCTGCAAATCGCCGTTGGCCCCGGAGTGATAGTTGGGCCAGTCGATGCTCGTGGTGTAGGGGTCGTCGCGATCGCGGTGATCGGGGTCGGGATGATTTTGCCGAGAATGAAAATAGTGAAACTGCCCCAAGGGCTTGAGCGCACACATCGAAATGCCCATGTCTTGGTGGTCGCGGGTGGTCAAAATGCCGCCGCCTTGCTGATGGAAGCGAGTGATACCGGCACAGTCTGCTTCACTCAGGCCACCGCCCACATCCAACGCAAACAGCCATAGCTCATCAAAGCGATCGCGACTGAGGCTGCTAAGCACCGGGTCGTTGCCCGCCTCATCGGAGGTGCGATCGCGGGCAGTCACCGCAAATAAGGGCTTACCGTCACTGTCCTTCAGTCCACCCAAGTAGCGCTGCAGCAGCGAGAAGCGCGTGATCGTCCAGTCATCAGTATCAGTGGGTAGCAGCGTAGTTTGGAGCAGAATGCGAGTTGGCATAGTGGGAGTGATGAGTGGATGAGTAGAGGGTGAGGGCGTAGAGGGGTGTAGGGATGGACGCAGTGACGACGCTACTATCCTGCTCTACTGCGTCACTTCTCATCCACTCATCTACTGCGCCGCTCTGAGTTCATCCAATTTTGTCTTCACGGCCTGAATGTCTTGCCACATCAGCCATTTGGGCGAGCCCTTATCACGAGATGGGTTCCGCAGGAGATAAGCCGGGTGCAAAATCGGCATACACAAGCGCCCTTCCCACTGCATCCACTGGCCGCGAATTTTGGTGATGCCGCGCTTTTCACCCGTGAGCCCCTTCATCGCCGTCGCCCCCGTCATCAAAATAATTTTGGGGTCAACCAAGCGAATCTGCTCCAGCAAGTAGCCTTTGCAGGCAGCCGTTTCATCCGCAACGGGAGTGCGATTGTTGGGAGGGCGACACTTCACCACATTGCAGATGTAAACATCCTTCTCAGTATCGAGACGCACGGCAGCGAGAATTTTTTCCAAGAGCTGTCCCGACTTGCCGACAAACGGTAGGCCCTGCTCGTCCTCTTGCTGTCCCGGCCCTTCACCCACAATCATGATCGGCGCTTGGGGATTGCCTCGACTCACGACCACGTTGGTGCGGCCAGCGGCCAAACCACAGCGCTGGCAGCCGTTGCAATGCCGTGTCAACGTTTCCAGATCGTCGTAGATGCCGGGCAGAATGGGGACACTGCTGCTGGTAGGAATGGTTTCGATATCGAAGTTTCCGGCAGCGGCCTCAGCGGCACCCGCCGCAGCGAACAGGTCAATTTGGTCAATCATGGGCAGAGGCAGCAGGCTAGGGACAAGCATCCATCGGGCGACAATCCCGCTCGAATGCATGGATGTTATTGTAAGTGACCGGTTACAGCCAAGTCTCTATCTAGAGGTATTGGGCCAAAAATTTCCTGGCCAGATCGCGGCGATCGCGGCCCTCTCTCAATCCTCCATCAGCTACCGCTGCGATGATCCAGGGTCGGCCTCCATCAGCATCAGCGGCCACAGTAAACTAAAGATAATCTGCACCGAGGTGTTTGGATGGCGACGCTGCTCATCAAAGTGCCCCCCTCAACGGCGCTGACTGAAAACCAGTTCTACGATCTCTGTCGCGCTAATCCTGAGATCAAAATTGAGCGCACCGCCGCTGGAGAATTACTGTTTATGCCCCCCACTGGTGGTGAAACTGGCAACCGCAACATCGAGATTGCTGCCGACTTTGTCCTTTGGAATCGACAGACCCAGCTGGGCGTACTCTTTGATTCTTCCACCTGCTTCAAGCTGCCCAACGGAGCCGATCGCTCCCCCGATGTCGCTTGGGTGCGGCGCGATCGCTGGGAAGCTTTGCCGCTAGAAGCCCGCGAAAAATTCCCTCCGCTGGCCCCTGACTTTGTGCTGGAGCTGATGTCGCCCTCGGATGACCTGACCACGGCTCAAGCCAAGATGGTGGAATATGGCGAGAGTGGGGTGCAGCTCGGGTGGCTGATTGATCGCCAACAGCGACGCGTGTGGATCTATGGAGCCGCAGCAGCGCCTCAATTGCTGGACGAGCCAGCGACCTTATCAGGCGAACCAGTTTTACCGGGTTTCACACTCGATACATCCATTGTTTGGTAATGGGTTTCAGGTCGCGATCGCACTCCAAAAGTCAAACTCGCTGTAGGACTATCAATCAGCGGTTGCACGATTGCCAAGCATGTCCTGATAGGCCGCGATCGCTTGGGCGGCAATGGCCTGCCAACTGTACTGTTCTTTAGCGCAGCGTTGGGCATTGTGACCTCGCTGCTGCCGTTCGTCAGGATCTTTGAGCGCGGCTCGCAGCTGCTGAGCTAAAGAGGTGGCGTCGCAGGTGCAGACCCAGCCCGACTCGCTTTGATCAATCGTCTGCCAAATGTGTACCTGGTCAGAAATCACCACCGGCAGACTGACTAGCATCGCCTCCGCCACAGCAATCCCAAAGTTTTCGTAATAGGACGGCAGCACAAATAGATCGGCAGCTTGCAAAATACTGGCCTTTAGATCACCCGAGACAAAGCCGGTCAGCGTTGTCTGCGCTCTCACCGTTGATTGCTCAAACCGCTCACGAATCGACTGTTCATACTCCCGATCTTGGGGATTGGCCCCACACATCAGTAGGTGAAACAGAATGCCCTCCTGCTGCAGCGTTTCAAGGGCGAATAGCAGCAACTCAATACCCTTTTTGGGATCCAGGCGAGACATGAAAAGAATGATGGGGCGATCGCGGGGAATGTTGAAGCGATCGTGCACATCAATCTGGGTTGGCGGCGGCGGTAACGGCGACACCCCCAGCGGCAACACGAGAGCAGGCGTTTTGGCCCCAAACCGTTCCGACACTTTGGCTTCTTGGGCACTGGTGAAATGAATGGCCGCCGCCCCGGACAGATTGGGGCCTTCGAGCAGCGCCGCGTAGAGACGTTTCAGCTGCTTCTTTTTGCGCAGATCAGCGGGATCGAGGGTGCCGAGGGGGCGCATCACATAGGGTACGCCTCGCTGCCGCAGCACTGCCGCCGCCGCCGAACTGACCGGGGAAAAGAGCGCGTGAATATGGACGATGTCGTAGTCGCGGGCATGGTGCCACAGCCAGCGCAGCAGATCGAGCGAAAATTTGTAGCGGCGAAAGGGCGAACAGCGAAAATAATAAACCGTGTAGTTGTCTTCCGCCACCGGCGTTGCCAGCGGCACATCCAGCGGCGCTTCATCAACATCGCCGTTGGAGTCGGTGGTGGCAATGGTCACCTCGGCTCCCGCTGCCGCCAGCGCTTGCGAGAAGCCCCGCACCATTTGACTAGGGCCACCGTAGACCAGAGAAATCGACGGGACGATTTGCAGCACCCTTAAGGGTTGGCTCATGCCACCAGCTCCTGATAAAAGTCCAATGCTTGGCGGGCCAAGGCACGATTGGTGTACTGCGCCATCGCGCGATCGTAGCCGCGCTTGCTGAGGTCAGTCTGCGTTTCGGGCGATTCCATCAGGGTGCGGATTTGGGCGGCCAGCGCCGCCGCATCCCCTTCTGGAAACACCAACCCCGCATCATCAATCACATAGGGAATCTCGCCGGAATCGGAGCCGATCACGGGCACCTGGCAGGCCATCGCTTCGATTAAGACATGACCAAACTGCTCCTTCCAACCAGCGGAAGTCAACGTTTTGAATTTGTCGGTGGTCTCCGACGGCAGCAGCAGCGTCGACATCAAGTTGATGTATCGCGGCACGTCATCGTGGGGCACGCTTTCCACCCAGCGCAGGCGATCGCCCACACCCAAATCGGTAGCCTGTTTTTGTAGCGTCTCCTTCAGGGGGCCACGTCCTAGCAGCAGACATTTCCAGCGCTGGGGATGATCTTTGAGCTGTTCTAACGCTTTCATCACCGTCAGCAGCCCTTTCTCTTCAACAAAGCGACCGACGAAGCCAATCACAAAATCATCGGCGGCAATCCCCAAGCGTTCGGCCAGCTCGGGCTGGGGCTGCGGTCG
>JBHJJI010000187.1:0-12005 GCA_050042805.1 Leptolyngbyaceae cyanobacterium
AGACATCGTCGGCAATCGGTTACCCAACGTGCCCGAAAATCTGTTCAGTCTGTGGACGACCTACGAGATTCAGCAGGGCGACTTGTCCGGCAAGAGGGATGGTCTAGGGCTGTTTAACGAGGGCGATCGCCAAGGCGACCAAGACAATACCGTCACCTTGCCGAGCTACCTGCGAACGGATGCCGCTTTGTTTTACCGGCGAAATAATTGGCGGGCTCAGCTCAACTTTGAGAACTTGTTTGACGTGGAATATTTTTCTTCAGCGACGTTCAACTCCAGACTGTTGAACAACCCAGGCGCTCCCTTTGGAGTGTCAGCATCGGTCTCAGTAGAATTTTGACACGCGGCTGAGGGCATGGCGTTAGCGTTAGGGTGCATAACTGCTTAGGGCGAGGCCACAGCTACTCCCCGCGCTCCGTAGCGATGCCTAACGCCGCCCCTTCGATTTCCCGCAATTCGTCCATTACAGCGATGACGCGGCCATGTTCAACGGCTTCGTCAGCATTGATGACAATGACTGATTCCTGCGTTTCACCCATCAAATTGCGGACGCCGGACTGAAGATTCTCCAGGGCGATCGCTTCGCGGTTGAGGGCAATGTCGCCAGAGGCTTCGACTGTCACCGTGATGCGCGTCCGCTCTTGCACCTCGGAACTATCGGCCTCAGGCAGATTGACGGGTAGGGATTTAGAACGAGTCAGAAACAGGCTGGAGATGATGAAGAACGTCAGAATTGCGAAGATAACGTCGATCATCGGAATAATGTTGAGTTCAAACTCATCTTCAGGTTCTTCAGGAAGGTACATAGCTTTCCTCCTGCACCATCTGTCGCTGACGTTCGTAGTAGGTCTCGTAAAGAATTTCGAGTTGACCCCCATATTCCTGAATGAGGGCCATCTGGCGTCGGTAGAGTCCTCGAAATAAATTGGCAAATAACAGTGTGAAGATGGCGACGGTTAATCCGGCGGCAGTAGAAACCAGAGCTTCGCTAATTCCTCCGGTCACAGTACTAGCGTTGGCGGCGATATCGCCTAGTCGTAGGGCATCGAAGGAGGTGATGAGTCCCAAAATGGTGCCCAAGAGTCCCAGCAGGGGTGAAACGCTGATAATGGTGGCAAAAATAGTATTGAAACGCTTGAGGTGGGGTAGTTCGGCCTGCATGGCACTGGCGAGAGCTAGGTGAAACTGGTGAGGACTGGCCCCTTCGATTTCCAGAGCTTCTTGGAAAATGCGGGCGATGGGAAGGTTGAGGTTTTGCCGTAGTTGGGGATAGACCTCTACGGGGCTGTGTCGATAGGTGCGTAGAATATCCTGCATGACGACTCGCTGGCGGCGGTTGATCCGGAGCCAAAAGACGAGACGTTCGATAATGAGGGCGATCGCCACTATCGAAAACAGCAGCAGCGGCCACATCACAATACCGCCCGCAGCAAAAATGCTCCCCATCAGCTTATACACTCCTAATCGCCCACAATTTTGGCAAAAGCTCTCTTCACTTTTAGAACTATTCTTTAAGGCGATCGCGCAGCATTGGCATGCTGTTTACGCCAGGTTTAAAAGTATCGCAGGAAACCAAAAATGAGTTCCGCTAAATGATTTTATGGTCAGCATTTAGTCGATCAATTCATATTTTTACTAATCAGCCAAAGGCATCATAGACTGAGTTTTATCTAATCATCCTCTCTTCAAATCTTGGTCTTGAAAATCCCCCCTCCCCCCTTTTTGAGCAAATATCTGCCTTTATTTCAATGGGCTGCGGCTTTAGAGAAGTTTCCAGAAGGTGATTTAGTGCCTTCTCTTAAATGGTTTTGTCGGCACCAAGCTCTTAGATAAGCGCCATGAGTCTTTCTGCTCTGTGTGCTGAGCCGTATGAAAAAGCACGGCGATCGCTGTGAAAGCGCTTACTGCGGGAGGTGTTCGGATTTATGGGAATGCCTGCCCTGGTGATCGGGATGAGTCGGTGGGGGCTCTGGCCGCGTTCGGTCGAGGCGGAAATTGCCCCGATTGAGCTGTTGGTGATGGAGCCTGCTTAAACGTGTTTGATTGGTAAAAGTAGAAATTTGCTAATGTCCCGAAGTTTTCGCCACCGGAGGGTGGTGGGCTAAATCTCCTCGAAGCGATGCCCTACATACACTTTGGACTTTGCGCAGCGTGAGTAACCTCACCGCCTGCGGCACTTCCCCTTCTCAACGAGAGGCGAGGCAAGGTTCTACGACCGGGTAATTCTGGGCTGAACGAGATAGCGAATAAATCGTGACACTAACGAAATCTGAGAACTTGTTTTTGGTTAGTTTTATGGCTTGAAAGCCGGTTTATATCCCCCCCTAAGGCATAGAAAGCCAAAGCCATTGGTGGTAATATTTCTTTTAATTTTCGTAAGAGAGGAATAAAAAATATTCTCTTTTAAGGAACAGCGCCTAAAGGGAATGTTTTTGCTGTTCTAAAAACTTTCTACAAAGCTTGCAGCTCTGAGCAAGGAATAGGTGATTTCAATACTGAGTATCGGTGCCAAATTCATTCTGGTTTTTGGATGAGTGCTGACACAAAAGAGCCTTCATTAAAAGCGTCATGCTGAGACTTTGATGGCTTTTTAGTTGATATCAGTGATAGCCATTTAATCTAGCAGCAAGCTTTGATGAATTAACTCATTTGAATAGACCTAGCTCACGAAGCGGCAAACGAAATGGTGTGTGAGGAATCGCGGTGCGACAGCTTTTGTTTTCGGTCGGGGTGGGAGTGGGTGTTTGCAGCACTCTGATGGCTCTACCCGCTCAAGCGCAAACGGCGCAGATTAACAGTGTTCAAGTTGTTCAAGACGAGACGGAACTACAGGTTTTGCTGGATGGCGAGGGCGTTTTCCAAGCCAATATTTTTGAAACTGCATTTGGCAACACGCGGGTTTTAGATATTACCAATGCGCGACTGGCGGAAGGTGCTGCCCTCCGTCAGGAGAGCCCCACGGCAGGGATTGCGTCGGTAACGGTAGAAGCTCTCGATGCGAACAGTGTGCGGGTGCGGATTGTCGGCGAAACGGAGGTGCCAACGGTTGCTGTAGAAACAGGGGAAACCAGCATTGCGGTGGGCGTGACGGGGGCGATCGCGACTCCCCCTGAAGCAGTGCCCCCCGCTGCCGAAGTTGAACCTAACGTCCCTGCCACCGAGGATGAACTAGCCGAAGAGGCCCCTCCGGAGGAGGAAGGCTTACTCATCATCACCACAGCGGCCCGACGCCCGACTCCAGAGGTTGAAACTTCAGCCACGGTTGAAGTCGTCACCGAAACCGAACTAGAGCAGCAGCGGCCCCTGATCCGCACCGTCTCCGATGCGTTGCAAACCCTGCCGGGAGTCACGGTGAATCGGCTGGGGTTGATTACCAGTTCGGTGAATATTCGCGGGGTTGCCGGTGAGCGCATTGGGCTGCTGGTCGATGGCGAGCGTCGTCCCAACTTAGAGTTTGGTCCCGATTTTGGCAGTGTTGATCCCTTTCGGGTAGAGCGCATTGAGGTGTTGCAGGGTCCCGCCTCTTCGATCTACGGAGCTGATTCCTTTGGCGGTGTCGTCAACGTCATCACCAACACCCCCGATCCGGATCAGCCCTTCACGGTAACCAGCGAAACCTACGGCGGCGTGTTCTCCGAATTCAACACCAACCTGGAGATTTCTGGCCCCAATTACGTGTTTGGTGCAACCTATCGTACGGCGGGTGACGCCCGTGATGCCAATGGCGATATCATTCCGTCGAATGGCACCGAATACACGGTATTTGATTTGTACGGAGCAGGACGGTATGACATTGATGATCAGTCTCGATTTATCCTGCGGCTCGATCGCTACCGCCAAGACGATGCCGATCTCAACGGCTTTCCCTCGCCCCCGTTTGTAGAAGCCCGCAACGAGTTTCGAGAAACTAATCGCTACTCGTTGGCCTACATTAACGACGGCATACTGGGTGACACTGAGCTAGAAGTGCGGGCATATTATCAGCGCAGCCGCCGCCAGTTTGAAACGTTGACGGCATTTACCATCCCGGGGCCCTTTCCCGCCGAAATCACGGTGCCCACCTCAGACCTGACGGATACGGTGAGTTACGGCATCACTGGCATTGCCACCACTGCGATCGGCGATGCCACTCTCACCTACGGCTACGATTTCAGTCAAGATACGTCCGAGTTTGAGGATCTGGTGAATGATATTACCTCGCCCGATGCCACCCGCGAATTTCACGGCTTATTTGCCCAGTCCGCTTACAACGTCACGGATGACTGGACGCTCACCGGCGGAGTCCGGCTTGATTTCTTTGACGCGGAAAGTGCTGATCAGTCTGAAGAGACGAATGCCGTCACGTTTAACGTGGGCACCGTGTACGAAATCACAGATGGACTGTTGGCCCGCGCTAACTTCGCTCAAGGTTTTCGTCCGCCAAGCCTGCTATTTTTGTTTGGCAACTCGCCCGATGGCTCTTTCTTTGCCCCGACCCAGGGGCGAGTCCAGTCCAATGTCGACCTATCGCCAGAGCGGGCCAACAATATTGATATCGGTTTGGACTATACCAGCGGTGACTTCACTGCCGGGGTCGTTTATTTTCGCAATGACATTAGCGATTTTCAGGGCTTTGAAACTTTTACGCCCCTCCCGGGTCCGCCGGGCCCGCCGCCGCCCTCCAGTCGGGTTGTCAATAAGGACGTCCTGATTCAGGGGGTGCAGCTCAACGCCGCCTATGAGTTTATTCCAGGTTTAAGATTGGAGGGCAATTTGACGTTTGTTGACAGTGAAGATGAGTCTGGGCGTCCTTTAAATCAGCTAGAAGTGTTTCCCACGACGGCGTTGGTGCGATTGATCTACGCCGATGACCGCTTTTTAGGGCTGCTGCAATCCCGTATTTATGGCGATCAGGGGGATGTGGTGCTGGAAAACAACGAAATCGGCCCCGGTAGCGAAGGGGCGGTGGTGTTTGACCTGACCCTGGGCTATCAGGTCATTCCCCCTGTGCAGTTAACATTCACCGTCGAAAATCTATTCGATACTCAATACGTCTACCCCACTAACAACTTCGCTGCCCCCGGCGCGAGGGTGCTGTTTGGGGTGAATGCCGAGTTTTAATCAGAACCCACAAGCATGGCAAAATCTTCTCAATCCTGGCAGCTTCGAGATTATGTATTCGCGGCATTTATGACGATTGGCATCGCGGTGGCGTCAGTGATCACGGTGCCGCTGACCCTATCGATTCCGCTACCGGGCATTCGCACAGTGGTCTGGGCGCCCTTTGCGGGCATTTTTCTGACGCTGGGGATGGCCCGACTGCAACGTTCCGGCAGTATCGCCCTGATGATTGGGGTGTTGGCGTTGGTTCTGAGCCGCATCTCCTGGATTATCGCGGCTTTCCTGGTGGTTGCTCTGGTGGTGACAGAAGGCGTCATGCTGTTTCGGGGCGGATTTTACGGCAAAACCAATCGCCTGCTGGCAAATGTGCTGTTTTTTAGCAGCGCCACCGTCGCGGGGGCATTGGTGGGCGCTTACGCTGCCGGCGACTTTTTTGCCGCCTGGGTGGGGCAGGTGTGGATACTGTTGCTGATGACCCTGGTTTCTGGCGTTGCCGGTGCGATCGGCTGGTGGTTAGGAGAGCGCGTCGTCAGGCAATTGCAGCGGGCAGGCAAGCTGGATGCTAGCTAACGCGGTCAATTCATCCAAGCGGGGCTGGCTATGGCGGGTGAATCCGCTGTTGAAGATTGCGTTGAGTATCGTGGCTGTTAGTATGGCATTTGCCCTGCAAGATCTGGCGGCGGCGGGGCTGCTGGTGGGAGTGCTGCTGGTGCTGCTGCTGACGGTGGGGCTGTCATGGCGGATGTGGCTCGGGGGCGCGATCGCCCTCCTCGTCTTCACAGCGTTGACCTGGCTACTGCGGGACTGGCCCTCGGCTATTTTGAATTCCCTGCGGCTGCTGGCAATTTTGCTGCCTGGCCCCATCTTTTCCTTAACCACCTCGCCAGCGGAGTTAACCCGCGCCCTCCAAGCGATAAAACTGCCGTCCTTTTTGGTGCTCAGCCTGACGCTGGTGTGGCGGTTTTTGCCTGTTGTGCAGCAGGAAGCCCAGCGCATTATTGAGGCCAACCATCTGCGGGGAGTGGCTCTCAGCCGCCGACCCGGACAGTGGTTTCCAGGGCTGTTTGTGCCGCTGATTTTCCGCATCGTCAGCTATGCCGATGAAGTCACGGTGGGGTTAGAGACCCGCAGCTATGACCCCAGCGCTCGGCGCAGTGTGGGCCAACCGCTACGATGGCGAAGAGGGGATACGGCAGTGGCGATTGCCGCGATCGCAGTATTAGGAACCGTCGGGTATCTGCAATGGCACCCATAATTCAGATTGCTAATCTCAGCTTTACCTACGCCAATGCTACGCAGCCGGTGCTGAGCAATATTGACCTGGCCCTGCATCCTGGCGAAATCGTTTTAGTGGCCGGGGCGACCGGCAGCGGCAAAAGCACTCTGCTCAACTGTATTGCAGGTATCGCCCCGGCCCATATCGCCGGTGCCCTCACGGGCACAATTCGCTGTCAGGGCCAGGATATCAAAACCTGGAGCGTCTGCCAGCGTTCTTACCAAATCGGGACGCTGCTGCAAAATGTCGAGACCCAAATTTTTACCGATACGGTTGCTGACGAAGTTGTTTTTGGCCTGGAAAATCTCAATACTCCCCCCCAGCGCATCCAACCGCTAACCCAGGCGATTCTGCAAGAATTTGACCTGCATCCCCAACAAGACTGGCCTATCGCTCGTCTCTCTGCCGGGCAGAAACAGCGGCTGATCATCGCCTGCGTCCTGGCCATGGGCCAGCCCGTCTTGCTCCTCGACGAACCCTTTGCCTACTTAGATTTAACAACCTCCCATCGCTCATTACACCTGCTCAAGCAGCGAGCGGATCAAGGTCAAGCCATCCTCATCGTTGAACACCGCCTGGATCTAGTGCAAACGATCTGCGATCGCACCCTCCACATCCACCAAACCCATCTCCACCCTGGCCCACCCCATCCACCCACCCATCACTCCATCACCCCAAAGCCCTCCGGGCAGGCTATGTCCTCTGGACAGGCTACGCCGACGCCACCACCTCATCACCCCACTACTCCGTCACCCCCACCCCTCCTCCAAACCCACTCCCTCACCCTCCATCCCTATCCTCCCTACCCCGATCTCATCCTCTATCCTGGCCAAACCACTCTGCTCAAAGGCGACAACGGCAGCGGCAAAACCACCCTACTGCGCATGATCAGCGGTCTGGTAAAACCCAACAGCGGCAGTATTGAATTACTCGGACACCCAATTGCCAGGAAGCGAATTGTGGAAATTGCTCAAACTATTGGCTTTGTCCTGCAAAACCCTAATCACCAACTCTTTGCCGATACCGTCCAGCAAGAAGTGCAGCAGCCCGGCATCTCTGCCTCAGCGGCTGATGGCATCTTGGCTCAACTCAATCTCAAGGAGCGCGCCGAGCAGCATCCCCAGTCCTTGTCCCAGGGTCAAAAGCGTCGCCTTGCCCTGGGAGCCGTTCTGGCCCGAAACCCCAAGCTCTGCCTGCTAGACGAAATTACTGTGGGTCAGGATGCACAATCTCTCCAGCTAATGCTGAATTTGCTGCGGACTTTTACCCAAAGAGGAGGCACCCTCTTGCTAACCAGCCATGACCCCGCTGTGGCGAAGCTATTGAATGCCCGGGTTGTAGAGGTGAAGGAGCAACGGGAGTAGGTTTAGAGTTCTGAAAAAGGGCAAGGTATAAAGTCCATGACTTGGTAGGTATCGGATTATGCTGCAATCGCTCCTCAATAGGAAACATTTTCTTTTTTGTTAACGCAATCCCCTTGTGATAAGTATTGGTATTGAGCACAACGGTGGGCGATTGACCTTTCCAGGTCCTGCTCTCAGCCCAAGCGAGCATCGTCTCGACAGTCCTGAGTCGAGCGCCATTCCGATGTTGCTCCAGAATGCCTCAACCTCGTATCCTTCGGGAAGGCAAAGCCTACAATTGGATTATGCTTACTGTGATAAGGCTGGAAGTATAGGAGTTGCAGGGGCTTGCCGATACGGTCAACCCAGGCCACGATGCGATCGCCGTAAATTGGGGTAGACCGACTGCCTCAATTAGATGAGAGCAGACCGAACTGTTGCAGGCTCGGGTCGTCGAACCGTTCAATCACCAGGCTGGCACCGTAGCCATAGAGCACATCCGGTTTGTGGGTGGAGGCGACGCCGACGGTAGGGATTTGAGCGGCGACGGCGGACTGGATGCCGGTTTTAGAGTCTTCGAAGACGATTGCCTCTCTTGCGTCTATTCCCAGCCGCTCCAGGGCGGTTTGGTAGGGCAGCGGATCGGGTTTGCTGCGGGGCAGTTCGCCCGCAATCAGCACAAAGTCGAAGGCGGTTTCCAAGCACAGCACTTTGAGCACAAACTCAGCATTGGCGCGGGGGGCGTTAGTGACGACGGCAGTTTGCAACTCGCGACTTTTGATCCAACCATAGAGTTCATCGAAACCTGGCATCCGGATCAATTCACTGGCGGCCAACTCACGAAACTGGGCTTCTTTGTCGATGGCGAGCTGTTCGCCCTCGGCTGCCGATAGCCGAGGTAGCAGTTCTTGAATCAGGTATTCGTTGAGGCGACCGCTGATCTTTTCTTTGAAAAAAGCTTCGTCAACAGTGTAGCCTTCCGGTTCTAAAATCTCGCGCCAGACTTTGATGTGGATGGGGTCAGTGTTGGCTAGAGTGCCATCGAGGTCGAAGATTACGGCCTGGAGCATGGGGTTGGGAGAGTAAGAGAGTTTGAGGGTGTGAGGGCGGCAGGGTGGGAGGGTGGATGAAGCCTAGGGGCAGGTTTGGCTAGCTTCTTAACGGCAAAATCCAAAAGCTTTGTCCAAAACCTGCCCGTCCAGAATGGGTGTGAGGATGTGAGGGTTGATGGGCAATGCGGCGTGGGGGCCAAGTTTAATCAACGTTAAATACTCGCCACCAGCCAATTGCAATCAAAACTTGCTCTGTCCCGAATTTTCTAAATCACAACTAAGAACTAAGAATTAAGAACAAGCCCTAAATTCTAAGAATGCCTCGCCTCGTTTGGGATCATTTGGTGGCATTGTCGGGGCTGGCGTAGCGTGGGGAGCGCCAGCCGGGAACCGTGCGTTGTTTGGCGCGGGCCACAACCAAGCAGTCGTTTTCCACATCTTTGGTGACGACGGAGCCCGCCGCGACGGTGACGTCTTCTCCCACCGAGACGGGGGCCACGAAGACGCTGTTGGAGCCAGTCTTAGTACGATCGCCAATAACTGTGGGATGCTTCTTCACGCCGTCATAGTTGGCGGTGATAGTGCCCGCGCCGATGTTGACCTGATGGCCCAGAGTGGCATCGCCGAGGTAGGAGAGGTGCGCCGCATTAACGTGATCGCCAAGCGTGGATTTCTTGATTTCCACAAAGTTGCCGATGCGGCAGTTGTCGCCAATCACGGCCTGCCCGCGCAAGTGGGCATAGGGACCAATGCGTACCTGGTCACCAATTTGACTGTCCGACAGAGTGGAGTAAAGAATCGTCGCTCCCTGACCGACGGTCGAGTTTTCGATTAGGGAACCAGGCCCAATCCGGCTGCCCGCACCGATGACGGTCTGGCCCCGCAGATGGGTCTGAGGCTCGATAATCACATCGGGTTCAATTTGTACTGTAATGTCCACGGTGGAGGTATCGGGCTCCAAAAAAGTAACGCCAGCGGCCATCCACTCATCTTTGATGCGGTCTTGCAAAATGCTGTAGGCTGCGGCTAGTTGCTTACGGTTGTTGATGCCCTGAATTTCCTGCTCGTCCTCAACATCTACGGCCATCACCGGCGATAGGTCTTTGACTACGTCAGTGAGGTAGTACTCTTTTTGGTCGTTGTCGGCTTTGAGATGGGGCAGGATTTTTGATAGAGCTGACCATTTGAAGCAATATACTCCGGCATTGATGCGACGATTTTGGCGCTGGGCTTCGGTGCAGTCGCGATGCTCAATAATTTCAGTGATGATGTCATCGTCGTTGCAAAAGACACGCCCATAGCCCGTGGGATCGAGGAATTGCGCCGTCAGCAGGGTCGCTTCGTTCTGCTGAGACTGATGCACCTCAATCATGTGGCGCAGGGTCGCAGGGCGCAGCAGGGGTACATCGCCATTCAGCACTAGCAAATCGCCCTCAAAGGCTTGCAGGTGGGGCAATACCTGTTGAACGGCGTGGCCAGTCCCCAACTGTTCCGTTTGTTCTACAAAGGTGATGTCATCTAAATGTGAAAGGGCGGTCTTGACCTGGTTTGCCTCATATCCCACCACCAGCAGTCGATGCAGCGGGTCAACCTCTTTGAGACTGTCGAGCACGCACTCCACCAGCGATCGCCCGCCTAAAGGATGCAATACCTTGGGCAATGCCGACTTCATACGGGTTCCTTTGCCGGCTGCCAACACCACAACCGCTAGCTTCGCTGTCATCGATTTTTCTCCCAGTGCTCCCATGCCCCGCCCCGGAGTATACCGTGCTTTGCTAGACGGTGGGAGATGTCGCAGCTGGCTTCACCACCCCCCTAGACGAGCGGCCTGCCTTGGGAGCTTATCGACATCTTGCTTGCTGAACTGTCTAAGTGACACACACCATCGGCCTAAAGCTAGGGAAATGCTTATGATGATTAGCAGTTGGGCGATTGCCACTGGCAGGCAGCCGTTGAGAATTGTGTTCCTCTGCTTTCTTCTTCACTATGTCAGCACCAGTAGCTTATGACCTCGAAACGCTGAACGAGATAATGCCCGAGGCGCTCTATCAGCGGTATTTGCATCTGGTGATGGGGCGCGTTGGCATGACGCGGCGGCGGGCCGAGTGCTTTTTACGGCTGTGGCTCTATCTATTACTAAAGGAGGCACATCAGCGAGGCCAGCCGTTACCGCAGCCGTTGACGACCCTCACCTTGCCTCAAGGGTGGGTGAACTGTAGCTGTCGGGAAGCTGCCGAGGTCTTTTATAGCGATCGCGAGCGGGGCAGCGATCGCTCGGCGGGCATGATGCTCGATAAGCTGGTGGCGCTGGGCCTGATGCACAAATCTTTTGATGGCAATACGACCCAGATTGAGCTGCTGTCACTGCCGGAACTGCAGTATGAGGCGACTGAGAAAGCGGCGATCGCGGAAATTGTGCCTGACGACTTCAACCCCCGCTGTGATGCCGTGCCGATTGCTAATTTATTGGCGACAAACTACAACTGGCTCAGCCGCAACACCGACGCTATTCCTTACCGGATCGCCAATATTTTGCGCGATTGGGCAGAGCCCTATGGGAGTGGCTTTCGGGTCTTGAGGCGCTGCGACAATCAGAATCCCATTGGCTTCTATGCCCTTTATCCCACCCAGCGGGAGTCAGAAATTAAGTTTTTTGCTCCTCCCAGCCAGGGGCTTCACCTGAGTCAAGTGGCGGAAGAAGACCCCTTCAAAATGGCTTTACCTGGAGATCAGCGCTGTCGGGCGGTATTTGTGCGGAGTTTTGTGATTGATTCAGCAGCTATGGGCGATCACCAGACTATGTTTGTTCAGGATGCTCAGAAGACCCTTAGACGCATGCAGCAAGACTTTCCCAATCTGATGGATATGTATACGCTGATTATTCACCCCAGCTATGCAGAACTCGCCCAAGCGTTGGGATTTCAGAAGACAAACGCCGATCCAAAGCTGCCCCTGCAGTGGATGTATCAGGCTGTGGACCGTTTTGTAGCCTTGGATGTGCCGGAAGCGATCGCGAAAATGCGCTCCTAAAGTTCACCTTTTAGCCACATTTTTGCTGGTTATGCCGCCGTTCTAAAGCAGCGTATTTGTGCCAACGTGAGTTCGACGGGTTTAGAAGATGGCGGGAGGTAGAGCCGGCAAGCCTTTGAACTCCAGGTCTAAAGCCGGTTTCTTCTCCTGGTAGGTGTAAGCCACCAGCGCCGCCAGTGTGTTGACTAAAAAGTTGAAGGGACT
>JBHJJI010000188.1:0-30955 GCA_050042805.1 Leptolyngbyaceae cyanobacterium
ATGTTCTTTCCCCCGTAGCCCCCCGCCCCCCAGCCGGCCGCCCTGACCAGCCCCCCCATGAACCCGGCCCCTCTCTCGGCCCGCCCCGTCTTGAGCCCCCCGCCCCCCCCCCCCCTCCCCCCCCCCCCCCCCCCCCCCCCCTCCGCCTCCCCCCTCTTTTGGTTGTGAGTAGCGGGTAAGTGAGTAAGTGGGCTGTGCAGCCTGTGACTGGCGTTAGAGGCAAAGGTCTAACGACGACACGACTTCGTAACTTTTGGGACTGGCTGGCGATTTAAAGAATGAGAGGATTGTACCGTTTCAGTTTGAGACTTCAAGGTTTGCGCTTGATGTTGCGGATTTCTAGCCGATGCTACAAATCTGTTTTTAGTCCTTAAAGGGGAAGAAATCGAGAGCTGGAATCGATTGAAATGTACAAAAACCAGGCTATTTATTCAGTCTGACGTAGCGTTTCTACCCACTCTAGAATGCGATCGTATTCGAACTCAGCCACCAACTGCGTGAGCTGCTGCGCTAGGGTCGCCTGCGTTGTCGGTAGCTGGTGAATCAACGTCTGTAGCTGCTCCCCATCGACTTGAATGGCGGCCTGATGAAGATGATCGAGCCACTCGGCTGGCAGCTCTGACGCCACCGCCGTCTCTAGGGCGGATGAGGCCTGAGCGCGATTTTCCTGACTTGTGAACTGATCGCTCTGAGCGGCGTCTGACGATGATTCATCGCGGTAGATAAATTCGACGCCCAGATGCTCTACCAGCTTTTGGAAAATGAGGGCATATCGGTAAGGCTTGCGAACAAAATCATCACACCCAGCAGCCAAAACCGCCTCTCGCTTTTCTTCAAAAACGCTGGCGGTGAGGGCGATGATTTTGGTGGCGGGGGAAGAAGGCGCGGGTGGCGGAGTAGAGGGTGACGGGGTAGAGGTTAGCGGGAAAGACCCGGAAGGTGGATTGATCGCTGCTGAGTCCTCACTCTCCACTCTCCACTCTCTACCCTCTACTCCCCCTGCCCTTTCCAATTCTCGAATTCGCCGGGTCGCTTCATAGCCATCCATCACGGGCATCCGCATATCCATCCAGATCAGATGGGGCTGATAGCTTTCGTACAGGGCGATCGCGGCCTCGCCATTGACGGCTTCCCGCACGTCAAACCCAATTTCGACCAGCAGTTGTGACAGCACGGCGCGATTGTCAGGCTGGTCATCCACCACGAGAATGCGATAGCGGGGTTGTCCGGGGGCCAAACCCACGACGTTCGCCCGCGGATCGGCAGGCTCTTGCTGAGCAGCGGCGGTCAGTACAAGGGGCAGATCAAAGATAAAGGTGCTGCCGTGGCCGACCTCGCTGTTGACCAGAATGTCGCCCCCCATGAGTTTGACAAACTGACGGCTAATCGCCAGGCCGAGGCCGGTGCCGCGCTGCGATCGCTTGACCGCCTGGGCCTGCACAAACGCATCAAAAACTGTCTCCAACTCCGCTGCTGGAATGCCCACACCTGTGTCTGACACCTTAAAGACCAGTGCAGATTGAGTCGGTTGGGCAGTTTCTGGAACGGCGGTTTCCGGGGCAGCGGTTCCTGAAACATCAGTGATCAGATCTGGTAGCGCTTTGTCCTGACCAGGAACTTGCCCGACAGCTGCTTGATTGCCAGCTGCTGGAGTGGTTGCCGCCGGGGCGGTCGCAGCGAAATGCTCGATACAGTCTACCGTCAGGCATTCTGCCAGGGTCACCGAGAGTTCGACATGACCGGTCTGGGTAAATTTGATCGCATTGCCCAGCAGATTGATCAGCACCTGACGCAGTTTGCCTTCGTCTGCCCGGATCCAATGGGGAATCTCATCGCCAATGGCAAACCGAAACTGGAGCCCTTTCGATTCCGCTCGAAAGCGCAGCATCCCTTCCAAACTCTCCAGCAGGGTTCTCAGGTTGACCGTCTCTTCATTCAGGTGAATACGCCCCGCTTCAATCTTGGACATTTCTAAAACGTCGTTGATCAGCGCGAGTAAATGCTCACCACTGTTGTTGACGATGCCGAGGTTTTTGAAGTGCTGCTGCGGCAACAGCGGATCGCGCATCAGGAGTTGGGTAAAGCCGAGGATGGCATTCAAGGGCGTCCGCAGTTCATGGCTCATGTTGGCCAAAAACTCGCTCTTGGCCCGATTAGCGGCGTCGGCCTCTTCTTTCGCGCGTTGTAAATCAGCGGTGCGCTTATCCACCCGATCTTCTAAATCGGCATTGCTGCGAGCCAAGGCGTTAAAAGAGGCGGTCAACTGCTCCGCCATGCGGCTAAAGGAATTGGCTAAGACGTCGATTTCCCGAATGCCCATGGTTTTAATCGCTGGGGTGGCCATGGGTTCAATCGGTTCACTGGGATGATCAGGCGATCGCTGCGTCAGCCGCTGACTGACCGTGCTGAGCTGCAAAATTGGGCGGGTAATCCAGCGGGTGGTGAGAATGCCGACCCCAGTAGCGATCGCCAGCGCGCCCACACATAACCAAATCGTCGTGCGCGTATTGGCTTGAATCTGTTCCATGAAGTCAGCTTCGGGCACGACTAAGACAATTAGCCAGTCCAGCCCCCGGTCATCTTTAAAGGGCGCTACTTGGACATATTGCCGCTGGCGATCGAGCTTAAAGTCAAGCTGCTGAGCCGCGTCAATCTGATTCAGATCGCCGAATCGAGTATTGAGAAATTCAGCGGTTTCGCTGACCAGATCATTTTGACTTTCTATCGCCCCCCGTCGGCGTGCCGTGTCACCTTCTCCAATCAATAATTCTTCATCCACAGAGCTCGAAACCAGCGTTCCTGAACGATCAACAATAAAGGTCTCACCGTTGTCTCCGACCTCTAAGGTTTGGAGAAAAGCACTCAGTTCAACGGGCAGCAAAAAGTCGGTGGCGCAAACCCCCAGCAAAGTTTTATTAGCGGGCTCAAACACCGGAAAACTGGCCGTAATCGTCGGCAGTTGCGTATCAAAATCGAGGTAAATCTCACTCCAGGCCGGGCCACCCGAAGTCTGGGCCGCAATATACCAAGGCCGCTGGCGGGCATCAAATCGCTTGTTGTTTTTGCGCAACAGTTGGGTCGGCTGGCCCTGGTTATCGAGTCCGTAGTAGTAGCCGAGGTAGTTGCTATCGCGGTTATAGGCCACCACTCGCAGGCTGCGAATATCAAAAGGGTAGCCCACCCCCACAAAAGATCCATCCGTCTCACTGGCGCAGTAAATCAGGTTGGTCGTGCTGTAAATTTTGGCCTGTTGCCAGAGCTGATCGGTACCGGTCAGAGTGACGGAATTGATGCTGCCCTTCACCACGGCATTGGCATTGATTTGATTAATCGCATGGGGAATTTCGACATAGGTCGAAATCTGCTGCTGAATGCGAGCCGTCAACTCACTCCGTAGTTGAGAAGCGACATCATTCACGGCCTTCTGTCCATTGCGCAGCGAAATATAGCCCGTGAGCCCCACCGCCGCAAAAATCTGCAAGATAAACGGAATCACTAAAACGGCGGGTAGCGGGAGTTTGCCGATAAGGGAGGCCGAGGGCGGTTCAGATTTCATAGACGGGCGATCGCCGAAGCTATGGCAATGGAAGGTCAGCGCCTTCAAGCCCAATCATAATCGCCGACTCTACATCACAATCGCCTACCGCTTTGAAGCAACGAAAGTTAATTGGATTCGAGGGCGATCGCGGCCCCATCGGCGGCCTGGGCCATGCCAACCACTGACACTAAAGCCGGGAACCTAGCCATCGCCTACCAAATCTTCCAGGAAGCTGGGCAGCGGCTGCAAAAACTCTCCCCCCTCAAGCGAACATGATGTCAGCCGATGATGTCGCTCAAAGCCGTATTCTTCAGCTAATTGCATGGGGCTGACAATGTCAGCAAAGAATTCCCTCACCGGTTGTGGGTGCGATCGTTTGGGGGTTAATTGGCGACTGGAAGAAGCGTTAAACATGGCAGGAATTGGGGTTATTAGCCCCATCCACGACTTGTCTGGTCACAGCGGGTTGAGGCTCAGGTCAATATCACACGGTTGTTTACTGTGTGGATTTTGAACTACCTAGATCGTGGTGAGAAGACGACAAGGGTCGGTTAGGCTGCGAGGTTTTGAAACTCGTAATTAAATTGGTTGTCTACCACAATCGGACAGTCAAAATAGGTAATTTTAGGGGTTGCGCCGTAGCGCTGCCGCACCATACGTTTGAAATTTTCAGTGAAGTAATCGTCGGCCGCAGAGCGCGATTCCCAGAGATAAATGCCGCCTGCATAAGTGCCATCTTCAGAAATGATGAAGTACTTTCTCAGCAGCCCTGGAACACCGTAAACCAGCTCCGAGACGTTAGCAAAATCTTGAGCGATCGCTCGACGACTCTGAGCATGGGATATAGAAAATCTAACGAATACCGTGAGCATTGGGGGCAATCCTTAAGAACTCGATACCGTACAGGCTAAATTCTGATCGAGAAGATATCGGGATATTCGACGAATAATCTGGCTATTCAGGCTCTGCTCAAGCCGTTTTAGGGCTGCAGAAACATGGGCTTTTTATGTCTTTAAAGAATAATAGCGATCTCGGCTTTCCTGACCTCGCGCCCACCTGTAATGACTGATCCTTGTCGCATTACCTCTCTAGATACACGACGTGTCTACAAAAAAATCCCCCGGCAAACAGCAAGAGGATTTTTTGTGGTAAAGCATGGAAAATCCTACCGATGATAACTAACCCCACGATAAGTTAGCTCATCGTGCGATTGCTGGCGGGCAGCGATGTTGAATTGCTTTTTCGCATACTGCTGACCCAAAAAAGTTCCTGTCTCTTGAGTTTCAGAAGTCGCAACAGAGGGGAAAGAAGCTTCGTACTGCTTGCCCAGGGAAGAAAGTCTCATGGTTTGAATGCCTAGTTTTACTGGAACGAACCCCTAAACCCTAGGTAGGAAAAGGGAAAAACTCGGGAAAATCGAGATTTTAATCATGCCATCACTCAGACTTTCCTTTGACGAGAGCCTAGATTTCCAAGCCAGCTCCGTCAAGGCAGAAACTGTTCACTTCTCTATGGCTTGATCCACTTGCCTCGATTAGGACAGGTCAGTATAGAAGCCATTAGGAGAGTTTGGCCGGTTGGTACAGCGTCAGATTTTGTGCATTAGTACAGGGTTTTCCTCCTCTCTGTTCCCTTTCCTCTCTGAATTTTCAATAGCGATCGTCTTAATTAATCCTGAGCTTGGCATCTTTAAGAATTATTTTGAAAGCGCCCTCTCCATAGGCCTTTTGAAAACTTTTCTAAACGATTCGGCCTTCCCAAATGCATCTGCTTTAATGGGTTTAAGCACCTATTAGCTAGGTGAGGACTTCACGAATATTCAGTGGCGAATATTTATCGCAACAGACATATTCGTGACCTCATAGATGATCTTTGGCTTCATATATTCAGTGGTTTTGACTACCAGCTAATTGGCTTTTCAGGCGATTGGCAGACAGGTATGCATGGGTGTAGAGGTGCGACAAGCCGGGCTGGTTGACGGATAGACCGGTCTTGTGAGCGGGTGTGAGGGGATTTCTCAGATATGAAATGAGAGATGACTGCCTGAGCCGATCGCGATGACTTCGACTGCAGCTTGAATTTCGGAGAACGACATTATGCCTGTTATGCCGACCTATCCAGGAGTTTATATTGAGGAAATTCCCAGTGGTGTCCGCACCATTACAGGGGTGGCAACTTCCATCACCGCATTTGTCGGCAGCGCCCTGCGGGGGCCAACGGATCAGCCCATCACCATTAACAACTTTGGCGATTTTGAGCGGATTTTTGGTGGTCTGTGGCTCGACAGTCAATTAGGCTTTCAGGTTAGAAATTTCTTCCTCAATGGCGGTAGTCAAGCCATTATTGTCCGAGTGTTTCGGGCCACGCCGGAGCCCGCCCCCGAACCGCCCCCCGTTGTCGAAGATCCGGATGAGGAAGCGGCGGCACCGAGTATCGACGCCGCGGCGATCGCTGACCTAGCTGGACACGCCACTATCGACAGCAACGGGCTGCAATTTGTGGCGGCGAATCCGGGGGCGTGGGGCAACGCGCTCAGAGTGCGGATTGACCACGATGTCACGGCGGCAGTGGCGTTGCGGTTGGGCCTTGATGGGGCCGATGACCTCTTCAATCTCACGGTGAGGGATACCCAAACGGGATTGACTGAGCAATTTCGCAATGTCTCGGTGGCCGACAGTCCGCGCCGGGTCGATAAGGTGTTAGAGAACGAATCGACTTTGGTGCGGTTAACAACGCCTTTAACTTCAGAAACGACCGTGCCGGAGGCCCATGCTGACGTGCCCGCTGACCCGACGCAAACGATTTGGGAAGACGATGACACCTCCTCACCAAGCAATGATGATGGGGACGATGGGGCGGCGGTTACCACAGCTGATATCGAAGGCAGTGAAAACGCTAAGTCGGGCATGTATGCGCTAAAGGATGCTGACCTATTCAACATCCTCTGCATTCCGCCTTACTACGCCGACTACACTGCTGAAGCGGTGAGTGGCCTAGTCGATCGAGCCGCGAAGTTCTGCGAAGACAGCCGCGCCTTTTTGCTGGTTGACCCGCCCCCCGCTTGGGATAGCAAGGATGACGCCAAGGCGGGGTTGGCGACGGATATTACGACTCGATCCAACCACGCGGCGCTGTTCTTTCCCATGCTGAAGCAGCCTAATCCTCTGCGGGATAACCAAATGGAGGATGTGGCTCCCTGTGGCGCGGTAGCGGGCATTTTTTCGCGCACTGATACGCAGCGCGGCGTCTGGAAAGCGCCAGCGGGCCTAGAGGCCACCTTGGTGGGGGTGCCGCAACTGAGCATACCGCTGACCAATGCCGAAAACGGCGAGCTGAACCCCCTCGGCATCAACTGCTTGCGGACGCTACCGCCAGCGGGCCGAGTCGTATGGGGAGCCCGCACCTTAGAAGGGGACGATCGCCTCGCCTCTGAGTGGAAATATATTCCCGTGCGGCGACTAGCGCTGTTCATTGAAGAAAGCCTGTATCGCGGTACCCAGTGGGCCGTCTTTGAACCCAATGATGAACCGCTCTGGGGGCAGCTACGGCTGAACGTGGGTGCGTTTATGCAAAATCTATTTCGGCAGGGAGCCTTTCAGGGCAGCAGTGCTCGCGACGCCTACCTGGTGAAATGCGATGCCGAAACCACGACCCAAAACGATATCAATCTCGGCATTGTCAATGTGGTGGTCGGATTTGCGCCGCTCAAACCGGCGGAATTTGTCATTCTCAAAATTCAACAACTCGCGGGTCAAATTGATACTTAGACCAAGACCATAATGGAAACCATCGTTTTTGCAACCTCACCTAGCCTCTCCTTATTAAGGCTGCTGCCTATACAGAAGTCTCGGGTGAGTCATGGTCAGGATTTAGCCCCCGACATCCCCCAAATTTGGGGAACTGTGAACTCCAATCTCCCCCCAGAATTGGGGCGACAAAGGGGGGCCATGCAGCATTGCGAGGGAGTTTCTGAGAGGTGTCTAAGCCTCTCCTTACTAAGGAGCGGTGCCGTAGGCGGTGAGGTGTATCTCTGCAAGCGGAGTCTAGAGAACTTTGCTGGCATGGCTTTGCCTGACTTCTATGTCAGGGATAGCAGAATTGGGGCGACAAAGGGGGCAATGCAGCACTTTGAGAGAGTTCACTGAGAGGTGAATCAACCTCTCTTTGATCAGGAGCGGTGCCGCAGGCGGTGAGGTGCAGTTGGATGTGACAACTCCAGTGCTGGCTCTAGATCGGGTTGAGAACTGGATTCTTGAATACCTTGAGGGCAAGATGGCGCAATTTACGATTAATGCGGGGCGGCTTGACCCCTACAAAAATTTCAAGTTTTTAGTGCGATGGAACAACCGCGTCGTAGCGGGCATCAGCAAGGTCGGGGCACTCAAGCGCACTACCGAAGTGGTGGAACACCGGGCCGGTGGCGACCCTAGCACGGTATTAAAAGCCCCCGGCCAGTCGAAATACGAACCGATTACGCTAGAACGTGGCGTTACCCATGATGTGGACTTTGAGCAGTGGGCCAACAAAGTCTGGAATTACGGCTCGGGCTTGGGGGCTGAGGTCTCGCTGAAGGACTTTCGCAAGGACATTCGCATTGAAATGTTGAACGAAGCCGGGCAGGTGGCGATCGCCTACAACCTCTATCGCTGTTGGGTGTCAGAATTTACGGCCCTGCCCGAACTCGACGCCAGCGCCAATGCCGTGGCTATTCAGATGCTTACATTGCAAAACGAGGGTTGGGAACGCGACTTGGCCGTGACCGAACCCACAGAACCGACCTTCACCGAGCCACCCGCTTAACCAGTCGCCGACTCGTTGGTTGAGTCGCATCCCACCGTGGGGCGATCGCGTCGTCCGCGATCGGCGGGGTCGCAATCCAGCTGCGGCTTCATTCCAAAATTGCTGAGGCTGCCATGCCCATGCTCCAAAATCGAACTGTCCAATCATCCTGCTCCCTAGCTCCCCTGCTACCCCGCTCCCGGCCTCTATCACCCCGCAACTGAGAACCAATGTCCCCCCTTGCATGAACTGATTTACCGAAAAAAGCAGCGGTGAAGCGTAGCCCGGCTACTATTCACCCATTGTTGAATTACCTCCTTGCCCTATGCGTCCATTAACCGCCCAAGAATTGCTGCAGGTCTGGGAACAGGGCTGCGATCAGTCCCCCACTCAGCAGGCGTTGACCTTATTAGCGGCGGCTATTCCTGAGGCGAGTCGTGATGAATTGGCAGCGCTCCCGATCGGGCAGCGTGACGGGCAACTGCTCACCCTGCGCGAATGGATTTTCGGCTCCCAGATCGAAAGCGTGGCCCAATGCCCGGAATGTGACGAAACCCTGGAGCTAAATTTTCACATCGATGACATTCGGGCAGATTTGGCCTTAGCGCCGCAGACGACCGGGCAGTTAGAGCAAGCAGGTTATCAGGTGCGCTATCGGTTGCCCAATAGTGAAGATTTGGCGGCAGTTGGCAGTGATGACGAAGTCGTCGCTCAGGCGCTGCTGTTATCGCGCTGCCTGCTAGAGGTTGCGCCGCCTGAGGGGCAAGCCGCCGAGCTGCCCAATGACGTGGCAACAGCAGTGATGGCGGCCATGGCTGCGCAAGACCCCCAGGCGGATGTGGAGCTTAATCTCACGTGCCCCACCTGTGAGCACCAGTGGCTATCAGGCTTTGATATTGTCACCTTCTTTTGGCACGAACTGACGGTTTGGGCGCGGCGCTTGCTCTGGGAGGTGCATCGGCTGGCACAGGCTTACGGCTGGTCAGAGTCAGAGATTGTGGCGCTGAGTCCGCGACGGCGACAGTTTTATCTAGAGATGGTGGATCTGTGAGTAATTTTTTGACCCATCTAATTGCGCGCGAGCAGCAGGCGCTGCCCGCCGTTAAGCCGCGCCCGATCGCCCGATTTGAGTCGGCTCCGGCCCAGGGAATAGAGCTGGTCACCTTTACAGAGCAGGGAGCAGCACTGGAGACCCACCGCGACGCTCCTCCGACAGAAACGACATCAGCGGCATTGCCACCCACGTTTGCCCCGCCATCCGCAGGCCACACCCCAGTCCGTGACACGTCTCCAACGTTGCCTGTGGCTAACGCGATCTCCCCCCAGGCAACTTTCGGACAGGCTCCTGTGGCTGATGCGATCGCGCCGCCTTCCGCTTTAGGGCCGCCCCCCTCACCTGTGGCCAGTTCTCACCGTCCCGCCCCCTGGTATGAATCTAGAGCTGATATGGCTCAGCCAGCGGGGGAGCGCTCGCCCCGTCCCGTCCCAAAGTCGGCTCCCGTCACCGCCGCTCAGCAGTCCTCTGCACAGGCTGCCCCCTTGCCCCCATCTCAGCCAGCCCAGTCGCAGGAGCGAGGAGCCTCCTCTGCTGGTGATGTCGAGATTCAAATCATTGAGCGCCAGACCATCGAGCGATCGGTTTCGCCGCCCGAGCCGATCGCCGTGCCAACTCCCAGAGCGATAACGCCAGCCATGGAGCACGGGGAGCGTTCTGCGGTGCGTCCTCGGGTCGCGCTGGCGAGGGATCAGGCGGAACAGCGAGCCGCCTTTACGCCTCCGGCACCGCCCCCGGCCCCCACCATCAACGTCACCATTGGCCGGATTGAAATTAAAGCGTCGCCGCCCGCCCGATCACCCCGGCGATCGCCGCCACCCCCGGCCCCTGTCATGACGCTAGAAACCTATCTGCAGCAGCGGACGGGAGGTCAATAATGAGTAACAGTTTAGCGATCGCCGCCGTCACCACCACCCTGCGCCGCCTGATTGAGCAAAACTTGCCTGACACGCTGTCGGGAGCGACCGTCACGACGAAGCCCCCCGACAAAGCGCTCACCACCACCAATGGGCCAGACAGCGCTAGCAACAATCAGCTCAACCTGTTTTTATACCAAACCGAGCTGCACCCCCAATGGCGCAATCAGACCCTGCCGGGGCAGGTGCAGTCAGGGGAAACCGGGCAGCCGCCGCTGGCTCTGAACCTGCATTACCTGCTGACGGCCTATGGTCAAGATGATGACGACACCCTGAGCCATCAGCTGCTCGGGCGGGCCATGGGCACGCTGCATGATCATCCTCTATTGACAGCGGCCGAGATTCGCCTGGCGACGGAAACGGAGCTGCCCGACAGTGATCTACACCAGCAGATTGAGTGCGTTCGCATTACGCCCCAGCCGATTTCCCTGGAAGATTTGTCGAAGCTGTGGGCCACCTTTCAGACGCAATATCGCCTGTCGGTCTCCTACCAGGCCTCCATCGTGCTGATCGAGAGCACTCGCCCCAGCGTCACCCCGCAGCCGGTACTGACGCGCGGCTCCTTAGAGGACAGTGGCATTCCGACTCAAGCCAGTCTCACACTGCCCTATCCCGAGATTCAGACCCTGCGGTTGCCGAATCGCCAGCCGAGTGTGCGCCTTAGTGATGCCGAGCCCTTGATGATCGTGGGGCAGAATTTTGGCAGCGGTGACCTCGGTGTGCAGCTGCGTCATCCCAGCTTTCAAGACCCGGTAGAGTTTCCTGTTGCCGCGATCGTCCACACCGCCACTGAGATTCCCTTGACGCTGCCCAATGCTCCCAATCTCTGGCCAGCGGGCTACTATGCCGTCGCGATCGCCCTGACCCAAGCCGAGGGAGATCGGGTCATCAGCCGGGTTTCTAACGAAATGCCGCTGGCGATCGCACCCGAGATTTTGACCCTGACCGCCAGTCGTGATAGCGATGGCGTCACCGTCACGGTCACCTGTGCCCCAGCGGTGCTGCTAGAGCTGCTAGAGCGGCCCGCCATTCCTGGTCCGCTGACGATTCCCCTCGAACAGCGCGTGTTCCTCAACCTGTTTGAAGAAACGAATCAGCTGCCCAGCGGCGATCGGCAACTGCTGGCCGCACCCTGGGACTTCGATACGACGTCACTGCCCGTAGGGGAGCCGCTGCCGATGACCACAACGACCCTCAACTTTCGCCTGGGAGCCGTTGATCCAGGCACCTACCGCGTGCGACCGCGGCTGCGCGTCGACGGCGTCGATAGCCTGATCATTCAGGATTACACCGTGCGTCCCCCCCGCTTCGTTGACTATCAAGACCTGGTAATTCCATGAGTGAGCTTGAGCAGTGGCAGCAGACGAATGACCGCTATTTGTCCAGGGCGCTGCATTGGCTGCGGTTACGCTTGACCCAGCGCCTACCGTCACCGCCGCCCGCATCCCCCGCCTTGACGGCAACACCGCCCACTCCCCGCCGCTGGTGGCAGCGGCGATCTCCCTCTACCCCGCCGCCGACTCCACCACCCGTTTCCACCCCAGCAGTGGAGTGGCTGCCCGAAGAGGACTTGGCGCAAGCCGCTGCGGCGATGGCTGAAGCGGCCCAAGCTTCCCCCTCTCCGGCCTTAATTCAGCTGGCTCAGCGGTTTGGCCTGTCGGAATTTGAACAGCAGGTGCTGCTGCTGTGCACCGCCATGGAGCTGGACACCCGCATTGCTAGCCTCTGTGCGCGAGTGCAGGGCCTGCCAGAACCGGGCTACCCCACCTTTGCCCTAGCGCTGAGCCTGTTTGAGGCTCCCGCCTGGGATGTGCTGTCGCCCGAGCGGCCCCTACGCTTTTGGCGGCTGCTGGAAATTAACCAGCCCGGTGCCCAGCCCCTCACCACCAGTCCGCTGCGCGCCGATGAGCGCATCGTCAACTACATCAAAGGCCTCAACTATCTCGACGATCGCCTGACGCCCCTCCTCTCCCCCCTCACGTTGCCTCGGGACGCTCAACTGCCCGCCTCTCTGGCGGCCCATGTCGACAGCTTGATTGCTCAGCTGGGGGAACCCACTGTTCACCCTCCGGCCTATGTGCAACTGACCGGCACCGACGCCGTCAGCCAGCAACTCGTGGCCCAGCGCACGGCGACCCAATTGGGCCTGGCCCTTTATCGACTGTCCCTCGATCTGTTACCGAGCCAGCTCGGCGATCTAGAAACCTTCTCGCGGCTGTGGCAACGAGAAAGTGGCCTGTTTCCCCTAACGCTCCTGATCGACCTGCACGACACCGACTTGAATAACGAGACCCGCCCCAGCGTCACCGCCCTGCGGCGATTTTTGTCCCGTAATCAGATGCTGGTATTTCTCAGCACGCGCGAAGTGCAACAGTCACTGATCGATAACAGCCTGGTGGTGGATGTCGAAAAACCGACTGCCCAAGAACAAATGGGTCTCTGGCGGCAGGCTTTGGGCATCTTGGCCCCGGCCACGCTGCCCCAGTTGACTAGCCAGTTTAAGCTGACGCCGATCGCGATTCAAAAAATTGCCCGTGAGGTAACGCAACAGGGGCCGTCGCAAAGCAGTGAGGCGATTCACCAGCAGCTATGGGCCAAATGCTTAGCGGCTACCCGCCCCCAGCTCGATCTGCTGGCCCAGCGGTTGGATGCTCAGGCCACCTGGGCGGATCTGGTGTTGCCCCCCGATGAACTGGATTTGCTCCATCAAATCGCTGACCAGGTGCGATCGCGCAGCACTGTTTACGACACCTGGGGCTTTAACCAAAAAATGAATCGGGGCCTGGGCATCAGCGCCCTGTTTGCCGGGGAAAGTGGCACCGGCAAAACCCTGGCTGCCGAGGTGATTGCCACTGATCTGCAGCTTAACCTCTACCGCATCGACCTCTCCTCCGTCGTCAGCAAATACATTGGCGAAACCGAGAAAAACCTGCGCCGCCTGTTTGACGCAGCGGAAGACGGCGGGGCGCTGCTGTTTTTTGACGAGGCCGATGCGCTGTTTGGCAAACGCAGCGAGGTGAAAGACAGCCACGATCGCTACGCCAACATCGAAGTCAACTACCAGCTGCAGCGGATGGAAGCCTATAGTGGGCTGGCGATTTTGGCGACCAACATGAAAAGCAGCCTCGATCCAGCCTTTGTGCGGCGGTTGCGGTTCATCGTGCAGTTTCCCTTTCCCGGCCTGCAGGAACGCCGTCAGATTAGGCAGCGGGCCTTTCCGCCCCAGGCCCCTACCCAGTATCTGGACTTTACTCGCCTGGCTCGCCTCAATCTGACCGGCGGCAGCATTCACAACATCGCGCTCAATGCGGCCTTTTTGGCGGCTCATCAACAATCGCCGATCACGATGCCACGGGTCCTGACTGCCGCCCGCGCCGAATTTCGCAAGCTGGGTAAACCGATTAATGAAGGGGATTTTCGCTGGCAGTTGCCACCGCCGCCCGCTACGCCGCGATCGCCCGCCGCTGCTCCCCCAATCGCTCCATCCGTCGCCACGCCGCCCCCCGCTCCCCTACCACCTCCCCCGGCTCCACCACTGCCGCCGCCCTCGCCACCGACGAAACTTCCTGCACCCGCTCCGGTGCACCGTCGCCGCTAGTTCCCCAAGGTCACTGTGATGAACGTCAACCTCCACATTGAAGAATTGGTTTTAGACGGCATTGATTTGTCGCCGCATCAGCGATCGCAACTGGACGTCGCGATCCGTACTGAACTGACTCGCCTGATTGCCGCTGATGGTCTGAGTCCGAGCTTGCAACAGGGGGGCTGGCGCGATCGCTTATCCGCCAGCAATTTCCAGTTTTCGCCAGGGCAAGCCCCCGAGGCGATGGGACAACATATCGCTCAATCCGTTTATGGAGGACTGAAGTAATGGGCAAAGACGTCATACCAACTCAACAGCAGTTACCCACGTCTCATCCCCTCACGAGCGGCGGTATTTTGCAGCGCAAGTGTACGAGTTGCGGCCAGCATGCGATCGCTCAAGAAGAGTGTGAGACCTGTAAAAAAAAGCGTCCGGCGCTGCAGCGAAAAGCCCGAGCCGCTGCGACTATGCCCCACCTGACGGTCAATCAACCTGGCGATCGATACGAACAAGAAGCCGATCGCATTGCCGAGGCAGTAATCCATCAACCGGCTATAGCGGCAGCCACAAAAAATATATCCCCTCGCATCCCACTCAAAATCCACCCCATCAGTGCCATCGATCGAGACCAGCTACAGCGACAATCGGTCGATGAGAGCGAAGAGGAAGAAGACGACTATCCCAGTCTTCTACAGACCAAGTCCACCACGAATGATCGCTCCAGCCAGGTGTTGCCCTCATTGTCAGCTCGTCTCAATGCCGCAGTCATCAACAGCCAACCCCTCACACCCGCGACCCGCAGTTTTTTCGAGCCGCGTTTTGGTCAAGACTTCAGCCAAGTTCGCGTGCACACTGACCCCACAACGGCCCAATCGCTTAATGCCCAAGCCTTTACCTATGGCCACACCATCGTATTTGACGCCGGCAAATATGCCCCAGAGACGCGCTCCGGCCAGCGGCTCTTGGCCCATGAATTGACCCATGTGATCCAACAAACGTCTGCGCCAACAACATCTACGGCGGAGATTCAGCGGGCTCCTGCCGGGGAGGAGCAACCCAGCAGACCAGGCCCCACACCCGATAGCGTCCCTGAGCCTGCTGCCGCAGATGATGAACCCGCTGCTGCAGACACCGAGGAAATCTTGACGCCGCTCATTGTCGAAGACGATACCGATGAGGTGGCGCCAGAACAGATGCGCAAAAGTCAATTTCTGACAGAGTTACAAACCTCTGTCTGTGCCGCTGCTGAAGCTGCTTTAGTGGGGACTAATCAAACGACTCGGGGGTGTCCTCATATCAGGTATTGGTTTGCCTACTACCGCGTGCGAGATAGCCAGCATATTGAGCGGGCCATTCGCCGTTATGCCCCCGAAACTGCCACAGCGAGAAATGCCAGAGAGTATATGCCTGCCGTTGTGGCAAAAGTTCAACGAGGCGTTGCAACCTGGATCAGAACCGGAGCAGTGCCAGAAGTGCCCGCTGGCATGCCAACCGACTTACTATCCGGCATGCCAACCGCCGCTAGTAGTGCGGTGCTGTTGAAAGCTCAGTCCGGGCATCCTGAGCAGGCATCTGACTTAGCGCCGACCCAGAGACAACTGGGCGATGGTCAACCGCTCGATAGCCGTGTTAGATCGCGAATGGAATCGGCTTTTGGCACGAGCTTTGCCCAGGTGCGCCAGCATTCTGATGGGCAAGCTCAGTCATTGGCGACTCGGTTTAGCGCTAGGGCCTTTACGGTGGGTGAGCACATTGCCTTTGGCGCGGGTGAATATCACCCTGGCACCCCCATTGGTGATGCCCTGATTGCCCACGAACTCGCTCATGTGATGCAGCAGCGGGGAGCAGATGCCCACGCGACTTCTGCTCCACCCGCCAGCACCGCTCAAACCGCCCTTGAGGCAGACGCCGATTTCTCGGCAATTCGAGCCGTAACGGCTTTATGGCAGGGGGTTCGAGGCGGCATGGCCGAGTTCACCCGAGCAGCAGTGCCGAGACTGCGATCAGGACTTCAGCTACAGCGTTGTAGTTGCGATCGCTCACCCTCACGACCGACAGGCCTCTTACCTACAACCCTACCGACCTTTGATTGCTCTACCGCCACCCAGAAACCATTACCCGATATCGAGCGAGAAATTGGCAGCACAGGCATTCTCGGTGTAACCAAGATGGCGAGTCCGGGGCGGTTCAACATCAATCTTCAGTTTCAACCCTCAGATGAAACCTGCGACATTACTAGCTCACCTAACATTGCCGATTTTGACCTAGAAAAATTTATGGCCACTGCACCCGGCACCTATGATGTCGGCACCGAAACGCTCAGACGAGGCCGATGTCGCCGAAGGTCGCTAACCCAAAAGTTGGAAATCACCTCATCAATGGCTGACAAACTTAAACAAGCAGAAGGCGAGCACTGTGAAGACCATCGACGTGTTTATGCCTTAACGTTTGATAAAGCTAGACAGGTGCATCGAGATATTGGCAATCCGTTTTGCGCAGCCGGCAGAGCAGAAAGCAGAAATCAACGCTGCCAGGCCGAATTTACAGAGTACTTCCGCACCAGAGTCGGGATTGACTTTAGCCGGTTAGTGAGTACGGCTAGCTGCCTTGAAAGAAAGACGGCAACCGAGCGCGATGATCGCGGCACTCATACCGTGCAGTTTGGCCCTGGCACGTCTCGTTCTCTGGCGAGCAGAAGCGTTGCCAGAGACTGCACATCTGTCACCTACACGCCCGATCACACCACGCAACTGACCGATGTCGGCACCCGTTCTGCAGCAGACGTGGTGCAAGGGTGTGGGGAACCATGAATAACTTGCCGATTCAAATTTTCAACCGAGGATTTGATCAGCTAGCGCACCCAGAAATTCGTTTGTTTTCTCAAAGGTACTCAGCCTTTCAAGTTTGTGGGCTTCTGGGCTTCTGCTTGGGAGTTATCCTTTTGAGCCTTTTAGCCAAACATTTAGAACTTTCCTTTCTGATCATTTTGAGCCTGATAGTCGTCGCGCCTATTAGCTTCCTACTGCTCGCCTGGATTATGAAGGTCGTGATCGGTCGAGAGCGCTTAATTTATTACCATCACTTGATTGCAATTGTTTTGGTTTCTGCCTTGCTATTGTGGCAACTAAATCAACCCGTCTGGGTTTATCTCGATATTTTGGTGCTAGGGATTGGCTTGACTCACGCCTGTATACGCATTGGCTGTTTAATGGTGGGCTGTTGCCATGGCAAGCCTTGTGCTTGGGGAATATGCTACGGCAATGCTTATCAAAATTCCGGGTTCACGCCTTACTACTTACAAGTCAGACTCTTTCCCATTCAAGGAATTGAAGCATTGTGGGGATTCTTTATCCTACTGGTGGGGATCACACTGATTTGGCAAGGCTCCATACCCGGTGAAGTTTCTGTCTGGTATCTGGTGACTTATGGATGGGGACGTTTTTACTGCGAGTTTTGGCGAGGTGATCCGGCAACATCTTATTGGCGAGGCTTCTCAGAAGCTCAGTGGACTTCTTTATTATTGATGTCAACCCTTGTGGGTGCGGGACTGGGAGGCTTTGTGCCCTTGCAAAAATGGCCCATCCTTGCGTCAATTTGCGTTGCAACCACAATGATTACCCTCTCGCTCAAAAGACAGTTTCAACCGACCAAGACTTATCGTTTGCTCAATCCTTGCCATGTTCAAGAGGTGTATCAGGCACTTAAACTAGCCACTCAATTAACTCCTGAGAGTTCTAACCTATCGAGCTGTCAGGTTGCCTGCACGTCGCTGGGCATTAAAATATCGGCGAGCAGAATAAAGATTGAAGGTCGTCATATTCATCACTACACATTTTCAGATAAGACCGGGAATATGACCCAAGCAACAGCTCGTATTATCGCCAAGTTAATTCTGCAATTTACACAGTCTTTTGATTTGATTGAATTTATTGAGAGAAGCCAAGGCGTCTTTCATTTGCTGATTTATCCTGCCGCGTAAAAAGAGAAGATGAGTACATCAACGCTAAAAACACCAGCATTGCCAAAGCAATGGCATAAGCTCCTCAGGCACGCTTCGCCAAAAGTCATGAGAGAAACCGGCCTGTTTTTCAAACTCTCTTTGACTTGTGAAAATTCCAGTTCTAAATCTAGCTGGGGTCGATAATCGGCAAGTCTTCAGAACCTTCCTCTAGACTTTATACCTAACGAGCCATCAGAAACAGGTGCAAAGATCGCCTCCCATGGTCAGAGACGACCGACCGGGCATCCATACCACTCGTCAGCGTTGCGACATTTTTTATTGACGAGTTCCCACGGGCTGCGATCGGTTGGCATCTGTGAAGCGGCGATGGTGTCGAGTCGCGGTTTCTCTAAAATCTGCACCGAGATAGATGCTTATGTCATAAGATCAGGCTATTCTCGTCATCTAAATTCAAGGTATTGAGGTTCCGACATGGACGGATTAAATCACGCTTTATTGATGCAGGCGGCGGTTGAGGGCGCTCCCTACATGTCAGCCTTCGTCATCGTTCTGGTGGTCGGTTTTATCGCAGCGGTGTCCATTGGCTCGATCGCCTGGTACAACTCAAAGCGCCCCGTTGGCTGGGAAGCCAAAGAGCGTCCCGATGTGGTTCCCAAAGTTGAAGAGTAGACTTTACTCACCCGCCCGACCCATTGATTAAAGGGTTCGGCTGGGCGGGGAGGCAACGCTTGGCATGAGGAGCAAAGTGTAAGACTCATGGCGATGAGCGTCAAAACTAGGGACACCGTAGATAATTACCCCTTTGCCTTAGCCCTCTGCTAGGTGGATTGCAGAGGCAAGCGTTGTTGGAGGGGCTCTCACCAAATGTCTTGAGCCGTTCCAAAATCTGTTGCTCAGCTCATTCGCGCGATCGCCTGACAGATTCGAGTCATCGTTTCGTAGATTGAGATTTGCCTAAAGCTGTGAGCGAGGGCAACGATATTCAAGCTTTAATATTTTTTCTTTACCCACAGATAACGTGATCGGTTGTCATTGATAGAATCTAATCGTCGCAGTTGAGCGCTGTACCGCTCACGTTTCATTCATTCGCTGGCGATCAATCAGTACCACGGAAAGGGGATCAGTACTGCCGGTTCACTCGGTAACCTACCTGATGTGTGATCGATCCCGAGGGGTACATGCTCTGACTGCCTATTTATCACTACGCTGATCAAATCTGCCCTGCATGTCGAAGCCAGCTTGCACCATTCTTGTTGTCAAAGGGTCGGCTCAGGCGGAGGACTATGCTGGCTGGCTGGCTGCAGATCAGACGGCGTCTTACCAGGTTTTAACCGCTGACTGCCCCGAAAACGCGATGCCCGATTTAGCAGTGCCCGCTGGCCTCAGGGTCGATTGTGTGCTGCTGGCCTTAACAACTCATCATCACAATAGTGCGGCCATCATCCGTCAGCTCACAGCTCAGTTAGAGCCGTCGCGCCCCCCCGTTGTTGTCGTTGGGGAACGGGACATGGCGGCAGCCGTCATGGCGATGAAAGCCGGGGCTGCTGATTATTTAGGACAAGACCAGCTGACTGCAGCGCAGCTCACGACGGCGCTAATGGGGGCGATCGCCGCTGGGCCTGAGCCCGCGATGAGCCCCTCTCATCAAGCGATTCAGCCTGATGACTCGATCAAGAGTTGTCAAGACCTGATTGAGGCGATTCCGCAAATCATCTGGACAGCCGATAGTCAGGGCATGGTCAACTATTGGAACCGTCGCTGGTTTGACTACACAGGTAGCCAGCCGACTGAGTCGATGGGTTGGAAAAGCTTGCAACAGGTGCATCCAGAAGACCAGGATCGCACCTTGGCCGCCTGGCAAACGGCGGTTGCTCAAGGGCACCCGTTTGAGGTCGAATATCGCATTCGCCGCCGCGACGGTGCCTATCGCTGGTTTATCTGTCGGGCGCTGCCAACGTTGACTGAGACGGGACAAACGACGGGGTGGGCAGGCACCATCACTGACATCGATCAGCGAGTGCAGCTTGAGCAGGCACTGATGCGGGAGATGGATTCGCGTCAGCGAACCGAAACGGCCCTCGCGAGTAAGGAAGAATGGTATCGCTACATTTTTGAAGCGGTTGACGTTGCCATCTGGGAAGAAGATTTCAGCGCTGTCAAAGTCCAGATTGAACAGCTCAAACGGACCGGGGTGAAAGATTTTCGTCACTATTGTGAAGCGCATCCAGACTTTGTGGCCCAGGCGATCGCCCAGGTCAAGCTGGTGGACGTTAACCAGGCTGCTCTCCGCATGTTTAAGGCCGAGCATAAAGCCGATTTGTTGATTTCCTTAGACCGCATCTTTGTCACCCAGACGCGATCTTCATTTGTGAATGAACTGGCGGCGATCGCGAGCGGCGAGCGCGTCCTTTCGCTCGATACGGTGGGCCGCTCCCTAGACGGTGAGCTGATGCAAGTTCAGGTGAGTATGACCTTTCCCCCCGTGACAGAATCCTATGAGCGGGTGCTGGTCTGTGTCGTCGATCAAACTGAGCAAAAAGCGGCTGAACAAGCCTTACGCAAGAGCGAAGAGCGGTTTCGCACCCTGGCCGACAATATTGCCCAACTCACCTGGATGGCGGATGTGAGTGGCTCGATCTTTTGGTACAACCGACGCTGGTTTGACTACACCGGCACCACGCTAGAGCAAATGCGAGGGTTGGGCTGGCGCGAGGTTCATCACCCTGACCATGTTGACCGGGTCGTTGAGAAGCTCCGGCAGTGCTTTCAATCTGGCGAACCCTGGGAAGACACTTTTCCCCTGCGCGGGCAAGACGGCAACTATCGCTGGTTTCTATCCCGCGCTTTGCCCATTCGAGATGAGGCAGGCAACATTTTGCAATGGTTTGGCAGCAATACCGATATCACCAAGCGCAAGCAAGCTGAAGATGCGCTCAAGGAGAGTGAAGAACGGTTGCAACTGGCTTTGGAAGGCGCTGGCAGTGGCCTTTGGGATTGGGATATCGTGAATGATCGCGACTATTTAAGTCCGCAATGGCTGGCCATGCTGGGGTTTGAGCCCGGTGAATTGCAGGAAAAATATAGCTCTTGGGCGGAGCTGATTCACCCAGAGGATAAGCTCCGGATTCTAGAGTTGCTGCAGGCCCATTTGCAAGACAACTCGATCCCCTACAGCTTTGAATATCGGTTGGCCACCAAACAAGGGGACTGGAAATGGATTGCGAACTACGGCAAGGTCGTCGTCCACGATGACCAGGGAAAGCCGCTCCGTATGACGGGCATTCACCAGGACATCAGCGATCGCAAACGGATCGAAGAAAACCTACGTCTCAACGAGATTCGCTATCGCACGCTGGCCAATGCCGTGCCGCAACTGATGTGGGTCGATGATGCCACCGGCCAAACGGAATTTTACAACCAACAGTGGCAAACCTATGCGGGCCAAACAGAACTGACCTTAGACCAGGCTCTGGGGTCTGAGCTGATGCATCCTGATGACTTGCCAGAGGTACTCAGAACGCAGACTACGGCGCTGCAAACTGGTAATGCCTATGAAATCGAATGTCGCCTACAGCGCCACGATGGCATCTACCGCTGGCATCTGGTGCAGGTCGTACCCCTCACCAACGAGTCAGGGCAGCCAGCATCATGGTTTGGCACGGCAACTGACATTGATGAACGCAAAATGGTAGCGGCGGAACGCGAGCAGTTACTGCTGCGCGAAAAAAACGCCCGCGAAGAGGCCGAACGCGCCAATCGCATCAAAGACGAGTTTTTGGCCATCCTCTCCCACGAGTTGAGATCGCCCCTCAACCCCATTTTGGGCTGGTCCAGGCTGTTGCAGACGCACCAGTTTGATCCGGATCAAACGACTGAGGCACTGGCCACGATTGAACGTAACGCCAAACTACAGACGCAGTTGATTGATGACCTGTTAGACATTGCCAAAATTTTGCGAGGTAAGCTCAAGCTAGAAAACACGGCAGTGGATGTGGCCTCAGTGATTGCCGAAGCGATCGAAACGATGGCGATCGCTGCCAGCGCCAAAGAGATTGTCGTCAAGTCCGATATTGTGGATGCGGTGCAGATTTGGGGCGACGCCGGACGGCTGCAACAGATCATCTGGAATCTGCTGTCGAACGCCATCAAATTCACGCCGGAGGGTGGGCAAATTGATATTCGCTTGCAGCAGATCGATCGCTACGCGATGATTACGGTGCAAGATACCGGCAAAGGGATTAGCGCTGACTTCTTGCCCAATATCTTCAAATCATTCCATCAAGAAGATGTTTCCATCACCCGGAAATATGGGGGGCTGGGGCTGGGGCTGGCCATTGTGCGTTACTTGGTAGAGGCCCACGGTGGCCAGATCACCGTCAACAGCCCCGGCGAAAATCAAGGCTCAACGTTTACTGTGCGGCTACCGCTGTTGCAGCAGGAAGCGGTGGCTGCATCGACTGGGCGATCGCCAGCAGCCAATTTAGACTTGACCGGCATTCGCGTGCTCGCCATTGACGATAACCCCGATGCCTGTGAACTGTTAGAAACGCTGCTCTCTCAATATGGTGCCGAGGTCGTTGTGGTGACCGCTGCGGTTGAAGGGCTCTCGCAGATGTCAATCTTTCAGCCCGATGTCTTGATTAGCGATATCGGCATGTCCGATATGGATGGCTTTGCCCTGATTGAGCGAATTCGCCAGCTGCCTGCCACCGCTGGGGGACAAACTCCCGCGATCGCCCTGACTGCCTATACCCGCGAGAGCGACCAGCAGCGCACCTACGACAGTGGCTATCAGGCACATCTGGCGAAGCCCGTTGATATTGATCACCTGCTGCTAACGGTGATGGCCTTGGCCCGTGACACCCTCAATCGCTAGCGGATCATGCTCAGTTCAGCATCGGCCTCTTCATGGTGACTACCGAACGACAAAAAATGCTGGCAAATCAGCCCTACTGGGCTGCCGATGCCAAGTTGACGGCGATGCGGTTGGCCGTCCAACATCAGCTATACCGCTTTAACCATTCATCGCCAGCGCAGGCCGAGCAGCGGCAGACAATCGTGCGATCGCTCTTTGGGGCCATTGGCGTCAATAGTGAAATCATCCCGCCCTTTCACTGTGACTATGGCTGCCACATTCGAGCCGGGGACAATCTTTATATCAACGTCAACTGCACCATCCTTGACTGCAACTGGGTGACCTTGGGCGACGACGTGCTGCTGGCCCCCAATGTCCAAATTTACACGGCTTATCACCCGGTTGAGCCCGCCCTGCGGCAAACGGGCGTTGAAATGGCCGCTCCCATTACCATCGGCAATAACGTCTGGATCGGGGGCGGCGCGATTGTCTGTCCGGGCGTCACGATTGGCGACCACACGACCATTGGCGCTGGCAGTGTGGTGACAAAATCAGTGCCCGCTGGCGTGGTCGCCGCCGGAAATCCCTGTCGGGTGATTAGAACGGTGGAAAATAGCTGAACGCTAGCGAGATCGCGATGCTCGCCTCCCTCCCACGTCCGCCACCTCGACCATTCCTCCAATCTGGTGAGTCCCACACTGTTGCGGTATAGCAAGCCGCAGTTTGATCGATAGTCTTTTCAATTCTGACTTGCGACTTCTTCATTCTGCATTCTGCTATATCGGTTTTCTGAAGCAAGACTATAAATCTGGCCCTCTGCCCCTGGGTTCCCCGGCTTGGCCAGATTGCATCGGGAGTCCCATGACTGAGAATTGGGATAAGGACACAGGCGATCGGCTATAAAATGCCAGCCGCCATTAAGTCATCAGCCATTTCAAAGTTAGCGGTGACCGATTGCACATCGTCTAAATCTGCGATCGCATCCATCATTTTAAGCAGCGATCGTGCATGGTCGGGATCCACAACATCAACTGTGTTGCTGGGAATCCAGCGGTTCTCGACCTGGTTGAGGGTGTAGCGCTGGGTTTCGAGTGCCTCACTGAGCATTTCTAAATCGGTCGGATCACAGTAGACCTCAGCTCCGGCCTGATCTTCATCAATTAGCATCAGCTCATAGCTTTCGGCTCCCCCTTCGAGAGCCGCTTCGAGCAGGGCCTCTTCATCAATGGGGCCAGCCACCGTCACCACGCCCTTGGGCTCAAACATCCAGCCGACGCAGCCGGTTTCCCCTAAGTTGCCGCCGTTTTTGCTAAAGGCAGCCCGCAAATCAGCCGCCGTGCGATTCCGGTTGTCGGTCAACGCTTCGATCAGCACAGCTACCCCACCGGGGCCATAGCCTTCATAGCGAATCGCTTCGAGGGCATCGTCGCTACCCAGTTGTCCCGCCCCTTTGGCGATCGCCCGGTCGATATTGTCGTTCGGAAAGCCCGCCGCCTTCGCTTTATCGATTGCCGTGCGCAGCTGAAAGTTACCCGCCGGATCAGCCCCGCCAGTGCGCGTCGCCACAATAATTTCTCGCGAGAGCTTGGCAAACGTCTTGCCTTTAACCGCATCGACGCGCGCTTTTTGACGTTTGATGTTAGCCCATTTACTATGACCAGCCATAACAGTGAAAGTGACAAACGAAACGATTGATAACGGTGCGGCGTAGACGATGAAACAGCAGAGCCGAATGCCGAGTTCGGAGTTCGGAGTTCGGAGTTCGGAGTTCGGAAGTCAGAATTGAAAAGTCGATCAGACAGCCATTTCTGCAATCCCCAGTGACTTGATCCAAGTGCAGCTGCTATAGAACTCAACGGAGACAGATGATGGATTCAGACCATGGCAATGATTGCGGCACACGGCACTTCCCTAATACAACCTGGTGGCAATAGGCCGACCCTTTTGGCTCCCTTGCTCCCCAGCCTCGTCGCTCCTAACCGTCGTTAATAGTCGGCAAATCGTACCGCACTCCCCTAGAGACTCGCCAATCAATCACCTCTCACGCCTTTTCCAAATGCCCACCCTCAACCCTGAACCCTCAACCCTCCCCCAGCCTCCTAACAGGACTTTACTTTCCCACCTCTCCCTAAAGCTCAGCCGCCCGACGAGCCGCTCCGATCAGCCCCACGCGCGGATTCAACACAATTCGCACGGGAATATCTTCGAGCAATTTGCTCAGACGCCCCTTGTTGCTAAAGGCGTCTAAAAAGATGTCGTTGGTCAGCAGCGCCAAATTTTTGGCCGCGATCCCGCCCGCTATATAGAGGCCACCATAGGGCAAGAGCTTGAGGGCCAAATTGCCCGCCTCAGCCCCATAGGCCTCCGCAAACAGGTTCATGGTTTGCACCGCCAGGCTGTCTTGCCCCTTCAGCGCCGCTTGCGAAATGGCCGCCGCCGGATCAACTGATTTAGCCCGTCCCGCTTCCCGTTCCCAAGTGGTGACAATGTTGGCCAGATCGGGGGATTCTTGCCCCATGCCGCGATCGCGCAGAAACTGATAAATGGCAATGATGCCTTGCCCTGAGACGACTCGCTCCACCGATACTCGCGCAATTTGATGCTTGTCGAGCAGATATTTCAGCAGCTGAAAGTCTAGCTCAGAGCGCGGCGCAAAGTCGGCATGCCCTCCCTCCGAAGGAAACACCTGAAAACGTTGGCCTACTGGGATGACAAAGCCTTGGCCCAAACCCGTTCCCGCGCCAATGATTGCGACCGGTGCGGTGACGTCAATGACACCAGGCCGCAAAGTGTGAATATCATCCCCTTCTAGATTCAAGACCCCGTAGCCGATCGCCTCAAAGTCGTTGATCAGCTCCACTGTTTTTAGGTCGAGGGCTTGGGCGAGGCGATCGCCGTCCAGATTCCACGTCAGGTTGGTCAGGCTAGAGGTGTTATCCACCACGGGGCCAGCGATCGCAAAGCAGGCTTGAGTCGGTGGCCCCGGCAGACTGTTCGCGTCTTGAGCGGTCTGCAAAAAGGCCTGCACCATTGGCACCAGGTCAGGAAACTGTTTGGAGACGTATTCTTGTTCGTAGCAGGTGACTAACGTCTCTTGCTCAGCGGCCACCAGCCGCAAAATTGTCTTGGTTCCGCCAATATCACCCGCCAGGAAATACCCCATGGCCCCTACCTCAAGTCCAGCACAACGGTCATTCGTGACAGTAATGTATCTTACTGAACGGTAAATGAATGAGGAATGAGGCTAGGTGGGCAAAGCTTCATTAAGCGATCGCCCCATTGGCCTGATCAGTGGTCATGTTTAAGGATATGGCCCATCGTTTGTCAGAAAGGGAACCCCACTTGCATGCTTTTACGATTGCTAATGGCCCCGGTGACTGCTCCGCTCAGCGGTGTCACCTGGATAGCGGAAAAGATTTTAGATCAGGTAGAAGACCCAACCGATGAGCTAGAAGCCCTACAAAAGCAGTTGTTGACGCTGCAGTTAGCCTTCGATATGGGCGACGTGCCTGAGGAAGCGTTTGAAGATCAGGAAGAAGCACTGCTGTTGCAAATTCAGGCGCTACAGGATCAGCGGGCAGCAGAGGAAGCGGCAGCGGAGCAGGAGGAGCAGGGAGAGGATTGATCAGGTTTGATATGGCCAGGGAGCAGGGGCGCTGGAAGCTGAGGGTGATGGCTACTGAGAGCGCGGGATCGCCTAATCGATTCGCTGAGCGATCGCGCCCGCTCCTGGAGGTTGCCAAGATGGCATGGGGAGTCTAATCACTGAAAAGAGGTCTCTATCAGGATCTGCTTAAACTCACAAATTCATAGCGCCTGATGGCTGAAACACTCACGTCGTGGCAAGTAATTAGGTGGCGATCGCGGGTGGGTCTAAAGGTGATCGCGGTCAGTCAAAATCTCATAGCCGCTTTCTGTCACCAGCACCGTGTGCTCAAACTGGGCTGAGAGGGAACGATCCATCGTTACTACAGTCCAGCGATCGCTGAGGGTGCGCGTATGCTTGCCACCTGCGTTCAAAATGGGCTCAATCGCTAGGGTCATGCCCGCTTGCAGCGTCACATTGGGCAACTGGCGCGTGCGAAAGTTAAACACTGACGGCGCTTCATGCAGATTGCGCCCCACGCCATGACCGACATAGTTTTCGACAATGCTGAAATCAGCCGCCAGAGCCACATCTTCGATCGCCCCCGCAATATCTAACAGCGTGTTACCCGCTTTCACCTGGGCAATGCCCGCATACAGCGCTGTCTCAGCCGTCTCAATCAGCTTTTGTGCAGCCGGAGAGACCGAACCCACGGCGATCGTGATGCAAGAGTCACCGTGAAAGCCGTCGTAGTAAGCACCCGTATCCACCTTCAACACATCGCCCGCTCGAATGACCTTGCGACTGCGGGGAATGCCATGCACCACTTCATTATTCAGACAAGCACAAATACTACTGGGAAACCCGTGATAGCCCTTGAAGCTAGGCGTTGCCCCCAGTTCCCGAATGCGAGCCTCGGCATAGGCATCCAGCTCTGCGGTGGTCATGCCCGGTTGCACCCGCTCGGCAATTTCTTGGAGCACCGTCGCCACAATGCGAGACGCCTGGCGCATGATGGCAATCTCAGCCTCGGTTTTAAGCTCAATGCCTCGCACCCGCCGCTTTTTGGCATTCTTGGGCTGGCTAGGACGGGAGAGCAGTTGCGATAACAGATTCATAAAGCAAGGGCGATGATCAAAAACAAATGAGTTAACGGAGACGGTCGGTGAGCGATCGCTCGTAAGAGCCTAAAGGAATTGCTCAAACATAGCGCCCTAATCGTCGAGGTTGAACATGGCCAAACTCTGACCAACAGACGTTTCCCTTCCGGAAATGTGATTTGAGCGCAATCCCCTAAGCGCTAGCCTAGGTCAACCTCCAGATAAGATGCAGTGTAGCCTGCCCTTCTAACGTTAGGAGTCGTTGGGAGCGATCTTCCGGACATTTCTCAAAAAGACTAGACGCTTATCAACATCCTGTTCTACTATTAAAGACTGTGCGCTTTTTCAAAAAACATGAACGCTGAACAAGCAATTCGTTCGCTAGAAGCGGACTATATCAAGACCGATCTACCTGACATTTACGTGGGTGACACTGTCCGCGTAGGCGTCCGTATTCAGGAAGGGGGTAAAGAGCGGACTCAGCCCTACGAGGGCACCGTGATTGCCATGCGCCATGGTGGCATCAACAAATCCATTACCGTCCGTCGAGTCTTTCAAGGCGTGGGGGTTGAGCGTGTATTTTTGGTGCATGCGCCGTTAGTGGCCGATATTAAAGTGCTGCGTCGCGGTAAGGCTCGTCGAGCTAAGCTCTACTACCTGCGCGATCGGGTGGGTAAAGCCACTCGCCTCAAGCAACGTTTTGACCGCTCGCTCTAAAAGCTGCCAGGGTTTCATCCGTGATAGCATGAAACCCCTGCTGGGTTACCATATGCGCTCTTAGTTCAGTTGGTAGAACGCAGGTCTCCAAAACCTGATGTCCGGGGTTCGAGTCCTCGAGGGCGCGCTGGGTGAATGACACCACCAACCCAAAGGTTTTTAGAGGAATCTTTGGGCTTGGTGATGTTTCGGCGGTTATTGTCAAATCTTACGGGTTAAGCACTAATCGCTGTTGTTCTAAATGTTATAGGGCGATCGCGTGGCTAAAAAAGAAGCAGAAGTAAAAGAAAACAGCCGTGAGGCAGCGGCCAGTTCGTCTGCCTCTGGTGCAAACGCGGTAGCTTTTCTGAAGGGCACTAAAGAGGAGTTGGCTAAGGTGGTTTGGCCCTCTCGCCAGCAACTCATTAGCGAATCAGCCGCAGCTATATTGATGGAAAGTCTTTCGGCAACGCTGATCTATTTTATGGATCAGCTCTTTGGCTGGGCGTCTAGGCAGGTGTTCTAAATGGTTGCGGAAACAGAATTTCAACCCGATGACAGCTTAGAACACGCTGAAGAGGGCAGTGATAAGCCGAAGAAAGGCTCTGCCCGGTGGTATGCCGTTCAGGTTGCGTCTGGCTGCGAAAAAAAGGTCAAGGCAAGTCTAGAACAGCGGTTGAAGACCTTAGAGGTCGCTGATCGAGTTTTGCAGATTGAAATTCCTCAGACTCCGGTCAAAAGAGTTCGCAAAGATGGTTCTCACCAAAATGTTGATGAGAAAGTCTTTCCTGGCTACGTCTTGATTCGGATGGTGATGGATGACGAAGCTTGGCAGGTGATCAAAAATACGCCTCATATCATCAACTTTGTGGGAGCTGAACAGCGACGGGCTTATGGCCGCGGGCGAGGGCACGTTAAACCCATGCCTTTAAGCCGGTCAGAAGTTGAGCGCATTTTCAAGCAAACTCAAGAGCAGCAGCCTGTTGTCAAAGTCGATATGGAAGCAGGCGATCGCATTTCTGTGCTGTCTGGGCCTTTTAAAGACTTTGAAGGCGAGGTGATTGAGGTTAGTCCAGAGCGTAGTAAGCTGAAAGCTTTGCTCTCTATCTTCGGGCGCGATACCCCGGTGGAATTAGAGTTTAACCAGGTACAGAAAGAGAGTTAATCGATGGCAAAGAAGGTTGTTGCACTGATTAAGTTAGCCATCCCGGCGGGAAAAGCTAACCCTGCGCCACCCATTGGCCCCGCTTTGGGTCAACATGGCGTAAACATTATGGCGTTCTGCAAAGAATACAATGCCAAAACCTCTGACAAAGTAGGTTTGGTGGTGCCGGTAGAAATTTCGGTTTTTGAAGACCGCAGTTTCACCTTTATTCTCAAAACGCCACCAGCTTCCGTGTTGATCAAAAAAGCGATCGGCATTGAGAAAGGGTCTGGTCAACCCAACAAAGAAAAGGTCGGCACCATCACCCGTAGTCAGATTAAAGAGATTGCGGAAACCAAGATGCCTGACCTCAACGCCAACGACATTGAAGCTGCCATGCGGATTGTTGAAGGCACCGCCCGCAATATGGGTGTCACCGTCGCTGACTAATTGCGTCGCTGACCGTTCATTTGTTCACAATCACGGGGAAGAGGCTTTGCTTCGTTCGCACCCCAAGGAGTTAGACACATGGTAAAGAAAGTCTCTAAACGGTTAAAAGCCGCGCAAGAGAAGGTTGCAGACCGGGCCTATGAGCCGCTAGAGGCGCTCACCCTGTTGAAAGAAACTGCGACGGCAAAATTTTCAGAATCGGCTGAAGCCCACATTCGACTGGGTATTGACCCTAAATACACCGATCAGCAGCTACGCACTACGGTGATTTTGCCGAAGGGAACGGGCCAGACCGTTCGAGTCGCAGTCATTGCGCGAGGGGAAAAGGTGGCAGAAGCCACGAATGCTGGCGCTGACCTGTCTGGCTCGGAAGAGCTAATCGAAGATATTCAAAAGGGGATGATGGATTTTGACGTCCTCATCGCCACCCCCGACATGATGCCGAAGATTGCGAAGCTGGGCCGCACCTTAGGCCCTCGAGGCCTGATGCCCTCACCAAAGGGGGGAACTGTGACGACCGACTTGTCTAGAGCCATTGAAGAATTCAAAGCAGGCAAGCTGGAATTCCGAGCCGACAAGAGTGGGATCGTTCACGTGCAGTTTGGCAAAGCCACGTTCGACGCCCAAGATTTGTTGCTTAACCTCAAGGCTCTGCAGGAGTGCGTTGATCGCAACAAACCCTCAGGTGCCAAAGGGCGGTACTGGCGGACGATGTATATCTCTGCTACAATGGGGCCTGCCATTGAATTGGACATCAGTGCTCTGCGGGATTACACACTGGCAGAGGCTGCTTAAGTTTTTTGTTGTTGCAAAGGGAAAACGCTTCCGGATAACCATTCAATTCCCTAATTGAATACGTAACCGAAGACCGTAGGCCGATTGATAAGTCCTACCGAGGTTCAGAGCATTACTGGCAAAGTCCTCCGGTGTAATCGGGTTAAGCTTTTGTCGGTTTCTGAAGCCTCGGCCCTGCCGGGGCTTTTTTGATCGCCTGTCTCAAAACGCATCAAGCAGATTGTAGAGTGGATCTCAACCCCAAAGGAGGTGAGACCGATATGGGTAGAACACTAGAAAACAAGAAGGAGATTGTTGCCGAGCTGCAAGGACTCTTGAGTCATGCGCAGCTAGCCATTGTGATCGATTACAAAGGGCTATCAGTGGCAGAAATCTCTGATCTGCGCAATCGTCTGCGAGAAAAGGGCGCTATCTGCAAAGTGACTAAAAACACTTTGATGCGGATTGCGGTTGAAGAAGACGATAACTGGAAACCGATGACGCAGTTCCTGAAGGAC
>JBHJJI010000189.1:0-13063 GCA_050042805.1 Leptolyngbyaceae cyanobacterium
TCGCTCATACTGTGATGAGTTATCTGAATCATCTCAAAGGCAGGCCTTATCTGAGATTTGAGGATCTAGTTAAGGCTTGAATTGGAAATCGCTTAATTGCACATCACGTAAGTAGGTTCTGAGGAAGAATGCTGAACTGTATCGGCGCTTAGCATAATGCGTTTTCTGACGTTGATTGAGACGTTAGAGTTACATCGTAGAGTGATTGAGCAATCCGGTGGAGTGTTGGGTATCCGAGATGTAGGCTTGTTGGAGTCAGCGATCGCCTAGCCCCGAATGACATTTGCCGAAAAAGATCTGTACCCAAGTTTGCTTGAAAAAGCGGCAGCACTAGGGTTTTCTATCATGAACCATCCGTTTATTGATGGAAACAAACGCACAGGTCACGCTGCAATGGAGATCATGCTGGTGCTGAATGGCATGGAAATTAACGCCTCTGCTCTCTGAAGTGACGATATAGGATAGAAAATGCCAATACCATCATTGCCCATTTTGCAGATGAAGAGATCGTCTCGAGAACCATTATCAGGACGCATTCCAGACTTGCAAATCCATCAATGCGTTTAGGGCGGGCATCTTGCCCGCGATCAGAGCTAGAAATACAAAATTGGGATGCACTCTATTATCAACAACGATGAAGTTCGAACCTATTGATTCTTCTCACCTAAAAGGCTGCTCCAATTTATTTGTTGAAGTCTTCAATGGCTCACCTTGGAATGAAAGCTGGAGCTTTGAAACAGCCTCAAAAAGACTGGAAGATTGCTACGCCACGCCAGGTTTCTACGGCATCGCCGCGATTGAGGAGAGCAAAGTCTCTGGTTTCGCTTTCGGCTTTGCAGAAGTCTCGTATGAAGGTCAGCACTTTTACTTGAAAGAAATGTGTGTGCAGGCCAACCAGCAGAGAAGTGGCATTGGCACGAAAATTGTTGACGCGCTTTATCGCGATCTTGCCGACAAAGACATCATCATGATTTATCTCCTAACCATGCGAGATAGTTCAGCCGCAGACTTCTACCAAAAATGCGGGTTTTCCTATAGCTCTAAGATGAGTATGATGCTGAGAAATACAGGATAGTGAGTGTGTTGCTTGACTGGAAAAAGCCCTGTTCTATATAGCTCTAGAAGAAAGAATTACAGAACATAATAGCAACTGGAAAGCAGTATCAATGTGGTTCTGCCTTCATCATTTTTCTACCCGGCATAGAAATCGGCGTTGGGCAGTTCACCTTGCAAGAGCTTTGGATTTACCTGCTGGAGGGATTGGTAAAACACCTCCAGCTCTGGCTGCGCTTCAGCGGCGGTGAAGTGTTCAAAAAGGGTGGTTTTGAGAGACTGCTCGATGAGGGGGGCGGGCCTATCCATATATTTTGCGCCCAGTTCAGCGGCAGCGGTGGGATTCTGCTGAATCCAGTCGAGGGAGTTGCGCAGTTCCGTTTGAATCAGTTCCACCACGTCGGGATGGTCGTTCACCAGGCTGTTGAGCACGGAGACGCCAGCTTGGGGAAAGCGGGCCTCCTGCCCGGTCGCGTCACCCCAGGCTGTTTTGAAATCCAGACTGTAGGCGAGGGGTGAGCCCTGCTCTTGGGATTTTGTGACGACGTTGCTGGCGTGGGGTTCGGCAAACACACCGGCGTCAGCTGCCCCCGTCAGCAGCAGTTGGGCGGTGCTCTGAAAATCTTGAGTGGACTGGATGGTGACGTCTTGGTCGGGCTGCAGGCCGGACTGCGTGGCGAGGAAGCGGAAGATCATTTCCGGCATGCTGCCTTTGAAGGGAATCAGCACCGTCTTGCCGCGCAGATCTTCCCAAGTCGCGATCGCTCCCTCACTGGAAAGCACATAAATGTTGCCCCAAATCATCACGTTCAGCAGCTTCAGGGGGACTTGCTGCTGGTACAGTCCTGCTGCTAACAGGGTCGGATTCGCGGTAATTTGACCCTGCTCTGAAGTCAGCAGCGCCTTCATCTGTTCGTGATTGCGGACGGTGAAAAATTCGATATCCGAGATCGCCTCCGGCAGGCTACTCATTTCCATTAAGTACGCCAGGGGAATGGTGAGCAAAATCGGCGAGCCGCCAATACCTAGGGACGGCAGCGTACTGCCCACTGTAGGAGGGGACTGACCACAACCAGCGGCGATGGAGAGGCCCAAGCTCGCGGTCATGAACTGCAAAAACTGACGACGGTGAACAGTCATGGGGTGAAGCTCCGAGAAGGTTCTAAAGCGGAATTGAGGTTAAAGCTGGCGGCGATTTCGGGTCGGGTTTGCAGGTCGGATAGGGTGCGATAGACGTAGGCTGGGTCACGCTGGTGGGGCGGGCGATCGCTGCGCCAGCACGAGACACTGCGAGCGGGGCAGGGCGACAGTACTAGGAGGCGATCGCCCATCACCACCGCTTCCGCCAGATCATGGGTGACTAGAATCGCCGTGGTTTGATGCTGTTGCACCCAGGTCATCACCAGCTGCTGCAATTGCTGGCGAGTGCCCATATCCACCGAACTGAAGGGTTCATCGAGCAAGAGCAATCGGGGCTGGATGGCAAAGGCGCGGGCCAGGTTGACCCGCTGTTTCATGCCGCCGCTGAGTTGGGGTGGATAGAGATTGGCTGCTGTCGCCAACCCGACGGATTCCGCCAGGATGCGGGCTCGTTGCAAGCGCTGTCGCGGCATCACGCCCTGGGCTTTTAACCCCAGAGCAATGTTCTGCAGCACGGTGTACCAGGGAAACAGGCGCGGTTCTTGAAAGACGTAGGCGATGGGAGGCACCAATTGTTCAACAGTGCCCGATGTCGGAGACAGCAAACCCGCCAATAGATTGAGTAGGGTGGTTTTGCCGCAGCCCGACGGCCCCATAAGGGCCACAATTTCACCGGGAGTCGCCGCCAGAGAGATATCTTCCAACACTCGCCGCGATCCGTAGTGGTGATGAACTTGGTGCAGCAGTGGCTCCATCGCGACTATTCTCCCTGACCACTAGATGCCACAGTCTGCCAAGGCAACAGCCGCCGCTGGAGAGTACGCAGCAGAGTATCGGAGGTGAGCACCAAGGCGATCGCCACCCCAATCCAGGCCATGACTTCGGCGGTATCTAGGTTGGCGCGGGCGGTATTTAGCTCTGCCCCAATACCGTCCGGCGTGGTGAGGACTTCCGCCATGATTGCCACCCGCCAAGCTAAGCCCAATCCGGCGACGAGCACCGGCAGCAGTCGCGACATCACCTGGGGCCAATCCAGAGATTGAAAGCGGGCAGTCCCTTCTAGGCGGTAGACGTGGGCCACGGCCACCAAATCGGGATCGAGACCCTTGACGGCCTCTGCCACCCCCGCAAACACTAGCGGCCCGGCGGTGACAGCGACGGTAAAAATCGAGTTGGCATGGCCTAGGCCAAACCACACCATTGTTAGCACCAGCCAGGCAATGGGCGGCGTACCCAACAGCGCAACTGAGATGGGTGCAAGGGCCGGTTGTACCCACGGCTGACGTCCAGCAAGGAGCCCTAACAAACCGCCGATCGCCAGTGCCAAGCCAAAGCCCGTCACAACATGGAAGGTCGTCGCCGCGATCGCTCCCCACAACCGCGTTTCACCCAAGAGCGATCTCAACGCGCCTAACACCGCTCCCGGAGCAGGCAAAATGACCGGGGTATAGCGCTGCGCACCCCACTGCCAGAGTCCCAGCAGCAATGCCAGCATCCCTAACGTCAATAGCGCGGAGCGGAGGCGCGATCGTCCAGCTAGGACGTTAGACCGAGTTGCCGATGCCGTTTTAGCGATCGTCTGACGAGCAATCATCGGCATCCTAAAACTCAAAGACAGTGCGGAAACTGCCGACCCAAATCGTGTCGTTAGCGCTGTTGTTTTCCGGATTAATCAGCACAAAAAAGCCGGGAATTAGCGAGATGTTTTGGTTCACCCGATAGCGGTAAAACGCCTCTAGGTGCCAGGTCGAGTCATCTTCATCGACACCGCCATCATTGCTCAACACGCGCGGCGGATTGCCCACCACCAAGCCACCCAAATTGCCCTGACCGCCTAAGTTCGGCAGTCCCAGCGTCACAGCCCAGTTCAGCAGCGTGGCAGCGTCTCCCTCATTCACTACCCCTCGGTCAGATTCCGCTGTGGCCAAGCTCAACCCCGCCCAACCCGATAGGTTGGCACTGCCCAACTTTAGGGTGGACTGCAGACCAAAGTGATCCGCTGAGGTCGCCACGTTGCCGCCAAAGGGCGCGTTCGCCAGCCGACTGCCCGTCCCCGCCGACACGGCCACGTTCCCCGACGGATAGTAAGAGCGGGCATACACCAGGCCGAGCCCCCAGGTCTCAGTGGGGCGATAGTCGAGCTGGGCCAGCGCCGTATAGCCACTGCCAAACAACCCGCCGTCATTCGGATTGTTGGAGCCAGGTGCCCGCGACAGATAGCCGGCGGAAAAGGCCAGATTAGGAGCAATGTCGTATACTCCCGTGATGCCCGTGCCCAAAGCCCCCTGGTAGTAAATGGGGTTGAAGCGGCCAAACCGCGACACCACCCCAGAAATAGGACTGGCGAAGCCGGGGTTAAACGTGCTGGAAACATTGGCCTGGTAAGCGCCCCGTGTCGCATCAATGTGCAGGGAGAGGCGATCGCCGACAGGAAAGCGATAGAAAAACTTGCCAATGTCCAAATCGTTATTGTTGTCGCGATCGAACGCCAGCCGGGTCATGTTGGTGCCTGTGACCGGGGCATTGAATCGATTGGGGTCGAGGGCGTCGAGTCGAATTCGGAGTAAGTCGCGCCCCGTAAAGCTGGTATTGAAATTCAGCCGGGCGCGACTGCCAAAGTCCAGTTGCTCGGGTAAATCATCGCCGCTGCCGTTGGCCTTGTCGCCGCCGACTAACTGCTCTAGCGAGAACACCACCTCTCCCCGCAGTCGTGTGGTGGTGGAAAAAGTGTTCTCCCTTAGGGATTCAGCTTCTGTTTCCAGGACGTCAACACGATTCGCAACCCGATCTAATTCTTCTCGAAACTCGGCCTGAAGTCGCTGTATCGGCACACAGTTGATAGCATTGATCTCAAAGGGATTCCCGGCACATGAGAGCTCATAGACCTCCGCTATTACAACCGACAGACATTTGTGTAAACCGGCGGCAAATTCATCGCGGGTGAGGGCGCGATCGCCCCCAAAAGTCTGATCAGGATACCCCTCCAGACAGGCATAATCCTCTACCAAACTTTGCACAGCCCTGTAGGCCCAGTGGTCAGAAGAGACGTCAGAGAGTTCCTCGACGGTGGTTACATTGGCGATCGCCTCAGCCCTCATCGCCTCGGGAGTCGCCGCTGATGTCTCCATCGCCTGCGGTGCCAATGCTTCATCTAATGTGGGCGAAATGGGAGCGGCCCAGTCTGCTGCAGCGCCATCGGCAGAGATAGCGGCAACTTGATCGCGGGTGGGCGCGATCGCCTCAAGCGAGGGCCTAAAGGCCTCCGCTACCTCGATATTTTCCACCACCTTGGTGTCTAAAGCCGCCACTGACGAACTGGCCGCATTGAGTTTAACCGCGTCAACTTTTGCCTCCGCAGCTATGAGACGTTCCTGCACACTCAACCCCAGAGCGACGCCGAGCGTGACGCCCAAGAGAATTCCATACTTCATCCGTTTTCTCAAAGAGAACACCTGTGGCCCGAGGGCACAACTCACAGCAATTGATTCAGGGCCACAATCTCAAGGGGTTTCCACCACTGAGCCTGAATTCCTCAATCGGCGAGTGCAACCAATCCGCTCAAGCACTGGTTAGGAGTGTAGAGCTTATATTCAAAAATCTCTAGTAGGTGGAGATTCGTTTTGGATCTGCTGTTGCCAGGGTTTTATCAATGGTTCGATCAGGCATTCCGGTTGAATGGAGCCGCGATCGCATTACCTGCCGACTGAAGCGCTCAACGGTATTGCCAGATCGTGATTGAGGACTTTGTTCAATGGGGTCAAGGGCTTTGCTTGGGGCGAGCTGTCAAATCTTTATCCTTGCAGGGTAAGCAGCCCCGAGCTGGTTGAGTCAATGCGGGCATGGTGATGCTAATTTCTCAAGGTTTCGGGGGTTGATTGATGGCGCGCCGTCACAGTCTTCATACCCATTCTTCTGAAAAGTACTACGGAGAAATAGGGTGATGGATGGAAAGGGAATGGGTAGATGAACACATCTGTAGTTGACACCCAGAAAATCAGTATTAATCGTGTTCTTTGGGGAATGTTATTGCCTGGCTAACGAATACCCAGAGAGAACGCCTAGAATCAAATGAGGGAATGCAGGGGCGTCTATATAAACTCTACGGCTCGTGAGTCGCTTCACGAGAACTTTCTGTTGTGAGATTGATCAACTATGACCGCTTCGAAAACTGCCTCGTCGATGTATCCCCGTGCTGCGTCACCAGGGTTAGAAATTGAACGGGCTTTTAGACAGGTCATTGCCGAAGCATCCCTCAGTAATGAGCGCAAAATCGCGTATGCCCGCCTTGGCATGCTGGGGATTGCCAGCATTCTTGACGTTTTAGTGTTTTTCTTTCCCAAAACCCTGATCAATGTCGATTCAGTGTCGCCGACCATCGCGATTTTTTCTCTGATTGTCTGTTGCATATCTGCCGGTTTTTTGATTGTGCTGCGACGGCCCAATGCTTGGCAAAATTTGCTGACTTTACAAGTAATTATTCCAGTATTCGATGGTATTTTGATTGCCCTATTTATCACGAATATTTGGCAAGTACTCGCGCCAACGAAACCTGAAATCATTACCAACATTGCGGCATTTTGTTGTTTTTTAGCTGTGTCAGGCGGCATTCGTGTGAAGTCGCGATCGTCTATTCTCAGTACGAGTTTGGCGCTCGGTAATTTTGTTTACGCGGCGATTTTATTTCAGCTCGACGTCGCGGTTAGCTTGTTTGCCCTATTCACTATTCTGGGCACTGGCTTTTTAGGGATGCTAACGGCGAGTATTGTGCGCCGTCAGGGCAAAAACGAAGCGGGTCGGCTGCTAATGCAGCAGTTTTTACCGGAGAGCGTCGTTGAGACGGCCTTCGAAAGCCCGAATCGCTTGCTGGAAGAAGCCCAGGAATGTGACGTCACCATTATGGTGACAGACCTGCGAGGCTTTACCCGCTATTCAGAAAGTATGAGTCCTCTGGAGGTGCTAAATGCTTTGAACACCATCCAGAGCTTTTTGGCCGAAATCGTGGAACAGCATGGTGGCTGGGTCGATAAGTATATGGGAGATGGCATGTTAGCTGTTTTTGGTGCGCCTAGACATCTCAACCATCATGCTGAGCAGGCATTGCAGGCAGCTCAACAGATTCTGCTCAAAGGCAAAACTCAATGCCCTTTGCCGATCGGCATTGGTTTGCATTCTGGCCCGATTGTGGCGGGCTGCTTGGGGGCCACTGGCCATCTAGAATTCACGGTGATTGGTGACACAGTAAATGTCGCTTCGCGAATTGAGTCCCTCACCAAAGATTGGTCGACGCCACTCTTAATGAGTGGTTCGACGGCTCATCAACTGCGATCGCAACCCGCGCTCACATCCTTGGGTTCGGTTCCCATTCGGGGGCGCGAGCAGGGCATCAAGATTTTCACCTTGCCTGAGTTTGGCAACCCGGAAAAAAGCATGAGTCCGGGGGCGGTGTAAACCAAAACGAGAGCCTATTGTCCCAGAAAATCTCTGGCCTGGAGGAGTGAGATCGCTTGACGGCACTGCTGGGTGAACTTGTCCAAATCAATTGCTGCGCCGCTTCCCCATCGTTGCAAAGTCATTAGAGAAGGCCGCGATCAGGGGATATCTGGGAGCGTTCGTCAATGGTGTGAGCGATCGCCTCAGCTCTCCTCCATTAAAATGTTTGCGCATGTGCCTCCAGCGTTATTTCTGCTCTGACTGGCTGGAATTTAGATGGCTAGTTTATTGGATCTCATTCAAAGGACGATCAACACGCCTTTTTTTCGAGTGGGGAATGCTGAACTGACGCTCAGTGCGATCGCTCAGTTTCTCCTCGCGGTCTTGCTCGCGATCGTCTTTGCCCTAATCTTTAAGCGAGTTTTGTCTGGTCTGATTTTGAGCCGTCTCGGTTTCAAACAGGGCATTCGAGAATCCATCGCCACGATTACCAGCTATAGCTTGGGCGCGATTTTTTGCCTGATCCTCTTGCAAACCTTAGGCATTAACTTTGCCTCGATCGCTGTTTTAGCGGGCAGTTTAGGTATTGGTATCGGCTTTGGCTTTCAAGATCTCATGCGCAACTTTATCAGCGGGATTGCGCTGCTCGTTGAGCAAAAACTAAAAGTCGGCGACTTTATCGAATGGGAAGGATTGACCGGATACATTACCGAAATTTCTGTGCGATCGACCGTTATTCGCACCATTACTCAACGCCATATCGTCGTTCCCAATAGCGCGTTAGCGGGTCATAAAGTTATCAACTGGACCTACAACGACCCCAAGGGATGGGTGCCTATTTATGTCAGTGTCTCCCATGAGAGCGACTCAGTCTTAGTCATCGAAGCTCTCTTAGATTCGGCCTCTCTAGAAGAAAGCGTTTCCTACGAATATCCGCCGGAGGTTTATCTAATTGGCTTTGGTGAATATTCCTTAGACTTTGTGCTGTGGGTATGGATTCATCGAGTAGATCTAAAACATAAAACTGAGAGTTCGCTGCGATTTATTATTGACCTAAATCTGCGCCAGCGTCAGATTCGCCTAGCTTCTCCACGCTACGATTTGTGGCATCGCAATCCCAATATCGTGGTGCAGTCCTCCGTCGAGGCCTATCAAGAATATACCGATCTACAGGCGGTGGCTCCGTCCTTTAACGAAGCGCTGCCGAAGCCCGTTGCCGTACGTAATCTGCTCAAAAGCATTCCCTATTTCAGCCAATGTAGCGCTGTTGAACTGCGAAAACTCGTTGAGATTGGCTATCGTCGTCGATTAGAGTCGAACGAGATTTTGTTCAAAATTGGTGATCCCGGCGACGCTTTCTATATCATTTTGTCAGGGGCCGTCAGCTATCAATTAGACGGTTATTATCAGCCGACAGTATTATCGTCAGGTCAGTTTGTGGGCGAGTTTTCGCTGATGCTAGGGGTGCCGAGAACGGTGACGATCAGAGCGAGCGAAGAAACCACGGTGTTTGCCATCAGCCCCCAAGGCTTCAAGCAGATTTTGCAAAGTCAGCCTCATCTCTATGATCTCATCGTCAAACAAATGAGCCGCCACGAAGCAGAACTCACTCAGCAAAAGCGTCGCCTCCGAGAGCTGGGCCTGATTACCAGTGACTACGACAAAAATCCAGTCGCTTGGGTACAAAAGCAATTAGAGAAATTGTTTTCTTCCTGACATCACTCAGGTTCTGTGAACCGGTTTTCTCTGATGAGTCAGAGCAAGATAACACCATCATAGTGAGGTCTACTTTGAATATCAACAACGGATGCTTTGAGTCAAGATAATCTGCTCTGCCCCGCTGATGCAGAGCTCGGCTGTATTAGAAAGAACTGATATCTTCAATTTCAAGACGTTCCTTGATCGAGTTCCCTCCCCCTGCAAGTTTGTCTAAAAACAGTGACATATTCTGGATAGCGCTCAGAATGTCCTCACTCCGTTTTAGCTGTTGTCCCTTGCCCATCTCTATGTAGAAATTCAACAATCTATCGAACCAAACTCTAGCCTCTGGATTTTGTAGTAGCTGGCAAAACTCACGATAGGTCATCAGCCTTGCTTCGCTGGCAAGATAGATGTCATTGCCAATACTGGGTTGCAGTAAATAATAAACCCCGTATCCTTGCCGAAAACACCGGCTAAGCATAGTCACTTGACTAATGAGTTCTGTGTCATCTTTTGGACTGAGCTTAAGATATGTTAGATCTAATCTGACTTTATCTAAGTAATAAAATAAGCGGGCTGTGATATAGCATGACGAGATTAAGTAACAGCCATGATTATTAAACCATTTTGAGGTTTGCTCAGAAACCTCTTCCGCGTTAGTAATGTAGAGCAAAGCTCCATGGCTTCCATCTGATTCAGATACTTTAGCTAGGATCTCAGATAATCGAAAGTAGTTTTCAACTAAAGATAGCCTTAGAGGATTTAGATAAGTTGAAACAACTCTTTCATAATCTCTCTTTTCTTTTAACTTCGCTTCACGATAAGAATTTAAGCTGTAAGTTACAAGCACAACCAAGATTGAAGTGACGGCTGAGATGATTGCAGTTAGCATTTCTTACACTTGGATTTGCTCCACTACCAACGACAGTAATACCAGCAATGCTTTGGCTATCTCTGGCAACCTAACAATTTATCAGAGAGAAACTTTCCAGCTAACATCAGGAAGTAGCAAACCCATAGCAACATTGGTATCGTAAGTCTTGAAATAGGTGCGATCGTCCACCGCTCTCCTCAAACCCATTCCCTTCAGCTGCATAGTCGGTTCCTGCCCGGAGCGACACTTGTAGCAGGCTTCCAAAAACCCAAAGCGGAGTCAGCTTCATACCCGCTGAGCGATCGCCCACCACTGCTGTCGATCTTGCAGGGATGGACCTTGCAGGGATGGACTGGCCGCCAAAACAGCGCCCTGTCGGTCATATTGGACAATGCCGCGATTATCCACTCTCGCGATCGCGGTCAGAGTTTGAGCGGCGCGATCTTCATCATTGCACTGCCCGCGATCGTCGGCGGTGCGATGAGAGGTGCAATTTCGGCATCAACGACAACACCGTCCCGCTGCAGAATTTCCTGCCATTGGGCGATGGGGCTTTTGTTCTGCCCAGGCCACTCTAAAATGTACCCCAAAGAGAGACTGGTACTGGTTTGTTAGAACCTTATCGAGGATGGATGACTGGGGCCGCATAGGATTATGTCGTAGTCTTGCGATGCCGTTGATCAGACTTCTGACGCGATCATGATGCGATCTCAGATGAACCGGATTGAGAAGGCGTGGCTGCATCTCAAGTGCCATGAGCTCAGTGCTCAGCTGTTTGCAGATAAGTAGATTTGGCGATCGCTTTGATGGAGACAATGGAGGAGCGCGGGCAACGGCGCGGCTACCCTGTTGAGCGTTTTAGGTTTAATTCTGGCTCGCTACTTATGCTTCAGGGATGGTTGGATAACTTCAACTTTACTCGAGCTGGCTAGCTGTAAAAGTACCTGCAACAGCACATTCGTCCCATTCTCTAGATCGGTAGGAGCGGTATATTCTTTGACGTTGTGGCTGAGGCCGTTAACACTGGGGACAAAAATCATGGCAGTCGGGGCGATCGCCGCAATCATTCCAGCATCATGCCCCGCGCCGCTAGGCATCCGTTTGGCAGAATAGCCTAGCGCTTGCGCCGTTTGCACTACCTGCTCTACCATCACTGGGTCAAAGGTGACGGGCTCAAAGCGAGCCAAAGAGCGACTCGTGACGTTTAGGCCTTCTTTCTGAGCGATCGCCTCAATCTGTTCTGCTAGTTGAGCTTCCGCCTGTCTCAATAGGGCCGCGTCGGTATTGCGCAAATCGACGGTCATGCGAGCTTCTTTGGCGATGACGTTTACCAAGCCGGGTTTTAGCTGGATGGCACCGACTGTCGCGACCTGATTGCCGCCCATGGACAGCGCCAGTTCGCGGACAGCGACGGCGATCGCACTAGCACCATAGCCCGCATCGTGGCGTAAGGACATCGGCGTGGTGCCCGCATGGTTAGAAACACCTGTGACCATCAACTCCTGCCAGGACATGCCCTGCACACCCGTGACGGCCCCAATTTGCACACCTGACTGCTCCAGCACTGGCCCCTGTTCCACATGGAGTTCTACAAAGGCTTTGACCGGCTGACTACCGCAGGGTACTGTTCCGGCATAGCCAATGCGGGTCAGCTCTGCAGCCACCGTGGTGCCATCAGTCCCAACTTCAGCCAGGGCGGCATCGCTAGACAAGCCCCCACTAAACACCCAACTGCCCATCATGTCAGGATGGAACCGCGCCCCTTCTTCGTTGGTAAAAAAAGCCACCGCCAGGGGATTTTGAGTTTGAATGTGGTGCTCATTCAGCGTGGCAATGACTTCCAGACCCGCGAGCACCCCCAAGTTGCCGTCATACCGTCCTCCGGTGGCGACCGTATCGATATGGGAGCCCGTCATCACCGGTGCCCCCGCCACCAAACCAGGACGAGTCCCCACGACGTTACCCAACTGATCAATCGTGATAGTGAGTCCGAGTTCCCGCATCCAGCTCACCACTAAGTCGCGACCGGCTTTGTCCTCATCGGTGAGTGCGAGCCGACACACCCCGCCGCCGGCAATCGCTCCAATCTGGGCCAGTTGATCTAATCGATGCAGCAGGCGATCGCAGTTGATCCGCAGATCGACCAATGGCGTCGTTAAGGAAGCGGGGGAAGCAGATCGGGTCATCACTTTGCCTCAGAAGCGTTATGCCGCGTGAGTCACTGATGCCGTCAGAGGGTGGTCGATCAATGACGCTGACTGCACCGCAGCGCTTTGAGAATAACGTGATAGTGAAGAGAAAGTAGACACTTATAACACTATGAATGCCTTTGCCCCTGACTGTGCGGCGATCGCCCAGGCCCACCAAACCATTGATGCGGTTTTTCTCAATACCCCGCAATTTGAACTGGAGGCCCTCAATGCGGTGCTCAATACCCGTCTGATTCTCAAGGTCGAAACGCTCAATCCGATTCGCTCCTTTAAGGGACGGGGCACGGACTACTTTGTCAAACAACGGGGGCAGGCTCCGGCTTTTGTCTGCGCCTCGGCGGGGAATTTTGGTCAGGGCATGGCCTATGCGTGCCGCCAGCAAAACATTTCCCTCACGGTATTTGCCGCTGAGACCGCTAACCCACTCAAATTAGAACGCATGAGGCAGATGGGAGCTGAGGTGCAACTCGCCGGTGCCGATTTTGATGCCGCTAAAGATGCGGGTAAGGCTTATGCGGCGGACAATGGGTTGCTCTATGTGGAAGATGGTCGGGAGCCCGAGGTGACGGCGGGGGCGGGTACGATTGGCCTCGAACTCAGTCAGTATCCTGAACCAATTGAGACGTTGCTCATTCCGGTGGGCAATGGGGCGTTA
>JBHJJI010000190.1:0-10582 GCA_050042805.1 Leptolyngbyaceae cyanobacterium
CCGCCTTTGAACCGCAGCTGCAGGGGGAATGGGGCGGACAGCAGGTCGAAGTTGACAGCTCCGGGCGAGTGATTAGCGTTTTAGGCAACAAACCAGCAATCTCGGGCAATGACGTCCAGTTGACGCTTGACCTGGAACTGCAAAAGCTGGCTGAGCAGGCCCTGGGCAATACCAAGGGGGCGATCGTCGCGCTCGATCCCCGTTCGGGTGGCGTCTTAGCGATGGTTAGTCGCCCCACCTTTGACCCCAATATTTTTACGACTAACATTACCGATGCCCAATGGGCGCAGCTGCAAGGGGCTGAGCATCCTTTCTTAAACCGATCGCTGCAGGGCTTTGCCCCGGCCAGCACCTTCTAAATTGTCACTACTGCTGCCGGTATTGAATCTGGCGAGTATTCCCCTACTGCAGTGCTGCCGACGTTTCCTTTCTTGCGCATTGGGGGCATTCAGTTTTGGGACTGGAACAACGCGGGCTTTGGTCCCCTGGGCTGGCGCGGGGCGATGGCGATGAGCAGTGATACCTTCTTCTATCAGGTGGGTAGAAAAGTCGGTGGTGAAACGCTGATCGACTGGACCCGCCGCTTTGGCTTTGGCACTAAGACGGGAATTGAGCTGGCGTCGGAAGAGAGTCCTGGCTTAGTGCCCGATGATGCCTGGAAGCAAGAAAATATGGGCTATGGATGGTATGTCGGCGATACGATCAACATGTCGATTGGCCAAGGATTTTTGCAGACAACCCCGCTGCAAGTGGCCGTCATGTTTGCCGTGCCTGCTAACGGTGGCTACAAGGTGACGCCTCACCTGCTCAAAGACAGTCGCACCGAAGACGACTGGCGAGAGTCCGTTGGCTTGCAGCCCGTCACCGTCGAAGTCTTGCAAGATGGTTTGCGTCAGGTCATTTCTAGCGGTACGGCTCGCTCGCTCAATTTGCCGAATCTGCCCCCCATTGCGGGCAAAACCGGTACGGCTGAAGCGCCCCCCTTTGAGAACCATGCCTGGTTTGGGGCCTACGCGCCTGCTCAGAACCCGGAAGTCTTGATCGTCGCCTTTGCTGAGCATTCTGGCGGCGGCGGGGGCTCAGTGGCGGCCCCGATGGTGAAGCAAATGTTGGAAGGCTATTACAAGGACTGGAAAAAACCGTAGGGGCTCTGCGCTTCAGTAACATCCCCAACATCCCCAGAATAGAAACGTGTTTAGAGCAATCCAGAATAAAAAATATCCCACCTGAAGAACCCGGTTTCTGGACACAGGTCTGCAGTCTGCAGCACGTTTTTCATAGAAACCGGATTCTTGTATCCGTTATTTCTTGGCATACTCTTAGTCAGAGTGAGCCGTGCCAAATTCCTGCGATCGCGAGACTGTTTAAGCACCGCCCTGAGCGATTAGGCATGGCCATAAATCTGCTGGAATAAACCAGGCGTGTCATCAGTTCCGACGATCAGACCGCGCATTAACTCATAGACCCAACCGTAGAGCGGTGCAGTCGTCTGGGCGGCAATGCGACTCACCTGGCTGATCTGATCAAGATAGGCGGCAACGGTCTCCGGGTCGACTTGGCACCACCGACTCAGCGGATGCTCCCACTGCTCAAAAAAGTCAGCTAGCAGCGCCCGATCGCCCTGACTGAGGGGCGGCTGGGCGCTGATTGAACCATACAGCTGGTCATCGGTGGGACGGGTCGCACGGGCCAGTTCTGCCGATCGCAGAGAAGACCATTGAGCGGCCAGCAGCGGCGACGCGATCGCGATCGGATATTGCCGACCGGCGGCGAGTTTAAGGCCACCGATCACGTTAACCCCTTGACTCAGCACAAAGCGGTGCAAATCTTCTAGCCAGGGCTGCACGACTTCTCGCTCGATGACCAAGCCCAGCCGCTTACCGGCGGCGCTGTAGTCGGCATTGGCCCCGTCGTCACCCTCAGCGAGCATGAGCGCCACTTGTTTATAGGCCGCGTACAGGTCTTTTTGGCTATCGGTTTGCAAACAAAACCAAATTTTGTCCCCCACCTCGGAGCGCACTGCCCGCTTGATCGCTTTGGGGTCGAGGGTGACCACCGGACGCGTCATCTCTTGCTGCAGGGTCTCAATATGGGCCGCTTGGCTTTGTACCACCGTTTCCTGCGCTTCGACTTCGGCCTGCAGGTGCTGAAACTGCTGCTTTTGCACCGACGAGAGCGGACTGCTCTGAGCTTGCAAAAACTCAATTTGCCGCATCAAAGTCTCAATGTGCTGGTCTTTATCGGCCAACAGTTCGTCTTTTTCCAGCAGCAGATGAGTTTTTTGCCGAATTTCGAGAGCATCCAGTCCGGCCCGAATCAGGTTGAAATAGTGGGCTTCGGTGATATCGATGGGCTGCGGCGACTGCCCCGGTAGATACAGATAGCCCTGTTTTTCGGGCAGCAGCACGGCTAAAACCTGCCCTTCAGGATTGTGTACCTGAAGTTCTCGCGAAGCTCCCTTTTTCAGCGTGCAGGCCCGATAGCGTCGTTGGGCATAAAAGAAATCGACCTGATCGATGGCGGGTGTGGCTGGAAACTGGGCTGTTGGGGATGACGGCGGCCGATCGTAGGCACTGGGCGCTTCGGCAGTTTCCGCGCGGGGACTGGTGGCTGCGGCGATCGGAGCAGTTGACGGTGGCGCGATCGCGGGAGAGCTATTACCGACAGCACTTGCCTCAAAGGGCAATTTCAGCGTGACCGCAGCGGCACTCTGGGGAGCGCTAGCCGGTTGGGCCGTGGCTGGCATCGCAGAACTCGTCGGGGTCGCGGGTCGCACGCCGATTAGCTCTAGCTGCAGCGTGATTTTGCCCTGCCATTCATTCAGCTTCAGCTTATAGGCGATATCGATCCGATTCGGTAGCGGACAGTAGCTGCCCCAGCGCCAGGCGATCGCCTCCAGCGTGTCGCCGTTCTCGTCAGCAACAGCGAGTTTGAGATGAGCCTTGGTCTGACCGATCGGGCGCTGTTCTGTGATGCGGACGTTAGGTGTCCAAAAGACGGGGTCGGGGTTCTCAATGCCACAGGGATGCAGCGTCTGCATCTGGTCGTAAAGCGTATGCGTGAGCTGATCCAGCGTCGCTCGCACATCAATGGTGACTAGCGGCTTCAACTGCTCGGGCTGCAGGGTTTGATTGGCGAAGTTGACCAGTCGTGATTTAATCGGGCGCAGATGTTTCGCTGCAAACGAAAAGCCGCCTGCGGCCCGGTGTCCACCAAATTTGGCCATCAGGTCGTGGCAGCTCTGCAGGGCATCGAAGACGTTGAACTCGGGAATGCTGCGGGCGGAGCCGCGAATCTCTTTGCGGTCTTTGTCTTCATAGGTGCAGATAAACACCGGCACGCCGTAGCGCTCGACCAGGCGCGAGGCCACAATCCCAATGACGCCGTGGTGCCAATCGGGCTGCACAATCAGCAGCACCCGATCGCGCAACAAATCGACTTCGCCCTCGGCCATTTGGGCTTCCACCCAGGCGATCGCGTCTTCTTCAATACGATCGCACATTTCGCGCCGCTGCTGATTGGCCTGTTCGCACTGTAGTGCCCGCTCCAGCGCCACATCGACGTCATCGGTGATCAACATTTCAATCACCACCTGCGGATCGCCAATCCGCCCCACCGCATTGATGCGCGGCCCCAGACGAAAGCCAATGTCTTCGGGCTTGAGCGTGTCGTTCTCGTTGCCCAGTCCCGCCACCTGAATCAGCGCCTGCACGCCAATCAGGCGCGATTTGGGCAACAGTCGCAGGCCCCGCCGCACCCAACGCCGGTTGACGCCCGTGAGGGGAGCCAGATCGGCGATCGTTCCCAAGGTAAACAGTTCGAGCAGGGGCGCCGTCAGGTCTTGAATGCGTCCCATCGCCTGGGCCAAACACACTGCCAAAATATAGGCGACGCCGACGCCCGCCACGCCGCGATAGGGCGAGGCTTCATCAATCAGTTTGGGGTTGAGAATGGCATGGGCGGGCGGAATCTCCGGCGGCACATCGTGGTGGTCGGTGACGATTACCGTCAGCCCTAGTTCGCGGGCGTAGGCGATCGGTTCTACCGCCGCGATGCCGTTATCCACTGTGAGAATGACGCTGACGCCATCCGCAAAAAAATCTTCCACAATGCGGCTATTGATGCCATAGCCTTCTTGCATACGGCTGGGAATGGCGTAGTCCACATCGGCCCCTAAAAACCGCAGCGCCCGAATCAGCAGTGCCGTACTGGTCATGCCGTCGGCGTCGTAGTCGCCACAAATGGCAATCTTTTCTTGCAGCTCGATCGCCTGCAGCAAAATCTCGATACTGGCTTCCAGGTCGGGAAACTCATCCAGGGGAGACGGTAGCAGCAACGCCTCAGGATTCAGAAATTCCTGGGCGGCTTCGGGGGTTGGAATATCGCGGTTGAGTAGGACTTGGGCCAGCAGGGGAGACAGGCCGATTTGGTGCGACAGCCATTGGGATTCTCCTTTGAGCGCGGGGTGAATGAACCACCGCTGTTGAGGCATGGCCGATCGCGCCGCCGCTGGCTCAGTTGCCTCTGCAGCGGGGCGCTGGGAAGCTCCCTTCGGTTTTGCCGGATTCCTTGCCAACGACCTTATCCAATCCTTGCTAAATGAGGGCGCGTCATCAGTGAGTCACCAAAGCCTGATGGGATAGGCCTTACCGCGCCCGCTCCCAAACCAAGCTAGGGGCTGAAACCGCTGCGGTACAGACAGTGAGCTGTTGACGATGACAGCCCCTAGATCGCTTGCACTAATATATCGCTTCTCTCGGAATTCGATCCGGCGATCGCCGAGACTGTCAAGCACTGGGCCTCGGGTTTCCCCATGTAATGAAGTCGCGAACATTGAGTGTTTTGCTCGGCAGCGATCCTTCAGATTCTACTGATCTGGGCGAATATCGCCAGGCTCGATCCGGTAGATTGCCTCGCTCCCCCGCTTTCGCCCTCAGGCCGCTCAGGTTTGGGCTAGGGTGGAACCTGTCGGGCTGTTTACGTCACCGTGCTCAAATCTATGCTTCGTCCCTTTCGGTTTGCCGTCATCAGCGATCTGCATATCGCGTTACCCGAGACGATTAACCCCACGGCTAACCGTTTTCATCTGGTCGAAGTGAGCATTCCCGCCCTCGAACAGGTGTTGCAGCGCCTAGAGACCGAACCCCTCGATTTTTTGCTGTTGCCCGGTGATTTGACCCAACACGGCGAGCGCCAAAATCACGACTGGCTGGTGCGTCGTCTACAGGCGCTGCCGTTTCCGACCTATGTGGTGCCCGGCAACCATGACATCGTGACCCAGGCGGGCTGCGATCGCACCCTGAGCTTGCAAGAATTTCCCCAGGTTTATCAAGACTTTGGCTACGATGGCCCGCTGCCCTACTACCATCGAGAAGTTTTGCCGGGCATCCACCTGATTGGCCTCAATTCCATCGCCTTTGACCGGGAGGGCGAACAGCTTTTTGCCGGACGGGTCGACAATGCTCAGCTCGACTGGTTGGCAGCCCGGTTGGCAGCGCTGAAAGATGAGTGGGTCATGGTGGCCATTCACCACAACGTGTTGGAGCACTTGCCCGGTCAGGCCAAGCATCCCATGGGCCGTCGCTACATCGTGCAAAACCGCGATCGCCTCATCCGGCAGCTTCAGGCTGGCAACGTGAATCTGGTTTTCACTGGCCATTTGCATGTGCAGGATGTGATTCAGTCCCATGACCTGTGGGAAATTACCACCGGCTCATTGGTCAGCTACCCCCATCCCTATCGGCTGGTAACGGTGACGCCGCAGCCCGACGGCCACATGCAGGTGCAGGTCGAGAGCGATCGCGTCCGCGCAGTTGAGACTCATCCTGATTTGCAGACCTTCTCTCAAGACTGGATGCGGGCTCACGCCCTGCCGTTTATGACCAAATTCCTCACCTGTCCGCCCTTTGGTCTGGCGACAGACAAAGCGGCCTTTTATGCACAGGATCTCACCGACTTTTGGGCCAGCATTTCAGCCGGTGACCACGAATTTGACTACGCCCATTTTCCTGACGAACTGAATCAGCGGCTCAAAACCTTTGGTGCAGTCAACTCGTCCGGTATCTATGAGCCGATGGATAATCACGTCACCCTCAATTTGCCCGTGCGATCGCGGCGCTGATCGCCGTCGCTCCCTGGCTCCCCTGCGCCTCATCTTCCTATCGCCTCACTCTCAACTCGCCGACGCCTGCGCTCGCGCAATTCGAATCTCATACTCCAGCGTCGAAGCGCCGGCAAACCCTGGCTTGAGCTGGCCAGAGACCGGTGCGGCATTGGCAGGGTGGGCCGACGCCACGAGGGGAATGTGGCGATCGCGCACGGCTAATCCATGGGTCGGGTCAAAGCCGCGCCAGCCACCGCCGGGGATGTAAACCTCAGGCCAGGCGTGCAGTTCGCGACCATCTTGATTTTCGTCGCCCTCTTGATAGCCGCTGACAAACCGGGCAGCGAGCCCGACCGCCTGACAGGCCGCCATGAACAGCACGGTAAAGTCACGACAGGAACCGACTTTTTGGGCGATCGTCACCCCGGCGAACTGCGGCTCCCCCACGGGACGATTGACATACTGAAAGTCTTCGTAGATGGTTTGCGTCAGGCGAGAGAGAAACCGCCCCAAGTTCCCTTCCACCTCATGCAGCAGTCCTTGAGCCAACTCCAACACGACCGGACTCATCGCCACTGCTGGCACCGGCTGCAGATAGGGGCGGAGATGCGCGGCGACAGAACTGGGATAGTCCACCGGAGCCGTGATCGCCCAGGGTTCGCTGAGATAGTTGAAAGGATTGGTGCAAAACGTTTCGACCTGGGCCTCAGTGCGAATCTGGAGGGTTGTCGTCGCCACGTCAGGAAACCACAGGCGCAGGCAAGCGTTCCCTTCTACGTCCAAAATGTCAGAAATCTGAGTCGGCTGGGGCTCAATCGCGATCGCAAAATGCCGGAGCTGTTGGTGACCGTCGCTGCGGGGGCGCAGCCGGACGGTGTGAGCGCCCAGTTTTACCGGCTGGTGATAACGATAAAGCGTCTGATGAGTGATGTGATACTGCACGGCGATCCAGAGAGGTGAGGAGATTTCCGAGAAAGAATATACCGACACTTTAAGGGCGAGTTTCGCGAGTCACCTTCATGATCATCGCTACCAGGAATCCGCAAAACCCGCCCCTACGGGGCTCGTCTTTGCTAGAAATCTCCTTAAGAGGCGAGGGGGACAGCCATGAAGTCTTCGTAAATGTGCTCACCGACGGTGTTGAGCTGTGTTTGCAACTTATCGAGAAACTCGTGCAGCCCTAACTCAAACACTTCGTCCATGGTGGTATATTCCAACTCCGATCGCAGCCGCCCCAACGTTCGTTCGCTGTCATGGGACCAACTGCCCAACGTGGTGCCGGTGATGTGATGGAGCGATCGCTCCGCCTGCAGCAAAGAAAACTGAATTGAGCGAGGAAACTCTGGATCGAGCAGCAAAAACTGGGCGATGCTGCGGGGGGTGACTCGGCGCTGGCGCTTGCGATACATCTCATAGGCACTCGCTGATTTCAGCAGCGCGATCCACTGCAGATCGTCGAGTGGGGTGCCCACGTCAGTGACTGCAGGCAGCAAAATATAGTACTTCACGTCTAAGATGCGCGCTGTTTTGTCGGCTCGCTCCAACAACCGTCCCAGGTGACCAAAGTGCCAGCCTTCGTTGTGGGCCATGGTGGCATCCATCACCCCAGCAAAGAGGTGGCTCGCCATCTTCACCTCGGGGTAAAAACGATAGAGGTGCTCCTCTGTGGTGCCGGCCTGGGCCGCTTCCTGCACCCAGAGGTAAAACGTATTGACCTGTTCCCACATCTCTGAAGAGATGGTTTCACGTACCGCACGGGCGTTTTCACGGGCGGACTTGACACACGACAAAATCGAGTTCGGATACTCCTGGTCAAAGGTCAAGAACTGCAGCACATTTTGGGCGTTGGCTTCGTCATAGCGTTCTTTAAACAGGGCTTTGTCGCCGGTGGTCATCATCACCGGTTCCCACTGTTCGGTAAAGCCGGTCACCGGTGTATCCAGCAGCAAATTGAGGTTGACATCGACAAACCGGGCAACGTTTTCGGCTCGTTCAACGTACCGATTGAGCCAGTAAATCGAATCAGCAACACGGCTTAACATGAGCTCTCCTTCACCACCCAGGTATCTTTGCTGCCGCCCCCTTGGGACGAATTGACCACCAACGAGCCACGCCGCAGTGCTACTCGGGTTAATCCCCCTGGATTCACGTAGATATCTTGGCCGTTGAGGATGAACGGTCGCAAATCGACGTGGCAGCCCTCAAATTGACCGTCAATCAAGGTGGGCACCCGCGACAGACTGAGGGTGGGCTGAGCGATGTAATTGCGTGGCTTGGCCTTAATCTTTTCGGCAAAGGCGGCGCGCTCCGGCTCAGTGGCGTGCATGCCCATCAACATACCGTAGCCGCCGGAGGCGTCGGTGGCTTTCACTACTAGTTCGTCTAAATGAGTTAGCACATACTCGCGCTGCTTATCGTCCTCACACAGATAGGTCGGCACGTTGGGCAACAGCTGCTCTTCATCCAGATAGTAGCGAATCATTTGGGGCACGTAGGCGTAGATCATTTTGTCATCGGCCACGCCGGTACCGGGGGCATTGGCGATCGCCACCCGGCCCTGGCGATAGACCTCCATTAGCCCCGACACGCCCAGCATGGAATCGGCTCGAAAGGCCATTGGGTCAAGAAAGTCATCGTCAATGCGGCGGTAAATTACATCCACGCGGCGCAGGCCCTTAGTGGTGCGCATTTGCAAATACCCATCGGTGACGACCAAGTCGCGCCCTTCTACCAGTTGAGTCCCCATCTGCTGAGCCAAAAAGGAATGCTCAAAATAAGCTGAATTGTGAATGCCTGGGGTCAGCACCACCACACAGGGATCACTCAAATTAGAGGGGGCCAGGTTCAGCAGTGTATCTAACAGCTGGCTGGCATAATCATCCACCGGTTGAATATCCAGCGCATCAAAAAAGCGCGGAAACGAACTCTTCATCACGCGGCGGTTTTCGAGCACGTAAGAAACTCCAGACGGACAGCGCAGGTTATCTTCCAAGACATACCAGCTGCCATCACGATCTTTGACCAAGTCAGTGCCTGTGATGTGACACCAAATATTTTGCGGCGGTTGCAGCCCCATACAGGGCTCCAAAAATCCTGTTGCCGATTCGATCATCTCGCGAGGAATGACTTTATCGTTGAGAATTTTTTGGTCGTTGTAGATGTCGTGAATAAAACAGTTCAGCGCCTCAATTCGCTGCTTTAAGCCCCGCTCCAACAGCTCCCATTCTTGATAAGGCACAAAACGTGGAATCACATCGAAGGGAAAAATGCGTTCGGTGCCTTGGTTGTCGCTGTAGACGTTGAACGTGACCCCCAGCTTAAACAGCATGTTTTGCGCGGCCTGCTGCCGTCGCTGCAGTTCTTCTATCGATAAAGACTCAATCCGCTTGACCAGTTCAGCCGCCGCTGGGCGTGGGGTCCCCATCGCCATAAACAGCTCATCGAAGAAATCGCCAGGATCATAACCGTCCAAGCAGGGCATGCATAACCTCAAAGCCAATCGAACCAGTCATACTTGTTTCTCGGGCTTGCAAACCGTAACACCCTATACGCTTAATCAGCCTAAAGGCGTTGGAAAGACGCGAAAACAGGGGCCGCCATCGCCCCCCCTCGGCCAAGGCAACGGCTCAAACCGGCAGCTTCTGGAAAGCGTTTCCAGGCATCTAGCCTCCAGCATGCCGCCGTCGCGAGAACGGTGAAAGCCGGTCTCTCCAGACAGAATGATGGCGGCATCTACGGTTCGGAAATATCGGTCAAATCTGGCCCGTCAGGCACTGCTGTCGAATTCCACTCAATGGTGGGCATGTTCGCCGCTGCCTCTCGCAGCGCTACCTCCCAGTGTTTCCGCATTTTGATTAGATAAGGATCACCGGCATAAAACCGGGCCTTGTTGACGATTTCAAAGCTGTCCGTTTCGTACATGATCAGGTTGATCGGCGGTCCCACCGATAGGTTAGAGCGCATGGTGGAGTCGATCGACAGCAGCGCATATTTGGCCACATCTTCGATCGCCGATTCGTAGGTGAGGGTGCGGTCTAAAATCGGCTTGCCGTATTTGGTTTCGCCGATTTGCAAAAAGGGTGTCTCGGGGGTGCTTTTGATGCAGTTGCCCTGGCTATAAATCATGTACAGGCCCGGCGCTTCGCCTTTCACTTGCCCCCAGAGCATAAAGCTGCACTGATAGTCAATCTTGTCCTTTTGCATCCAGGGGCGATCGATTTCTTGGAGCTTGCGAATGCAGTCGCCAATGTAGCGAGCAATGTCGTACAGCGTCGGCAAGGTATGTAAGTTGGCCTCGGCGTTGACAATCAGGTCGCGCTCTAGGGCATGTAGCACCGCCTGCGTGATTGACAAGTTACCGGAGGTGCAGAGCAGGAGCGCTCGCTCTTGAGGCACAGAGAAATCGAACAGCTTGCGATAGGAAGAAATGTAATCGACGCCGGCATTGGTACGGGAGTCGGCGGCGAGCAAGATACCCTG